>CAYPHO010000058.1:0-8988 GCA_964410245.1 uncultured Treponemataceae bacterium | reverse complement strand
TAGGCCCTCCGCGGGCGGCGGGGCGGCCGGATCCTCGACAGCTCCTTCAGCATCAGTATAACGGCCGCGAGGGCGAAAAGTAACAGCGCGGACAGGGCGAACCAATCGCCCAAGGCGATATACAGGCTTCGCGACGGCGGATCGTAGACGGGAACCTCGACGAACCGGGCCTCGGCCTCGAAGAGGGGCATCGACGAGATATTCCTTCCCCAGGGATCGACGACGCAGGACACGCCTCCGTTGGTGGACCTGACCAGGGTGCGCCGCGACTCGATCGCCCGGAAGCGCGCCGCCGCCCAGTGCTGGATCTCCGCGCTCACCGTCTTCGACCACGAGATGTTCGTCAGGTTGATGAGGAGATCGGCGTCCTGAAGGTAGAACCGCCTGCACACGTCGGCGAAGGCGTCCTCGAAGCAGATAGGCGCGCCGAAGGCCAGCTCGAGGCCGCCGGCATTGAATCTCATGAGCTTGTACTCCGAGCCCATGACCCAGCCCGAGGCGAGCCCGACCACGTTCTGGATGAATTCGCGGAAGAACGCGACTTCCCAGAAAGGGATGGCCTCGGCGAAGGGCACGGGATGCGCCTTCGCGTAGGAATCGGCGAGGCGGGCCTGGGGATCGATGAGGATAGCCGAGTTGGTGCCCTCGTAGCTTTCCCAGTCGAGGATGACCGGCGCCCCGGTCATGAGCCATGCCCCCGAATCCTTGATGAAGGGCACGAGGGGATCGGAACTCGGATGACGTCCGTAATACGAGCGGAACTCCTGGTAAGGCCTCCGGAGCAGGGTCTCGCTGAAGAGCACGAGGTCGACGCGCTCGGGCGCCGATTCGACGGCCCCTCGAGCCAGCCTGACGGTCAGCCCTAGGGCCTTCTCCTCCTCGTCCAGCCAGGGATCGGCGTTCGTCTGTACGAGGACGGCGTTGAAGGAGCCCTTGACGGGTATCGGCGTAGCCATGCGCCAGAGCCCGTAGCCGAGGGCGACGAGGATCAGCGCCGCCGCGGCGGACAGGTAGCCGATGCGATAGCGATCGGGAAGGACGAAGGATCGGCCCGCCGGCGGCGCGAGGGGCGGCGCGAGGGGCGGCGCGAGGGGCGCGGGCGCCGCCGCGGGCCGCTTCCAGGATCCGATGCAAGCTTCCGCCAAGGCGGCGTTCGCCATCGCCAGGAAGAAGGTGATTCCGTAGATGCCGGTAATGTCGGCGACCTGGAGGAGGGGAAGGGCGTCGGTCAGCGAATAGGGAATGAGGCCCCAGGGATAGCCCAGGAAGCCGACTGACTTCTGGTACTCGAAGGCGACCCATAGCAGGGCGAAGAGGAAGGGCCTGGCCCTGCCGCCGCGGGCGATGGCCAGCCACAGGTAGAGCCCCAGGACTGCGTAGACGACGAAGTAGGCCAAGGTCGTCGTCCCGAGGGTCCAGAAGCGGAAATCCTTGAAGAACCAGAGCCAGAAGCTGGTCATCGCGTGCTGGGCCGAGCCGAAGAGGCCCGTCGCTACGGCGGCCGACCTCGGCGAGGAGAGAGCGGAGATCGCGACGTAGAGGGGGACGAGGCTTATGAAGCCGAGGGGAGGCAGGCCGTAATGGAAGATCTCGTTCGGTACGGCGAGGGTCATGAGCAAGGCCGAGGAGAAGGCGAGCGCGATCGGGAGCGGGCCGATGCGCGCGCCCGTCTCCAGGCCCATTGTCGTTCTTCGCATGCGTCGATCCTACCTTCGGCATCGATCCCTGTGAAGACTGGCCGGCCTCGGCCCCGCTCCTTGACCTCGGGATCGGGCGCGGCTAGAGTCACGGAATGATAAAGGCGGTCTTTCCGGGCTCCTTCGACCCGCCGACCCTGGGGCACATCGACATCATCGAGCGGGCCAGCGGGCTCTTCGACGAGCTGATCGTGCTCGTTGCGGCGAACAGCGCGAAGTCGGGCCTCTTCGCTCCCGAGGAGCGCGCGGCGATGCTGCGCGAGATCCTCGGGTCGCGACCCGGGATCTCGGTCCGCCTCTGCGATACCCTGGTCGCCGACTTCGCCGGCAAGGAAGGCTGCGCCGTCCTCGTCCGCGGGGTCAGGAACCCCTCGGACTATTCCTACGAATACGAGCTGTCCCAGCTCTACAGGCATCTGAACGCGAAGCTCGAGACCATCATGATTCCGGCCGACCCCAAGTTCATCGCGCTGAGCTCGACGGCGATCAGGGAATTCGCGTCGTACGGCGGCGACGTGTCGTCGCTCGTCCCTCCCGTCGTCGAAGCGGCCCTTCGCGTCAAGCTGGGGCAGGCATCGAAGCGTCCTTGACGCTTCCCAGCCGAGTAGAGTCGTACTTGACAACTTTTGGACATTTGTGTAGGGTACCTACTCGATAAATCTGGGCGACAATTCTTCATCATGAGGTTTATTTATGGCTGTACCGAAATTTAGGACGTCAAAGGCAAGGACGAGAAGGCGGCAGTCGATCAACATGAAGTTGACCGCTCCCACCCTCGTAACCTGCGGCAACTGCGGCAACCCCGTTCTCCTGCATAGGGTCTGCCCCAAGTGCGGTTTTTATCGCGGGCGGCAGGTTATGACCCCCGAATCAAAGGCATAAGGAGAGCGGCATGGACGAGCTGTTCAACAAGATTAAGAAGATCATCGCCGAGAAGCTCGAGGTCGAGGAGGACAAGATCACCCTCGAGGCCAGCTTCCGGCAGGACCTCGGCGCCGACAGCCTCGACACCTACGAGCTCGTGTACGGCATCGAGGAGGAGCTCGGCATCACCATCCCGGACGAGAAGGCCAACGAGTTCGAGACGGTCAAGGACGCCTACGAGTTCATCAAGACCCAGGTAAAGTAAGCGGCCTTCCGGTCGCCGGGCGACGCATCAGTGCTGTTCAACCAGAAGGAAGCGCCGTCGCGCGATAGGAAGACGCTGCTCTCGGCCTTTCAAGCCAAGGCCGGCATACGGTTCAGGAGCCTTCAGCTCCTGAACCTTTCTTTTACCCATCGCTCCTGCGGCAACGAGGATCCCTCCCGCTCCCATAATAACGAAAGGCTCGAATTCCTCGGCGACGCGGTCCTGGGGCTGGTCGCCGCCTCCTGCCTGTACGAGCAGCTGAGCGACCGCTCGGAGGGAGAGCTCGCCCGGGTCAAGAGCTACGTCGTCTCCGAGGAGGTCCTCTCGGGCCTCTCGAAGGAGCTCGGCATCGACGCCTGCCTCCTCGTGGGCAAGGGCGAGGAGCAGTCGGGCGGCCGCGCGAAGAAGGCGATACTCGCCGACGCGATGGAAGCCCTGATCGGCGCCTACTACCTCGACGCCGGATTCGATTCCTGCTTCAAGTTCGTGAAGAGGATGATCGAGCCCGAGATCGGCAAGGTCCTGCAGAATCGCCACCATAGGGACTACAAGACGACGCTCCAGGAATACTCGCAGAAATACCTGAAAGGCTATCCCGCCTATCGCCTGGTCAAGAAGGCCGGGCCGGACCACGACCGCACCTTCTGGGTATCCTGCGAGGTGGGCGACGCCGAGTACGGCCCGGTGGCGGGCAAGAACAAAAAGGAAGCCGAGCAGGGCGCCGCCAAGGCCGCCTACGACGCGATCATCGCGGGCGGCGGCATCGAGGCCGCGCGCATGCTCCAGGTCGAGCGGCAATAAGGGATCGCCGAATCCCGCGCCCGCTTCAGAGCGGGTACTTCCCCTTAAGCTTCTCCGCTATCTCGAGGAGCCTCCCGCGCTCGTTGAGTCCCGGGTCGTCCATGACGGTCTCGAGCAGCTCTTTCAGCATGGCGCCCATTACCGGCCCCGGAGGGACGCCGATGCCCGCGAGGTCCCCGCCCTTGACCGCGAGGTCCGCCAGGCCGAAGGCCTCCTTCGCGGCCAGGACGGCGCGGACGCGGTCCCGCAGGGGCTCCAGGCCCCGCGGATCTACGGCCTTGCCGATGATCGCCGTACCGTCGGCGACGCGGAGCTCGAGGAGGCCGTCCATGGCCTCGACGCCGACCCTGGCTATGAAGCGCCGCACGGCCGCGTCGCCCCAGGACTCGTCGTAGGAGAACATGTGGCTGCGGACGAGATGGGCGACCGCGTCGATCGCCGCGTTGGGGAAGCGCAGGCGCCTCATGACCGCCTCGGCGATGCCCGCGGAGATCGCCTCGTGGCCGTGGAAGGTCGGCTCCTCGCCGGCGCTCTCGGCCTTCGCCGCCGGCTTGCCGACGTCGTGGAAGAGCGCGGCTAGCCGCAGGACGAGGTCGGGCCGTATCGCGTCGACGCAGGCGTACAGGTGGTCGAGGACGTCGTAGACGTGCATGCCCTTCTGGGCGACGCCCCGGCAGGCGGCCAGCTCGGGCAGGAGGAGGCCGAGCATGCCGCTACGCTCCATGAGCCGCAGGCCGAGCGAGGGCCTGGCCGACAGGAGGATCTTCTGTAGCTCCTCGCGGTCGCGCTCGGGCGATACCAAGGCCAGGCGATCGAGCGCCGCGGGGATGGCCATGAGCGTCGCCTCGTCGATCTCGAAGCCGAGCTGCGAGGCGAAGCGGACGGCGCGCAGGGGCCTGAGGCCGTCCTCGCGGAAGCGCTCCACGGGATCGCCCACCGCACGGACGAGGCGGGCCTTGATATCGGCTTGGCCGCCGTGCGGATCCACGAGGAGCCCGGAGGCCAGGTCGTAGGCCATGGCGTTCATCGTGAAGTCGCGTCGCGAGAGGTCCTCCTCGATGGTATCGGCGTAGGCGACCGCGTCCGGATGGCGCCCGTCGCCGTAATCGGCCTCGGTGCGGAAGGTCGTGACCTCGACGCTGAGCCCCATCCAGAGGACGGTTACGGTCCCGTGCTTGATCCCGGTCGGGATGACCCGGCGGTACGCGCGCCTGACCTCCTCGGGCCGGGCATCGGTGGCGACGTCGAAGTCGCTGACCGGCCTGCCAAGGATATAGTCGCGCACCGCCCCGCCGACGAGGAAGCAGCGCTTCCCCGCCCCGGAGAGGACCGAGGCGAATTCGCGCATCTCGCGCGGAGGCTTGATACTGCGCATACGAGGCGACGGTACAACGGAGCCGGGAGAAGGCGCAAGCCTTGACAATGCGCTCTCGGGCGCGGAGACTGCCCGCCATGGAAGCGCTCCTGGTCTGCGGCGGAGAAGCTCCGCCCCGCGCCCGGCTCGAGGCGGAGCTCGGGAGATTCGGCCTCGTGTGCGCCGCCGACTCGGGGCTCGACACCCTGATCGCCTGGGGACTCGCGCCACACATCATCGTCGGCGACATGGACAGCATCTCAGATCCCGCCCTCCTGGAAAGCTTCCCGGGGGCGAGGATCGTCAGGGCGCCGAGGGACAAGGATCGAACCGATACGGAACTGGGCCTCGCGGCCCTGGACGAGGCCGGCGCCGGGCGCATCGTCCTCGCGGGCGGAGGGGGAGGGCGGCTCGACCACCTCCTGGCGATCCGCGCCCTCTTCGAGCGCCTGCCGCCCCGGCCGCGCCCCGACGAGTGGCACACCGCCCGGGAGGCGGCCTATCTCGTCCGCGAGGGCGAGGAACGCGCATTCGCCGCCGCGGCCGGCGCCATGGTGTCGGTCTTCCCGCTCGGCGCGGGGGCCTCGCGCATGGGCGGCTCGGGCCTGCGCTGGCCCCTCGAGGGCCTCGCCTGGGGCCCGGGGGACTGCGGGGTCAGCAACGAATCGATCGGCGAGCGCTTCAGCGTCTCCTCCGGGAGGGGAGAGCTGCTCGTCGTCGTCGCTCGCCCCTGAGTCCCGGCGGGCCTCGGCCTATTCGATCTCGGGGAAGGCCGCGGCGAGCCTGGCCAGCGTCTCCTTGGGATCCTGCACCAGTACGCGGGAGCCTCCGATAAGCTCGGCTATCCCGATCTCGTGCTCGTATCGGGGAATGACGTGCAGGTGCAAGTGGTCGATGCTGGCGCCGGCGGCCGGGCCCATGTTATAGCCGATATTATAGCCCGAGGGGGCCATGACCGAATCCAGGGCGCCGAGCGAGGCGTCGACGAGGCGGTCGAGCCCCGCCCGCTCGTCCTCGTCGAGGGCTCGCACGTCCAGTACGTGGCGCCTCGGGAATATGATGAGATGCCCGGCATTGTAGGGATAGAGGTTGAGCGATACGAGGAAGCGCGGCGTTTCCCGCACGATGAGCCTATGGACGTCGGGCGATCGCTCCGCGACCTTGCACAGGATGCAGCCCTCGGCCTTCCGCCCTTCCCTGAGGTAGCCCAGCTTGTCGAAATTGAAGAGGTATTCCATTATCTCCTGCCTCTGATGGAGAATGGTAGCCGATAATGTCCATGGAAGCCAGGATGGGGACGAGAGATACCGACAAGCTCGCGGAGCGCGCGCATAAGCCCCTGCCGATCATACTCATCAAGCGGGCGTCAATACTCTTCCTCATGGGCCTGGTCCTGTCGCTGTTCTTCTGGATCGTCGGGAACTACTCGTACTTCCTCGACTCCACCCAGGCGATGCTGCTCGGCGCGCTCAGGATCTCCTCGCTCCTCCTCATTCTCGATTCCATCCTGGGCGAGATCGCCTGCATCGCCCACGCCATCGGGTCGCGGCGCCCTCCCGCGGCGGGCGCGCTGATCGGCTACGCCTGCGCCATCCTGCTCGGGAGCTCCGGCCTCCTCCTGTCGAGCGGCCTCATCCTCCTGTCCCGAGGACTCTAGCCCGAAGGAATTGACCCCTCCCGCCGAGCGCGTGCTATCATCGACCCATTATCGCCGCTAGGAGAACAAGATGAACGTCCGCGTCCGCTACGCCCCGTCCCCGACGGGACTCCAGCACATAGGGAGCGTCAGGACAGCTCTCTTCGACTACCTGTTCGCCCGTTCCCGCGGCGGGACCTTCGTGCTGCGCCTCGAGGACACGGATCGCACCCGCTATTCGGACGAGTACGTCAAGAACCTCTACGACACCTTCGCCTGGCTGGGCTTCCATTGGGACGAGGGCCCGGACGTCGGCGGCCCCTACGGTCCCTACGTCCAGTCCGAGCGCCTCGCGATCTACCGGGAGCACGCGGCGAGGCTGGTCGGCATGGGCATGGCCTATTACTGCTTCTGCGGAGAGGAAAGGCTCGCGAAGATCAGGGCCGAGCAGGAAGAGAGCGAGAGCTCCGATCTCGGCTACGACCGGCATTGCAGGAATATCGATCCGGCGGAGGCGGCCTCGCGCCTCGCGGCCGGCGAGAAGGCGGTCATCCGGCTCAAGATCCCCCTGGAGGGGACCACGAAATTCCGCGACGAGCTCCTGGGCGACATCGAGTGGAAGAACGAGGACGTCAGCCCCGATCCCATCCTCCTCAAGTCGGACGGCTTCCCGACCTACCACCTCGCCAACGTGATCGACGACCACCTCATGCGCATAACGCACATCACCAGGGCGCAGGAGTGGATCCCCTCGGCGCCCTTGCACATCATCATGTACGAGGCCTTCGGCTGGGAGGCTCCCTCCCTGATCCACCTGCCCATGGTCCTAGGCCAGGACGGGCACAAGCTCTCGAAGCGCCACGGGGCGACCGCGGTCGACGAGTTCCGCAAGGCGGGCTACCTGCCCGAGGCCCTGGTCAACTACGTCTCCCACCTCGGCTGCTCCTACGAGGAGGGCAGGGACATCTTCTCGCTTCCCGAGCTCGAGAAGCTTTTCAAGGTCGAGAAGCTGAACAAGGCGCCGGCCGTCTTCGACTACGCGAAGCTCGAGTGGTACAACGGACAGTACATCCGCATGAAGGGCGACGAGGAGCTGGCCGCCATGGTGTCGCCCTTCCTCGCCTCCGCCGGCCTCGCCGACGCGGCCGCGCCCGATCCCGAGCGCGCCGCCCTGGTCCGCGCCGCCATGCCCATCGTCAAGGAGCGCCTGAAGTTCCTTTCCGACGCGCCCTCCGTCATGCGCTACCTCTTCGAGGAGCCCCCGGTCCCGGCGACCGAGGAGTTCATCCCCAAGAAGCTGGACAAGGCCCGGGCGGCCGAGCTCCTCGCGGCGGCGGGGGCCATCGTCCCTTCCTGCGACTTCGGCGACCTCGAGGGCTCGGAGGCGAGGTTCCGCGCCGAGGCCGAGCGCCTAGGCGCCAAATTCGGCGACTTCATGGCCCCGCTTCGCGTCGCGATCACCGGCTCCAGGGTCAGCCCCCCGCTCTTCGAGTCGATCCGTCTGATCGGTGCGGAGCGCGCGGCCGCTCGAATCGAGCGCGCCCTCACCGCGCTGGGATAGGCGCTTCGCCCGGGGCGCGCGGGCGGATCCCGCCCCAGCGAGCCGCCGCGGGCCCCGATCTTGACCCTCCGCTCGGGGCGGCGGCATAATCCCCGCACCGAGCCCCTGAAGCCCGGCAAGGAGTTTCCCGTGTCCGACGATCCCGCCGCCTCCGCCCCCGCAGAAACAGAGACCAGCGATTTCATCCGGGAGGCCGTGGCCGCCGACCTCGCGTCCGGCCGCTGCGACCATGTCCTGACGCGTTATCCGCCCGAGCCGAACGGCTGGCTCCACATCGGCCACGCCAAGGCGATCAGCATCGTCTTCGGCGTCGCGGATCAGTTCAAGGGAAAGTGCAACCTCCGCTTCGACGATACGAACCCGGAGAAGGAGGACGTCTCCTACGCCGAGGCGATCAAGCGCGACATAAAGTGGCTCGGCTACGACTGGGAGGACCGCGAATTCTACGCCTCTGATTATTACGAGAAGCTATACGAGCTCGCCGTCAAGCTCATCGAGAAGGGCAAGGCCTACGTCGACGACCTCTCGGCGGAAGAGATGAGCGAGTACCGCGGCACCAACGTCCCCGACAAGAACAACATCACGGTCACGC
This sequence comes from uncultured Treponemataceae bacterium, assembly GCA_964410245.1. GTDB lineage: Bacteria > Spirochaetota > Spirochaetia > Treponematales > Rectinemataceae > CAZXXZ01. Next base: position 218 of record CAYPHO010000058.1, on the reverse strand, counting down.
CCCCGGGCCGCGACAGCCCCTGGCGTAATCGCTCGGTCGAGGAGAACCTCGACCTCTTCGCCAGGATGCGCGCGGGCGAGTTCCCCGACGGCGCCAAGACCCTGCGCGCGAAGATCGACATGGCCCACCCGAACCTCATCATGCGCGATCCGCCCATGTACCGCATCCGCCGCACGCCCCATTGGCGCACCGGCACGAAGTGGTGCATCTACCCCATG
>CAYPHO010000057.1:0-13869 GCA_964410245.1 uncultured Treponemataceae bacterium | reverse complement strand
TCGCCCTCGACCTTCTCGCGCCGTATCCTCCCCTCGGTCTCCATCTTGTCCAAGGCCAGGGCGAGGCTCGACTTGTCGAGCTTGGTCCGCTTGGCCAGCTCGCCTTGAATCAGGCCGTCCTCCTTCCACAGCTCGTACAGGATGCGGCCCTGGGCCGGATTCAGCTCTTCCTCGCCCTGCTCCTTCAGTATTCGGGCGAAGACGCGCGCGCCCAGCCGATGGGCCTGGGCGACGAGGCTGCCGCCCTCACGCATCGAAGGACAGTACCTTCAACCCGTGGTAGTAGCGCACGGTCTCGGGCTCGAATTTGAAGAGGCTGAAATCGCCGCCGTCCATGCCGCCGGGGTAGTACATGTCCCATGACTTCGCGTATATCGATTCCTTGACCGCGCGATCATCGACTTCGACCAGTCGGCCGCGGACCGAGCAGCCTTCGAATTTCGCGTTGTCGGAATAATAGAGGCAGACGCGGCCGTCCTTCCGAAGCTGGGCGACTTTGCGGCTCGAGGTATTGGTGCCGAGGTAGTTGGCGAAACCGTCGCCGATCGCGGCGGGCCCGGACGCGAGCGCCTTGGCCCTGACTTTGCGCAGGTTGAAGAGGACGCGGGTCTCGGGCCCTCCCTTCTCGTCGAGGCTGGAAAGGTATACGAACTTCGCGCGATCGATAAGCGCGCGGGCCTCGTCCCAGCCCTCGGGTTTCTTCTTCATGCGATCCTCCTTAGTTTGGATTAAAACTATAATAGTTTTGTGGCAAACTATAGTCAAGAGGCATTTCGCGGTTTCTTCCTCGGCGGGGGGCCTTGCGATCGCTCGGCGGGAGGCGTCATGCTTGAACCCGAAGGAGAGCTCGATGGGCGCGATATTCATGGACGGCGGAGGGCGGCTCGAGCGCCGCTACGATTCGGAGATCCTATGGATCGAGGCCTGGGGCGAGGACGCCCTGCGCGTGCGAGCGACGCATCTTTCGCGGATGCCCGACGAGGATTGGGCCCTCCTCCCTCCCCAGGCCTCCTCGCCGCGGATATCGATCGAGGGCGACGAGGCCTCGATCGCCAACGGGAAGATCGAGGCCCGCGTCGATCGGACCGGCCGCATCGGCTTCTATCGCGCTGCGGGCGGCGGCCGGGAACGCGGAGGCGCGGGCGCGCGAACCGGCGACGAGGGCCGCGGCGGCGAGGGCCGCCTCCTCCTCCGCGAGTATCAGCGCAACTGGGACTCGGTCGGCTCGCGGTGCGCCATCAGGGTGATGAACCGCGAGTTCTCGCCGATCCCCGGAGGCGACTACGGCCTTACGGCCCGCTTCGAGGCCGAGCCGGGGGAGAAGATCTTCGGCATGGGCCAGTACCAGCAGTCGAGGATGGACATGAAGGGCTGCGTCCTCGAGCTCGCGCATCGCAATTCCCAGTCGAGCGTTCCCTTCGCGCTGTCCAATCGCGGCTACGGCCTGCTCTGGAACAATCCCGCGATCGGCGAGGCCGTATTCGGCGAGAACCGGACCGAGTGGCGCGCGCGCTCGACTAGGTCCCTGGACTACTGGATCGTCGCGGGCGACAGTCCCTCCGAGATCGAGGAGGCCTACGCCCGGGCGACCGGCCGCCCGCCCATGATGCCCGAGTACGGCCTGGGCTTCTGGCAGTGCACGCTGCGCTACCGGACTCAAGGCGAGCTCCTCGAGGCGGCGCGGGAATACAAGCGCCGAGGCTTGCCCATCGACGTCATCGTCGTCGATTTCTTCCATTGGAAGAGGCAGGGAGACTGGAGCTTCGATCCGGAGTACTGGCCCGATCCCGCGGCGATGGCGGCCGAGCTTAAGTCCATGGGGATCGAGCTCATGGTCTCGATCTGGCCGACCCTCGAGAAGGGCTCGGCGCATTACGACGAGATGCTTCGCCGCGGCTACCTGACTCGGGTAGACCGCGGCGTGCGCGTGACTATGCAGTTCTGCGGCGACACGCTCTTCTACGACGCCACAAATCCCGAGGCCCGCGCCTACCTATGGAAGGCGGCGAAGGAGAACTACTTCGACAAGGGCGTCAGGCTCTTCTGGCTGGACGAGGCCGAGCCCGAGTTCTCGGCCTACGACTTCGACAATTATCGATACTGGGCGGGAAGCGCCCTCCAGGTCGGCAACGCCTTTCCCGCCTATCACGCCCGCGCGTTCTACGATGGCATGCGCGAGGCGGGAATCGAATCGCCTATGAATCTCGCGCGCTGCGCATGGGCGGGCAGCCAGCGCTACGGCGCCCTTATCTGGTCGGGCGACGTCCATTCCGACTTCGCGGCGCTGCGAGCGCAGCTCAAGGCCGGGCTCAACATGGCCATAGCGGGCATATCCTGGTGGACGACGGATATAGGCGGATTCTTCGGCGCGGACATCCGCGATCCCTCGTATCCGGAGCTCCTGGTCAGGTGGTTCCAGTACGGGGCCTTCTGCCCCGTATTCAGGCTGCACGGCGACCGGCTCCCGGACAAGCCTAGCCTGTCGCCGGGCTCGGGCGAGTTCCGCTCGGGATCGGACAACGAGGTCTGGCGCTTCGGCGACGAGGCCTACGCGATCATGCGCACGTACATGCTCCTGCGCGAGGCCCTTCGCCCCTACATCCGCGAGGCGATGCGGGCGGCCCACGAGCGAGGCACGCCGCCCATGCGCCCGCTCTTCTACGACTTCCCCTACGATCCCGAGGCCTGGGAGATCGAGGACGAGTACCTGTTCGGAGCCGATCTCCTCGTCGCGCCCGTCTTGTACGAGGGAGAGAGGAAAAGATCCGTCTACCTTCCCGCAGGCGCCGATTGGATCGAGGCCTCGACCGGCATAGGGCGCGAAGGAGGATCGCGTGTTGAAGCCGCCGCTCCCCTCGATGCCATACCGCTCTTCATTAAGCGGGGCTCTTCCCTGGATCCGGCGATCTTCCGCTGAGGACGCGCGCTCGGTAAGATCGGTATATTCGACGCATGGAGGATCATCATGGCGAAGACCAAGGATGATAGCCTGCTCGAAGTGTTGGCTCGGAGATTCGAGAAGAACCCGAGCCGGCATGCCGGGATCGAATGGGCCGAGGTCGAGAAGGCTCTCGTCGGGAGCAAGAAGGCGCTGAAGTCCCTCGCCGCGATGGAAGAGACCGGCGGCGAGCCCGACGTGATCGGCCGCGGCGCCGCGAAAGGCGCGATAGTATTCTGCGACTGCTCGGCGGAGAGCCCGGCGGGAAGAAGGTCGCTTTGCTACGACAAGGCCGCCCTGGACTCGCGGAAGGAGCACAAGCCGGCTTCCAGCGCTGTAGAGACGGGCGCTGCGATGGGCATCGGTCTCCTAACCGAAGCGCAGTATCGGGAATTGCAGGAGCTGGGCGAGTTCGACCTGAAGACCTCGAGCTGGATCGCGACTCCGGAGGATGTCCGGAAATTGGGCGGGGCCCTGTTCTGCGACCGCCGCTACGGCCGCGTCTTCACGTACCATAACGGCGCCGATTCCTACTACGGGGCGCGGGGCTTCCGGGGCCGCCTCGAGGTCTGACCCCTCCTCCGAGCGCCTGCTATAATCGGCGCGATGAGCGCCGATTGCGGGCCGCGCGCGGCCGATTCCTACTTTTTCTCGTCCTTGGGATCCGAGGCGAGTTTCTTCCTCGTGCGGCACGGCCGCAGCGAGGGCAACGCCAGGAAAATCTTCCAAGGCAGGCTCGATTATCCCCTGGACGAGGAGGGCCTGCGCCAGGCGCGCCGCGCGGGCGCCTGGCTCGCTGAGCAGGGAGTCTCGCGGGTCATCGCCTCGCCGCTCCTGCGCGCGGCGCAAACGGCGGCGATCGTCGCCGAGGCCTGCTCGGTCCGGCCCGAGGAAAGCGGACTCCTTATGGAAATCGATACGGGAATTTTCACGGGCCTCGGATGGGACGAGTGCGCCTCCCGCTATCCGGGAACCTTCGCCGAGTTCGAGGCCCGCAGCTGGGACGCGGTGCCCGGCGCCGAGCCGTCCGGCGCGCTGTACGAACGGGCGATGAGGGCTTGGGGGATGCTGCGGGACTCGGCCCCGAGGGCCGGAGGGAAGGCCGCGATCGTCACGCACGCGGGCTTCCTGCAGTGGATGGTCCGCGCGACCTTCGGAGCGCGGTCCTGGATGCCCCTCTTCTCGACCGCGAACTGCGGGATCTTCGAGCTTTTCGCCGAGCCGACCGCCGCGGGGCCGGCATTCCTCCAATGGAGGCGGCTCGATTTCGTCGCGCCCTCGAAGTAGGGCGAGGGCCCTAGGCCTTGCTCATGCCGCCTCGGCCCCGCGGCGGCGTCCTCGACGGGCCGAAGTACTTCTCGCTGCGGTAGCGGAGCCAGACGCGCAGGGCTTGGGGTATCCCGTCCTTCTGCTCGGCGCTCAAGGTCGAGTACAAGGCGAGGGCTCGGTCCCGCTCGGTGCGGCAGCCCAGGTTGTCGCGGGCGTCCCACTTCGACCGCGCCAGGCGGATCAAGCGGCAGGTCTCTTTTACCGGATCGACGGAGCTCGCGGCCATGAGGGGATGGTAGCACGCTAGGGCGGCCCGGGTCGCGGACTGTTGAGAGCCGAAATTCCGGCCGCGCGGCGGGCCGCCTCGCCGGCGCCTGCCATCACTCGAGCGTCTCGACGTCGTCGTCCGGGGTCCTGATCACGTAGCCGTCGCGCCCGCCCTCCTTGGCCGCGTAGAGGGCGCGGTCGGCGAGCCGTATGGTGCGAAGCTCGTCCGCGGCGCGCGAGGGATCGTCCAGGACGGCGCAGCCCACGCTGGCGCTGACCCTGAGTTCCGGATGCTTATCGAATTCCAAGGCCCTGATCATCGCGCAGATCCTATCGGCGACGATCTTCGCCTCGGCGATCCCGCAGTACGGTAGCGCGATCGCGAACTCGTCGCCGCCGTATCTTCCCGTTATGTCGTAGTTCCTGAGCGTCGTCGGAGCTCCGTCCCCGCTCGAGTAGCGGCCCTTGATGTCGTAGTTCCTCGATCCCGTTTTCAGCGTATCGGCGAACCGTCGGATGACTTCGTCGCCGGCCTGGTGGCCGAAGCGATCGTTGATGCTCTTGAAGCGGTCGATGTCGATGATCATCACGCAGATCGGGATGGAGTGCCGCTTCGAGAGGTTGAAGAGCTCCGACAGGCGCCGATGGAAGGCCGCGTGGTTCAGCAGCTCGGTCATGCCGTCGCGCTCGGCCAGTTCGGTAAGCGATTCGTTCTTCGCCTTGAGGTCGATGTTGGCCTTCATGAGCTCGTCGGCGAGCTTGCGTATCTCGTTCGTCCTCTCGTGCACCATGAGGCCGAGATTCCGATTGACCGACTCCGCTTCTCGGCGGGCCGCGACGAATCGCTTTAGGAGGAGCTGGTCCATGGTGAATATCAGCGCCAGGAACGCGTACTCCGTCGTGTACATGATCGAGAACATCCCCGTCGCGTTCAGGATATCCAGGGCGATCGAGGCGAAGAAGACCAGGAAGCAGGCGAGCAGAGGGATGAGGCCGCGGTCCTTTCCCGTCGCGAAGCCTCTGATTACGAGGAAGCAGAGGTAGAGCATGGCGGGAACCTGGGCGACGAGCTGGGCCGTCCAGACGATTCCCGGCTCGCGCTCGTAATAGGTCGCCGATGCGCCCAGGAAGCGGACGGCCCGCTCCATCGGGCGGGCCTCGTCGAGCACGCCCCCTCCGAAGGCGAGCCCCGCCGCGAAGGAGGCGGCGAAGGCCACGAGGATGATCCTGCCGAGCGCGTCGATCCTCATCGACAGCATCCTGTAGGTGAAATGGACGACCGCGAAGGCGATGGCGACCGAGGCGAAGAACTGCAGCCTTTGCCAGGGCGGTATCGGCCAGGGCTCCGCCGTCGCGTAGACCAGGGCCGAGGTCGCGTCGTAGATCGCCACCGCGAAGCAGAGCAGCGAGAAGTGGAGGCGCTCCTTCTCGATCCTGTCCCGGAGGAAGTAGCTGAGATTATTGATGCCGACATAGGCCGACAGGACGCAGGCCGCGAGATCCAAGGCGGAGAACAGGTTCACGATACCCTCCGGTCGTCGCGCCGATACGGTAATGATCAGGCTTCGCGATCTTCTTGTCAAATGAGGCCGGGCCGGCAGCGGGCCCGAGGCGCCCTGGCCCGCTCGGGCGGGCTCGGGCTATACTTCGAGCCATGGGCTCGACCTCCCGCAAGACCTCGGCGCTCCGCAAGCTCGCGATCTACGGCTTCCAGGCGGTGGAGGACGGCCACTACTTCCACGCCCTCCTCGAGTTCGACATCTCCGGCCTGCGCAAGGCCCTGCGGGAAGCGCGGGTCGAGGGGCGGGGAGGCTCGCTCTTCGCCTTCTTCCTGAAGGCCATCGCCGCGGCGCTGATGGACCATCCTCGGCTCAACGCGATAGGCGACGAGCGGAGGACGACGGTCTTCGACGAGGTGGATATCTCGGTGCCGATCGAGATGCCGCGGGGAACGGAAGTCTATAACAAGCAGCTGGTCCTCCGAGGCGTCGATCGCAAGAGCCTGTCCGAGGTCGACCGGGAGATCGAGGCGAGCCGGAAGGCCGACGACGGCGACGAGTCCTACCTGCCCTCGCCCCTCATGCGCGCGCTCGTCGCCGCGCTCCCGGGCTTCCTTTCCCGCTCCCTCATCCGCTCGGTCCTGCGGAATCACCGCATGGTCGCGCGCTCGTCGGGCACCGTCTTCGCGACCAGCGTATCCATGTTCTCCAGCATGCCGGGCTTCATCCTGCCGTATATCGGTGGGCCCAAGGCCGCGGCCTTCGCGATCGGGATCGTCGTAAGGAAGCCGGTCGCCGTCCGGGGCTCGGTCGAGGTCCGGGAGATCGTCAACGTCACCGCGTCCTTCAACCACGACCTGGTCGACGGGGCGCCGGCCGCGAGGTTCGTCAACAGCCTGCGATCCCTAGTCGAGAAGGACTATCGATCGCTCATCGGCTGAGCGCGCGCGGCCGGCGTCCCGCCGCGGCGCGAGCGCTCAGCCGGCCTCGCCCTAGCCGATCTTGTCCAGCATGCCCGAGAAGTCGTGGTCCAGGCCGAGCTCGTCGAGCTGGGCCGATGCCTGCCCGCGATGGTGGGTCTGGTGATTGAACCATTGCAGGAGGAGCTGCCAGAGGACGCGCTCGATACTGCCCGCTCCCCAGGCGATCCCGAGGCTCCGGCCGAAGGCTTCCTCGGGGATAGCGTCGACGACCGCGACTATGGCCTCGTCGACGCGCGAGCGGAGCTCGGCGAAGCCGCGGAAGTCGGCGGCGACCTTGCCCGGGTCGATCGCGTCGCCGGTCGAGTACGGGGCGGCCGCGTCATGCGGCAGCGGGCTCGGCCGGAAGGCCGAGAGCCGGTCGAGCCACTTGAGGTCGGATTTAAGCGTATGGCCGAGGGTCTGCGGCAGGGTCGGGTAGAAGGCCTTCGTCTCGCGCCTAAGCCCCTCCGGCCCCAGCCGGGACAGGAGCCCGAACGCGATCTCGTTCGCTTTGCGGTTGTAGCGCGCGTAGGCCGCGAAGACTTCCTTCATGCCGATCTCCCGATGCGCGGCCCGCCGTCCGGAGACGGCGCGTCGCGCGGCCCGCCTATTTGGCGAGCTTCGCCGTATCCCTTTCCCATTGGCCGCTCTCGACCTTCGCCTTCAGCGCTTCCTGGATCCTATCCTTGAGCCCGGCCCGGGAAGCCGAGAGGGCGAGGAAGGTCGGGGTGCGCAAGAGGGGCGGGTTCTGGATGTAGTATTTCTTGAGGCCGGCGGGCCGGCTCATGGCGGGAACTAGCTCGCTGATCGATACGGCGACCTGGATCTTCCCCGCCGCCAGCATCTTGAGCTCTTCTATCTCGTTCGCGGCCTCGACTACCTTCATGCCCCTGGTCACGGCCGCGTGCCCGACGTGCCCCTTGACGACGCCGACCGAGTACTTGCGCAGGTCGCCGGGCCCCGAGACCTTGACGGACGGGTCGGTTGTTACCGCGCAGATGTCGGTAAAGGCGAGCCTGACCGGGATCATGACCGAGCCCTTAACTTGATCGATCACGGGCTGGGCCAGGAAGAAGGCCCCGTCGACGCCGCCCCTCGCGAGCGCCTGGAGGAGGTCGGGCTGCTGGTCGAAGGCCTTTATCCTGGCGTCGAGTCCCGCGTCCTTCAGCGCGGCGATTATTACGGAGCCGTAGGCCTCGCCGCCCTTGATAGTTCCCAGGGTCAGCTGCTGGGCGCCGATCGACGCCGCCAGGACGGTCGAGAGGAAGAGGGCCGCGATGCGCTTCATTCTCTTCTCCTTCATTCGGTCTTGAATTTCCTCATCGCCTCGTCGAGCGTGGCGATGTTGGTCGAATTGCGGACGGACAGGTCGGAGAGGGCCGCCATGGAGTCGGATATCTCGCGGATGCCCGCCGCCATCTCCTCGATGCCCTGCTTGTTCTCCTCGGTTATCTCGAGGATGCGCTTGATCGAGAGGTTGATCTCCTCGGTTCCCCGCCGCATGCCGGTTCCCGAGGATTTGACCTCCTCGGTCATCTTGTTGAGCTCGGCCAGCGATTCGATGATCTGCGCGTTGCCGATCGACATCTCCTTGAGGCCCAGGAGGGTCTCGTCCATGCCGCCGGCTACGGCCCCGATGCCGGAGATGACCTCGACGATGGTGCCGCTCGATTCCTTGGTCAGCTCCGACGCCTTCTCTATGCCGCTGACGACCCGCTCGATCGTCTCGCCGATGCTCCTCGCGTTGTCGGCCGTCTGCTCGGCGAGCTTGCGGATCTCGTCGGCGACGACGGAGAAGCCCCTGCCCGAGGCGCCCGCGTGGGCGGCCTCGATGGCCGCGTTCATGGCTAGGAGGTTCGTGCGGCTGGCGACGTCGTTGATGACGCCGATCATCTCGGCTATGAGCTCGGTGGACCGCGACGACTCGTCCATCGCCTCGACGTTCGCGGCCGCCCCCTCCTCGAGCCGCTTCGCCAGGGACTCGAGCTTACGGGTCAGCTCGAGCTTGTCTTCCGTCGAGCGCTCGATATTCGATGCGTTGGCGATCATCTGCTGGACCGCGGCGGAGGACTCGTTGACCGCGGAGGCCTGCTCCTGGATCATGCCGACGACCCGGGCGATTAAGTCGTTGATCCTCTCGACGCCGTCGCTCGACTTGCCGATCTCCTCCCTGAGGAACCCGACTCGATCGCTCATGGCGCGGGCGGAGGAGGACATCTGGGTCGACGACGCCGAGGCTTCCTGGGCGCCTCCCGCGAGCTCCGCGCCGATCTCGGAGCTCTTCTCGCCGACGCTCTTCAGGCTGGTCACGATCGCCGACAGCTTGTCCAGGAATATGTTGAAGTAGCCCGATAGCCTCGCGACCTCGTCGTCGCCCCGCGCGGGGATGCGGACCGTCAGGTCGCCCTCGCCCTCGGCCATGTCCCTCGTAATGCCGGTCAGGCGCACGATCGGCCTGACCACCCGCCCGGTGATGATCGTCATGACCGAGGCGATGACGACGAAGAGGATGCCTACGAACACGGCGATATTTACCGCGAAAGCCCTCGCCCTCGCACGCAGGTAATGGTCCGTGAAGACGATCTTCGCCGCGCCCGCCTTGATGCCGTCCCTGACGAGCTCGGTCGTCCGCTCGTAGAGCCTCGGCTTCCCCTCTTCCTCGGCCTTGGCCAGGCTGTCGCCCGCCGGCGAGAAGATCTCGATGCTGACGATCTGCGGATCCTTGATCATCGACTCGACGCTCATCTGCAGGCCGATCGTGTCGTAGGTCCAGACGTACGAGATATTGGCCGTCGAGACGAGCTCGGATAGGTTCGCGATCTCCTCTTCCATCTCCTTGGACGCGTCCTTGTCTTGCGCCCATATCTGGTAGGCGAGGAATAGCGCGAATCCGAGGAGTACGGTCGAAAGGGCGGGAACCAGCAATCTGCCGCGTAACGTCATTATGGGACCTCTTGTAGCCGTATCAGTCGATGCCACGTGCCGAGGCTTCCTATAGAATGTCCAGTATCGGCGCCGCGCTGTCAAGGTTCCGCTCGGCCGGCATTGTGCCCGCTTACCGGCGAGTCTATACTCGACGGCAGGCGGGAATGATCATATGGCGAACAAAGAAGGCTCGGGCGCCGCGGCGCGTCGCGGACTCTCGAATGACGCGATCCAGATGGAAGTGAGGGGCAAGGCCCCCATCCTCAAGGTATTCCTTATCGTCATCCTCTGCGTGACGCCGATCGTCGGCATCACCGACCTGGCGACCGGGGACTACGCCTCCGGCTGGGGCGAGCTGGGGATCATGGTCTTCACCCTGGCGGCGGTCCTCCTCTTGCGGCGCGGGCGCTACATCCTCGCCGCCCGCATCGCGACATTGATCTTTTTCGGCGCGACCGCCTTCCTCGGCCTGACCCACCCGGCCGAGGGCTCCGCCTCGGTCTTCCGCGTAGTCGTCTACATGACGGCCTCGCTGGGCTTCGCGAGCTTCTTCCTGATCGAGAAGATCTGGCCTGTCGCCATCGCCGTCCTGAATACCGGCGTCGCGGTGGGCTATCTCGTCGCCGGATCCGGCTCCCGTCCCTTCGGCGAGCTCGCGAACGACGTTATAGTCACGGTCATCTTCACGTGCCTCCTGTGCTTCTTCATGATAATCCCCAGCCGGATGGGCCGAGGCATCGCCGCCGAGCTCGGCCGCGAGAAGAAGGCGAGCGACGACCGCACCGCCCGGCTGAAGGCCGCGGCGGAGCGCAGCGAGGCTAACCTCGGCTCTATCGGCGCGCTGTCGGAGCGGGTCGGCGAGATACGCGCGGCCTCCGAGACGGCCCTCTCCTCGGTATCCAGGATCGAGTCGAGCCTGGGCGACCTGGACGCGGCCTCCGACGCCGCGTCCTCGGAGTCCTCGGCGATCGGCGAGCGTGTGGCGGACCTTAATCGGCATATCGAGACCGAGGTCTCCGCCCAGGAAGAATCCGCGGCCTCGGTGAACCAGATGGTCTCCTCGATCGCCACGGTGGCCGACTCGGCCCGCTCGCGCCGGGAGGCCCTGCGGGGCCTGGGCGGCACGGCCGAGGAGGGCGAGCGCCGGCTCGCCGCCCTCATCGGCGCCGTCGAGCGCATGGCCGGCTCGGTCGACGCGATACGCGACATGATCGCCGTGATCAACAAGATCGCCAGCTCGACGAACCTGCTGGCGATGAACGCCTCTATCGAGGCGGCCCACGCCGGCGACGCCGGCCGCGGCTTCTCGGTCGTCGCCGACGAGATCCGCAACCTCGCCGAGGGCTCGCAGAAGAACGCGAAGGATATCGGCGTCAAGCTGAAGGAAGTCCTCGCGGCCATCCGCGAGGCCTCCGAGGGCGGCGGCCGGGCCGGGGAGTCCTTCAAGGATATCAAGCGTGAGATCGAGCGCGCCGTGGACTCCTTCTCCGAGATCGCGCAGGCGACCGAGGAGCTGTCCGCGGGCGGCAAGCAGATACTTGAGTCGATCGCCTCGCTGAACGACGCTTCCCAGGGGCTCAGGGAGTCGGGGGCCGCGATCGCCAAGGCGCAGGGCCGCCTGCTCGAGCTTCAGGAGAGGGCCAAGGAGGGCTCGAGCCGCGTCCTGGCCGAGGCTCGGTCGGTGGCGGAAAGCGCGACCGGGTTGAGCTCGGCCGCCGAGGCCGTGTCCGAGGTCGCCGAGCGCGGGAAGCGCGACGCCGCCGAGCTGCACGAGAGCATGTCGCGCATCGTCTAGCGGCCCGGCCGGCTACGGCGCATCCGCCCATGAGGCCTCGGGAAATTCACCTATATCTCGGACTCGATTTGGCCCCTAGAATCCTCCTCTACTAGGAGGCATTATGCCCGTTAATAATCCCTTAAGGAAAGGCGCGGCGCTTATCGCCGCGAGCCTCTTCGCTCTCTTCGCGGCGCTATCGCCGGCCTTCGCCCAGGACGCGGCCTTCAAGCCCGCCGTCGCGGCCTCCTTCGACTTCGAGAAGGGCGGGAACCAGGGCTGGGGCCCCAGGGGAGACGGCACCGTCGTGAAGGCCGCCGCCGCCGCCGCCCATTCCGGCGCTCTCGGGCTCTCGGCCGCCAATCGCGGCGCGAATTGGCACGGAAGCGCCATCGACCTGGTCAACGTCCTCAAGAAGGGTGCCTCGTACGACTTCAGCGCCTGGATTCGGATCGCCTCGGCGCCCGGGACGCCCAGCTCGCTCAAGTTCACTATGGAGGAGAAGTCGGCGGGAAAGACCAACTGGGTCACGGTCGCCCAGGCCGAGGTCAAGGACGACAAGTGGGTTAACGTGACCGGGAAATATTCCTTCGCTTCCGCGATGGACGTCCTTACCCTCTATGCCGAGAGCTCCGCTCCCTCGGACGTCATCTATACCGACGACATCGTCATCACGATGACGTCGGCGCCCGCCGCCGCCGAGCCGATAAAGATCCAGAGGGACATTAAGTCCCTGCAGGACGCCTTCAGGGGCTACTGGGCGGTCGGGACTTGCGTCAATACCTCCAATATCCAAGGCGAGATCGGCGAGCTCGTCGTCAAGCACTTCAACAGCATCGTCGCCGAGAACGCGATGAAGCCGGTCTACGTCCATCCTGCCGAGGATACCTACTTCTGGGACGAGGCGGATAAGATCGTCGCCTTCGGCAGGAAGAACGGCATGGTCATGCGCTACCACACCCTGCAGTGGCACGAGCAGTGCCCGAACTGGTTCTTCCTCGACAAGGACGGCAAGGAGATGGTCGACGAGAAGGACCCCGCCAAGCGCGCGGCGAACAAGAAGCTCCTCTTGAAGCGCCTGGAGGACCACGTAACGACCGTCGTCTCGCGGTACAAGGACGACATCCGCTCCTGGGACGTCGTGAACGAGGTCATAGATCCGGCCCAGCCGGACGGCATGCGGCAATCGAAGTGGTACCGGATCGCCGGCAAGGACTTCATCGAGACCGCCTTCCGCGCCGCGCGCGCCGCGGGCGGGCCTCGGGCCAAGCTCTACATCAACGACTACGGCACCGAGGATCCGGCGAAGCGCGACGCGCTCTTCGCCTTTATCAAGGAGATGAAGGCGAAGGGCGTGCCCATCGACGGCGTCGGGCATCAGCTGCACATCAGGATCAACACGCCGGTCAAGCAGATCTCCGACTCGATCAAGCTCTTCGGATCGATCGGGCTGGACAACCTGGTCACCGAGCTGGACATGGGCATCTATAAGGACGACATCACGTCCTACGCCTCGGTTCCCGAGGATACCCTCATTACGCAGGGCTATCGCTACAAGGAGCTCTTCGACGCCTTCCGCGCCCTCAATAAGGAACTGAGCATCGTGATCTTCTGGGGCATCAACGACGGGACTTCCTGGCTGCAGAACCGGCCCGTGACCCGCGTCGACGCGCCCCTGCTCTTCGACAACGCCTACCAGGCCAAGTACGCGTACTGGGGCATCGTGGATCCCTCGAAGCTCCCGCCCGAGCCGAAGGCCCCCGCCCCCAAGTCCGCGCCCATGCTCGGGGAGGCGGTCCCGGGCAAGGCCGTCGTCGACGGCAAGGTCGAGGCGGCCTGGAACGCCGCGAAGGTCCTGGACGTCGCCATCGCGACGGGCGCGGGCAAGCCGGCGACGGCGAAGGCGCGCGTCATGTGGGACGCCGATTACCTGTACGTCCTCATGGACGTGGCGGATCCCCTGCTCAACGACGCCAACTCGGCGGTCCACGAGAAGGACTCCGTCGAGGTCTTCGTCGACGAGGACAACGCCAAGACCGAAACCTACAAGGGCGACGACGCCCAGTACCGGGTCAACTTCAAGAACCAGAAGAGCTTCGGCTCGAACGGCGAGGATAAGCGGATGCAGTCCGCGGTCGTCCTGACAGCCGGCGGATACCTCGTCGAGATGGCGATTCCCTTCAGGACCTCGAAGGGCGAGGCCGGGAAGGTCATCGGCTTCGACCTCCAGGTCAA
>CAYPHO010000056.1:0-14081 GCA_964410245.1 uncultured Treponemataceae bacterium | reverse complement strand
ATGCCTCGCCGGGAGAAGCAGTCGGGCATGCGGAAGTCGTAATCCTTGATCCTATCCTCTCCGCCGATCGCGTTGCGGCTCTCGGCGATGCGGGCGGAGATCACCGAGCCCGTCGTCCGCATCTCGTCGACCTCGAAGCGTCCGCAAAGCCGGCGCGTTATGCGAATACCGAAGTTCTCTCCGATGACGACGATCTTGCCCGAGGCCAGGGGGATCCCGGCGACGACGAGCTCGGCGTCCTCGTCCATGCGGAAGTCCTTGCCCAGGTCGATGAAGGAATGGGGGCCGATGCCCGCCATGCTTCCCAAATCGACCTGGATCGAGGCGAGGCGCAGGGAGAATGGCAATAGCTCTACGGCCTCGTCGCCGCGCTCGGGCGAGGGGAACGGCGGCGCCTCGGGCTCCAGGCGCTCGACCTTGGCGAAGAAGCGGCCATCGGCTATGCGGAGGCTGGCGTCGCAGAGGTACTCGCCGTTCAGCCTGATCCTCTGCGCGTCGCCGGCCATCTCCTCGGCGACGACGATGTCGCCCGAGTCGAGGCGCCCGGCGTCATAGCGGGAAATCCAACCCGATCCGATGTCAACTTCGATCGTCGCGGGACTAGAAAGGAAATCGTTCATAGCGTCCTCCTGTGGAGCTATGCTATCCCTCGATCTTAGTTCCGACGATGAAGCTCGTCTATGAAGCCGTTCACACAGCCGGCTTGAGCAAAGAGAGGCATATCCTGCTCGCGAAGGCCGCGGCGTCCTCGGCGCCGAAGGCCCGAAGGGCGGCGCTTTCGAAAAGGACGTTGAAATCGGCGTCGAGGCCTTCTTCCGGCGCATAGGCGACGATGATCAGGTAGAGGCGCCCGAATCCGCGGACGCGCGCGCTGAAATCGCCCAAAGGGAGCTCGGACCATTCGAAGCGGCCGAGTGCTGATCGGAGCTCGGGCGCGCTTTGCGCGGCGCTTCGCGAGGCGCCGCCCGCTGTGCCGAGCGCGATATCGCCGCCGAACCTCTTCGCCAGTGGGAGGGCGGTTCGGGCGCGGAAGGGCTCCCAGTAGAAAGCGCCGCCGGGGAAGTCTCTGAAGGATATAGGATCGCCGCCGCAGCTCAGGGCGCTATCGCAGGCGAGGTAATGGTAGATGAGGATGCGGTCGGCTTGAGGCAAGGGCGAGAGGTCGGGCCGGGTCAGGTCGAGCGTCGCGAGATCGAGGAGGGCAGGGGAGTCGAAAGCGCTAAACTCCAGGACTCCGTTCTCGGGAAGCCCTAGGCCGAGCCGGGAACAGCGCTCCTCGAGACTCTCTGAAACGGACTCAAGATGCTCGGCGATGCGGGCTTTCGCCCTGCGGATCGCCTCGTCGCGCGCCTCGTTTTGCGGCACCGCTCTAGTCCCTCTTCTTCCTCGGCGCGACCGCGGCTAGGCGGGCGATGACGCCGGGGAAGCGCGAGGAGTCGGTGTGCGGGACGAAGAGCGAGGCCGTGTAGTGGTCCATGTACGAGCTCTCCGATCCGAGGTCGACGTAGGTCATCCTCGCGGCGGCTTCCCTCATGCGCTTCTCCCTCTCGCGGGAGACGAGGACCATATAGGCGCCGGCGAGGGACGCGTTGCCGAGATAGCTGAATCTCTCCCGAGGCAGGTCGGGCAGGAGGCCGAGTACGATCGCCTCCCCTATGTCGAGGAAGCGGCCGAAGCCCCCCGCGATGTAGACCCGCTCCAGGTCGCCGAATCCCAGGCCCAGGCTCTCGAGCAGCATCGAGGAGGCCGAGTAGATCGCCGCCTTGGCGCGGAGGACGTTCGCGATGTCGGCCTCGCTGACGTAGAGGGGAGAGCCGGTCCCGCTCGCGTCCGCGGGCGCGAGGATGTAGCGCGCCCTTCGCCCTTCTATTTCGATCGCGGGGGAGGTCCTGTCGCGGTCGAGCCTGCCTTGGCCGTCCATCCATCCGGAAAGGAAGAGCCCTGATAGAAGGCCGATCATTCCCGAGCCGCAGATGCCCAGCGGCTTAGCCTCGCCGATGGCGCGTATGGTCGGCGTCCCCTCCTCGGGATCGACGCGGACCCGGTCGATCGCGCCCCGGGCGGCCCGCATGCCGCATTCGATGCCGCCGCCCTCGAAGGCGGGTCCCGCGGAGCAGGCGCAGGTCATGAGGAATTCTCGGCCGCCCAGCACGATCTCGCCGTTGGTGCCGATGTCCATGAAGAGGGAGACGCCGTCCCCGGCCCGAGGGCCGGCGAGATCGGAGCCTAGTATGCCTGCCGTGATGTCGCCGCCGACGTAGCTGCCGACCGAGGGGCAGAAAAGCACGGGGCCATCGGGATCGATGGCGATGCCCGCCTCGGCCGCGCGAAGGGGCGGCAGGGAGGATAGGGTGGGCGTGTAGGGATCGAGCCTGAGGTACTCGGGCTTCAGGCCTAGGGCGAGGTGGGTCATCGTCGGATTGCCGGCGGCTACCGCCGCGGAGATATCGCGAGGCCGCGCGCCGGCCGCCGCGCATGCGCGCTCGATGCAGCCGTTGATCGTGCCCAGGACGCGCTCGCGCAACTCCTCTAGCCGGCCCGGGGCGCGCGCGTAGTTGATGCGGGAGATGACGTCGAGGCCGCAGGCGATCTGGGCGTTGTAGTCGTACTCGGTGCCCAGGGGCTTCCCGTCGGGCAGGGAGACGAGGCGGACGGCGATCGTGGTCGTGCCGATGTCGATCGCCGCGCCGAGGCATCGCCTTCCGCGATCGCCCGGCTCGATGCCTATGATCCTGTGACGGCCGCCGTCGCGGACCAGGGTGGCGCTTATGCGCCCGTCCTCGGCGCGGAGCGCGTCGGCCGCCTCGCGGATAGCGCCCAGGGAATACGAGACCGATTCCGATCCGCCGTGCCGGGCGTATTCGCGGGTAATGCGATCGAGGTCGGCGAGGCCGTCGTCCCCGCGCGGCGGCGGCACCTTAAGGCGGATCCTGGCGGCCATCGGGTCGAGCTCGTCGGGCTCCAGGGCGAAATCGTCGCCCTCGGCCGAGAACTGCCCCCCCGCCCAGCCCGATCGCTCGGGCAGCTCGACGACGAGGTCCTCGCCCAGGACCCGCGCCTCGCAGGCGAGGACTGCGCCCCCGGCCGCGGCCTCGGCGGAGAGCGGCCCGAGCCTTCCCCGATCGGCATGGCCCGAGGCGACGCGGACGGCGCACTTGCCGCAGGTTCCCTCGCCGCCGCAGGGAGAGTCGAGCTCGATGCCCGCCTTCCGCGCCGCGTCGAGGAGGGTCGTCCCCGGCTCGGCCTCGACGGAAAGCCCCGAGGGGAGGAACCTTATCTCGGGCATGGTCCTAGCAATGCACAAGTTGAGGAGCAAAGGCGAGATTCACCACGGAGGCACGGAGAAGCACGGAGGTCACGGAGGTATTCTTTGGTAATATTATCTCTTTTCATGCGGGCTAACCTTCTCCGTGCTCTCATTGTACCTCAGTGTCTCCGTGGTGAATCCTTTGCAGTCTCTTCATATACTCAGATTAGCCCGCCAGGCGGGCCTTGACGAAGCTCTCGATGTCGCCCGCGTCCTGGGGACCGACGAGGACCGTCCAGCCCGGCAGGCTCTCCTCGACTTCCCCGGATACCTGCGCGACGAAGCCCGGGATGACCAGGGTCCTCGATTCCGACTTCTCCTCGAGGCCGGATTCCTTGACGGCCTTCGCGATTACGGCCCCCGAGAACTTGCCCGCGGCCCAGGCCGTCAGGACGCTCATGCCCTCGCACTCGGGGATGACCAGCCAGGCGCTCGCGCCCGAGTTCTCGATCTCGCCGGACACGATGAAGTAGGTCAACGAGAAGTTCGTGGTCACGAAGACCGGCGAGCCGGGCCCGGGATCGCCTATCGCGTAGAGCTTGGGCTCGACTTGGATGGGCTTCTGGGGATCGGTGAAGATGTTCAGCCTGAGGGTGATGAGGGCCGCGAGCTGGGCGGCGTCGAAGCCGGGAAGGACTACGATCCCGCCGTACTTGCAGATCTCGACCATGGCGCAGGACGAGTCCTCGAGGAGGTCGCCGGAATCGAGGAAGCTCAGGAAGGGATAGCCGAGGCTCTTGACGCCGTCCTTGATCGCCGCGCGGCGGGCGATCGAGTTGGCCTGATAGCGCTCCGATAGCGAGAGCGAGGGAAGCTGGAGCGCGAGCTCGTTGAAGCCGCCGGCTTTCAGCTCGGCCGAGAGGGCGCAGACCTCGTCGAGCGTCGCGCCGGTTACGGCGAGGGCGTGGCCGCAATCGCGCGCGGCGTCGCGTAGCGCGCCGGCGCTCGATGCCGTCGCGGAAGCGAGGACGGAGCCCGAGCCCTTGACGGCCGCCGCAGCCAGCGCCAGCGCCTCGGCGTCGCCGGAGCGAAGGACCAGGGGCTTCCCCGTCGCCTCGTAGGCCTTGCGCGCGAGGGCCGCGAAGCGCGCGCCGTCGGCGCCGCGCTGCGTGACCGATACCATGTCGACGCCGAAGGCCATGCCGACGCGGACGATGGAGTAGTCGCGTATCCTCGCGAGCCTCGCGTCGACCTCGGCCTCGCCCTCGTCGTCGCGGATGTCCACGGCGATGAGGGTCTGGTTGACGAAGGTCTTCTCGTGGCGGTAGAGCACGGTCTCCTCGCCCAGCCTCAGCTTCCGATCGGGCCCGAGGCCGATCGCCTTGACCGGGGGCTCGCTGGCCGCGCCGAGCACGCGCTTCGCCTCCTCCGAGGCGTAGGGGCAGTCGGAGAGGCTCGCCTTCTTCCCCGCGAGCTTCATGGCGAAGGCGAGGCAGGTGTTGGAGCCGCACTCCTTGCAGTTCGTCTTCGGGAGGAGCTTCTGGATATCGAGGCCCGAGAGCGCCATTTCCGGCCTCCTAGTTCCGCATGAGGCGGCCGATGCTCTTCTTGAGCGCCATCGCCGACTCGGGATTGTACATGATGAGGATGTCCGCGCCCGCCTGCAAGAGGCCCATCGCGGTGGACAGCTCCCAGAGCGCCGCGCGCTCGCCGAGCTCGCCCCAGGCCGGGAAGTCCTTCTCGGCGGCGCGGCTCTCCTTTATCTTCGCGCATTCCTGGCCCGGCGAGACGATGATCGGCCCCGCGAGCATCTTGTCGCCGCCCAAGGCGGTGAGCCTGATGCGCTCGATGACCGAGTAGGAATACTCGATGCCGTAGCCGGTCGCGCCCGTCATCGGGTCCATCACGACGCGGTCCTGCTTGAAGTCCATGTTGCCCAGGAGGATGTTCAGCTGCTTCGCGATGTTCACGTCGATGGGGCTCTGAGAGACGATCGAGTGGCCGTATGCCATGGCCGAGCCGGCGATCGACCGGTAGTTTTCCTGCTCGACCCAGGAGAGCAGGAGGTTCTCGCCCTCGCAGGCCTGGGCGACGGCCTTCATGACCTCGTTGTTCTTCTCGAAGTGGCTGTGGCCGGTGACGATGAGGGGTACGTCGACCGCCTCGAGGACTCGCCTGACCAGCTTCGCCTCGTCCTCGGGACTGCGATCTCCCTTCTCCGGATGGCTGCCCTCGAGCCTGACCGAGACGAGGTCGGCGCCGTACTTCTCGACGCACATCCTCGCCATGGCGGCGGGATCGGCCAGGACGGCCTCGCCGTAGGCCTCGCGCAGGACCTCGGGGTACTTCTCGGAGACGACGTCGAAGACCTCCATCGCGACGAGGGGCCTGTTGGGCATCGAGCCTTCCCAGAAGTGGAAGGGCATGCAGCTCTGGCCTCCGACGGACAGGGACGCGCCGCGCGTGCCGCCCTCGGCCTTGGTGGCGCCGAGCTTGACCGTCCAGACGGGGCACTCGCAGCTTTCCCTGCGAGGGCTGAACGCCGTGATGCCGGCCAGGCGCTCGGCCGCCGAGGGAGCGGCGGCCTCGGCGGGCTCTGCCGGGGGCGCGCTTCCCGCCGATAGCGCCGCGGCCGCGGGCGCCGCCGGCGCGTTATGCGACGCCGAAGAGGCGGCCGAGGGCGCCTCGCCCAGGAACCGGACCTTGAGCGAATCGATGATGTCGCCGACGATCTCGCGGGTCACGGCCCCTTTGAGCTCGAGCGCGAGCTCGGCCTTGACCTGGTCCTTGATGCGCGCGACCAGGTCCTCGGTCAGGGGCGCCTCGGCGGCGGCCGGCGGGGCCGCGGCGCCGGGAGCGGCCGCGGCCTGCTCGGCCGGCGCTCGCGCAGAGCCGGCGGACGCGTTAGGCGCCGCCTTCGACGCGCCGCCGGCCTGGGCCGCCGGCGCGCCCGCGCCCGTCCCGGCCGCCGCGACGAGCGCCGACATGTCCGGCAGCGAGAGCGCCGGGTGCCCGACCTTCTCCAGGTAGGCGCGCAGCTCCGAGGCCTCGATCGCGTTCGTCTCGTCGGCGATCTTGTCGAAGGCGCCCTCGAGCCCGGCTTCGCCGAAGCGCTTTTTCAAGTCCGCCTCGAGGACCGCCTTCAGCTCCTTCGGCATCCACACGAGGCGGGCGTGGCCGCCCTCGGCGTAGAGGAATTTCCTCGAGCTGAGGAATATCTTGCCGCAGCCCATGAAGCCGGGCGTCTGCTGGCCGCCGCCCACCGACCCGGCGAGGGAGGAGAAGGTCATGCCGATCGGCGTCTCGCCTTGGTACTCGCGGTTGACCGCCATGACGCCGTTGGCCTCGGGCACGTAGGCGCAGATGACCTCGAAGCAGCCGCAGCTCGTCATGGGATTGTTCATGATCGAGTAGGCGTTGAACTGCTTGACCGTCTTATGGCTGTTCAGCCAGACGAAGTCGTTGACGTCCTTCCACACGCCCTGCACCGGATCGAGGGTCTCGCCCTTCTTGACCGGCTGGTTGGGGCCGGTCTCGTCGATCTCGAAGGCGGCCTTGCCGTCGAGCCAGTTGTAGGCCCCGCAGAGCCCCAGGCGCTCGGGCGTGATGATGCAGACGTGGTCGGGGGCGAAGGACTGGCAGAGGAGGCAGGAGTAGAAGGTGTCGACGGACTCGTCAGTCATCGACTCGAGCCGCCTGTTCCGCTCGTCGTAGACCTTGCGGGCGACCGCGATGCGGCGCTCGACCTCGGCCTTGTCGGTTATCAGGGTCACCTTCACCTTGTCGACGATGGCGGGATAGTCGTCCAGGAACTTGGCGTGGATGATCTCGCCGTAGTGGCGCAGCCGGAGGCCTTTCTGGAATCCGGCCTTGGATACGCGGGTCCAGACGATGTCGCGCTGGCCCATGTGCCAGATGCCCTCGGCGCCGTTGACCAGGTGATGGATCTGCCGCTCGAGGATGGGCTCGAAGTCGGCCTGCATCTTGCGGCCGGCGGCCTCGACCCAGATGCCCAGGGGGAGGGCGCTCCCCGGCTCGACGGAATCGATGTCGGGGCCGATGATCTCGATCTCGCCGTCGCCTATCGCGTCCATGTCGGCCGAGGTCACGTACTCGAAGGCCGGGGTGATGTTGCCCCCGAACTCGACCTGCGTATCGGCCTTGCGGATCCTCTCGCCGGCGAAGGCGGGCCCGTAGGCGACGGGGACCGGCACCTTCGCGACCTTGACCTTGCAGCCGCGCACCTCGAGGGCCTTCTCGACCATGCTCTCGTAGGGAACGGAGGAGACGACGTGCTCGTAGGTGCAGATGCCGGTCGGCAGGATCTGCGGGATGGCCGTGTCCGCGATGACGGGGAAGCCGTAGTTGATGGCCCCGGCCGCCACCGCGTACTTGTCCGGCGTCACCTCGCCGAAGGCCAGGACGAAGGCGAAGATGCGGTTCTTGTTGTAGCGGAGGTTGCCCTCGTAGTCCCCGGCCTTGATACCGCCGAAGGAGAGGGCCGCGCGATTCGCGAAGCCGAGGGCGTAGATCAGGGCCGAGACCTCCTTGCCGAAGGGCACGAGGCGGGTCTCCCAGCCCAGCTGGACGCCCTCCTCGGCGAGCTGCTCGGCGAACTGCTTCCCGCCGCTCGATCCGCCCATGAAGACGTAGAGGTTCTTCTCCTGCAGCTCGCGCGCGATCTTGACGGCGATCTCGTTGGTCGGGGCCGCGCCCGTGATCGCGGCGAAGCCCGGCGCCGAGCCGTCGACGAACTCGACGCCGCGCTCGCGCAGGATCACGTCGTTGGCCGCGCCCAGCCAGATGCCGTCGACGGGGCTCGGGCCGACGGCGTACTTGCAGGCCTCGATGACCTCGCAGGCGAAGAGCGAGGCGACGCCCGCGTCGAGGGCCGAGCCCAGGTAGGGAAGCCAGGTCGAGTCGCTCGGCCGGGCGGGCAGGAGGCGCTTAGCGCGCGCCAGGGCCGAGCGCATGTCCTCGAGCTTCTGGACCTTCTCGCCGGTAAGGGAGTGGATGACGGGCAGGTAGTAGGCGGTCGAGGGGAAGGCCACGGGGCTGTCGGCCCCCTTGGCCGCGATGGCCGTCGAGACTGCGGCCTCGGCTTGGGCGACCCACGCCGCGGCGCCGTCGATGGCGCTCGTCGCGATGAGCTTAGACACCGTGGGCCCTCCTGTCCTTCATGTCGAGGAGCTTTCGCTCGCTCTTCTTGTTTATGCCGAGCTTCTCCCTCTTCGCGTCGAGGAGCTCGATGATCTTCGCGGCGGCCTTCGTCGGGTCCTCCTCGACGTGGAAGGAGGCGCCGAAGAGCTCCCTCGCCTCCTCGTTCAGGAACTTTTCAACGTTAGGCGATCCCGAGACGTAGAAGGGATGGCCCAGGACGACGTCCACGCCCGAGGCAACGAAGTAGCAGCCGATCGCGACGGCCTTCTCGCTCATCCACTCGGGAGCGACGCCCACCGCGGGCAGGCCGGCGAGGTCGTCGCCCAGTCCTCCCTCGCGGACGATCTCGGTAGCGGCCTCCAGGATGCGGGCGTTGTCGACGCAGGAGCCCATGTGGAGCACGGGCGGCATGCCCACGGCCTCGCAGACCTCGCGCAGTCCCGCGCCGGCCTTGGCCAGGGCGGCCTCGGGGGTCAGCATGCCTTCCTTCGCGCTCGCGATCGCGGCGCAGCCGGTCTTCAGGACGAGCACGTCGCTCGATATAAGCTCCGCGGCGAGGACGTTCATGTACTCGTCGAGCTTCTTCTTCGGGTTGTTGCAGCCCACGATGCCGACCACGCCTCGGATCCTGCCCTGGATGATCGCGTCGTTCAGGGGCCGGAAGCCCGAGCGGTAGCTGCCGCCGAGCATGCGCTTGATGGCCTCGACCGAGAAGCCCGCCACCAGCGGGCTCTTCTCCTCGGGGATGAGGACCTTCGCGGGATCGCGGCGCTTGTAGCCCTCGATCGCGCGCAGGATCAGGGCCTTCGCCGATCCCAGGGCGTCGTCCTCGTCGAAGGCCTGGTGCGAGGCGCCGACGGTCCGGGCCATGTCGGTCGTGGAGACGATCTCGGTGTGGTAATAGGCCGCGATCTCGGGAAGGCTGGGCATGCAGCACTGCACGTCGACGATGAGCATCTCCACCGCGCCCGTGATGACGGCCAGCTCCTGCTGGAGGAAGTTGCCCGCCACCGGTATGCCGTGGCGCATAAGCACCTCGTTCGCGGTGCAGCAGATGCCCGCCAGCGTCACGCCCTCGGCGCCCGCGGCCTTGGCCGCCGCGACGATCGCGGGATCGCCCGCGGCCACCGCGAGCATCTCGGAGAGGGCCGGCTCGTGGCCGTGGACGAGGATGTTGACCGTCTTCTCGCCCAATATGCCGAGGTTGACCTCGGACTTGATGGGGCTCGGCGTGCCGAAGAGGATATCGGACGCGATGGAGGCGACGCGCGATCCGCCCCATCCGTCCGCCAGGGAGGTCCTGAAGGCGTGCAAGAGGAGGTTCCGGTAGTCGTGGTCGACGCCCATGGTCGTGCGGTGCATCGCCTCGACCACCATGCGGTCGATGCCGAAGGGCAGGATCCCGGCCTTGCGCCACCTTCCCTGCTGCTTGTCCGGCGCCAGGGAAAGGGTCTTCAGGACCTCCTCCTGCGAGGCGAACTCCGCGAGGAAGGCGTCCGCCAATTCGGAGGCGACCTCGCTCGCGCCGCGACCCTCCTCGGGCACGTTGTACGATCTCGCCGCCCGGCGGAGCGCGTCCTCGTCCTTTATGAGGTAGCCGCCGCCCTCGCCGAGGGCGACCTTCTTGAGCCGGAGCACCAGGTGGCGCCCGTGGTCCGAGTGCGCGCTCGTTCCCCCCGAGACCTCGCGCAGGAAGTTTCGCGCGGCTATCGTGTCGGCGTCCGCCCCGCAGACTCCGCGGGGAGCTTTGGGCGTGATGCGGCAGGGGCCCATGTGGCAGATCCTGCAGCAGACGCCGGCCTTGCCGAAGCCGCATTGGCCGCGCTGCTCGTCCATGCGCGTGAAAGCGGTGCCGATGCCCTCGGCGAGGGACTTCTCCAGCATCCGTACCGATGCCCCGTCCCATGCCCGGTCGACCGGGGCCGATGCCTCGTTAGCCATCCGTTCTCTCCTTGCTGCGCTACGCCCGCGCTGGCCGCCGGCCTGACGGAAGCCCGAGGGCCGAGAGGAATTCCTTGATCTTGATCAGCGAGGGGTTGTCGGGCGGCAGCTCGAAGACCGTCCGCCCGGCCTCGGAGGCCTCCCCTATCCGCGGATCGAAGGGGAGGGCGAGCATGCGGCAGTCCGGGATCAGCCGCTCGAGCCCCGCGGCCCGCTCAGGGACCTCTCCCGTGCGCGTGCGGTTGATTATGACGGCGAGCTCGCCGTAGCCGATATCCATCTCCCCGGCCAGCTCGTAAAGGCGCTTCACGGTCTCGACTCCGTCGCGCGTCGCGTCGCCGACGAGGACGAGGATCGCGAGCTCCTGCGACAGCCGCCGCGAGAGATTCTCGAGTCCCGCCTCGTTGTCGATGACGACGCTCGAGTAGTCGCGGGCCAGGCGCCCGATCGCGTCCTTGAGCACGTTGTTCGCGTAGCAGTAGCAGCCCGCGCCCTCGGGCCTGCCCATGGCTATGAGGTCGAAGAGCTCGCGCTCGACCAGGCCCTCGGCGATGCGCAGCTCGAGCAGCTCCTGCTTGGAGATGCCCGCGGCCATTCCCTTGGACGCGGCCTCGCGTGCCTCCTCGCGGATCCTGCCGATGGTGCTGGTCACGGTCACGCCCAGCGCGGCGTCGAGGCAGGAGTTGGGGTCGGCGTCGACCGCGAGCACGGGGCCGCTCCCCGATTCGACAAGGGCCCGCACCATGAGGCTCGAGATCGTGGTCTTGCCGACCCCGCCCTTGCCCGTGACCGCGATGGTCGCGCTCACGATAAGGCGGCCTTCCGCGCGCCCAGGCGCGCGGCGATGGACTCGAAGGCGCCGCGTAAAGCGGGTCCCGCGGCGTCGAGGACGGCCATCCCGTCGCGGTCGCATCCCGCGATCTCGTCGGAATAGGGGATGACTCCCAGCAGCTCGGGCTCGGCGGCCGCCTCGGCCGCCATAACCTCGGCCGCCATAGCGGCGGCGATGCCGCGGCGCGCGAACTCCTCGTCGGCAGCGCCCCTCGCCTTATTGATCACGAAGGCGGGGGAGGGCAGGCCGATCTCGGCGCTCATCCTGATGACGCGCCGCGCCGTGTCGATCGATCTTTGGCCAGGCTCCACGACGACGATCATCTCGTCGACGCCGCGCGCGGTAGCCCGTCCCAGGTGCTCGACGCCCGCCTCCATGTCCATGACCAGGGTCTCGCCCTTATAGAGCACGAGATCGGTCACGAGGGCCTTGAGCATGACCGACTCGGCGCAGGCGCAGCCCCCGCCGCCGCGCTCGACCGCGCCCAGCACCAGGAGGGCGACGCCGCGATGGCTGAAGGCGAATTTCCCGGCGATGTCCGCGACCTCGGGGTTGAGCTTGAATATCTGGCCGTATCGATCGACCTTGGCGCCGGTGCGCTCCTCGATCAAGGCGGCCATGCGCGCGATCGGCACGATAGCCGAGCGATCGGCCTCCCGTATGCCCAGGGCCTGGGCGAGGTTGGCGTCCGGGTCGGCGTCGACCGCGAGCACCCTCTCGCCGCGCCGCGCGGCCAAGAGGGACAGGGCTGCGGCCAGCGTGGTCTTGCCCGCCCCGCCCTTGCCCGAGATGGCTATCTTCACGGGGAAACCTTCGCTTGCTGCATTGCTTTAATCTGATTCACCACGGAGACACGGAGAGGAACGGAGAGCACGGAGGGAAAATCGCAAATAGGGTTATTTGAGTAATACCATGAAGATGTTTTCTCCATCTTTCTCTCCCCATCTACCCTCCGTGCTCTCACCTGTATCTCCGTGTCTCCGTGGTGAATCCTATTCTTCAGTACCCGTACTTCGCTTTCATGCGCTTGGACAGGTCGCGCGTCATGGCGAAGACCTTCTCGGCGTCGGCCGAGTCCATCGAGCCGGTGCCGCAGGAGGGCGTGATAATGGCCTGCTCGGCGATGAGCCTCTTGTCGATGCCCTCGCCGGCGAGCTTGTCCATGACCTTCTCGAGCTGGGCCTCGAGGCTCTCGATGGTCGCTTCGCGGATCTTGACCGAGGTCGGCACGACGCCCCAGGCCAGGATGCCGCCGCGCTCCAAGTGCTTCTTGATCGCCGGGCCGTACATCGAGATCGTCTCGCCGTACTCGAATGCGTCGAAGTTGATGATATCGACGCCGGCGTCGACCAGGATGGACCACTCGGTGTTGCCGCAGCAGTGGATTCCCGCGATGCCCCCCTCGGCATGGACCGCCGCGATCATCTCGGCAAGCAAGGCGACCACGTCCTCGCGCTTAACGGAAACGTAGGTCGAGCTGCCGAAGGCCGAGAGTATGGGCTCGTCGATGAAGCAGATGACATTGTCGGCGTAAGGCTTGAACTTGGCGACCTGCCAGCGGCACTTCATCGCGAGGGCCTTGACGATCACGTCGCGGAATTCCTCGTTGTAGTAAATGGCCCGCTTCCCCTCGTCGACGATGGTCAGGGCGAAGCTGCAGATGCCCGTGGTCTGCACCTTGACGAAGGGCAGCTTCGCGCCGCGCGACTTGAGCGCCTTCTCGAGCGCGGGAATACCCTTGGAGAACTCGCTCGAGATGGCGAGGGCCGAGCAGTCGCCGTTTCCCGAATCCGGGTCCATCGCGGCCAGGTAGGTCTCGTAGAAGGCCGCGAAGGCCTCCGAGTAGTCCTGCGCGGTGTCGATGAACATCCGCTTCTTGTCCTCGTCGATGACGGCGCAGGGGATGCCCTCCGAGTACTGGACCTCCATCTGCTCGCGCAGGCCCAGCTTGGGAAGCTGGGGCCAAATAGGCGCGTCGGGAAGGGATTCCAGGGATACCTTTACCGCGTAATCGGGGTCGGCGAAGGGCATGCTGCCGATCGCCGTCCCCAGGAATTTCGTCTTGAGCTCCATGGCCTTTCCTCCCCTACTTCCTTTTCGCCAGGTAGTCGTCGACCGCCTTCTTGATCGCCGCGATGTGCTCGGGCGTGGTGCCGCAGCAGCCGCCGATGACGTTCGCGCCGGCCTCGATCAAGGACGGGACGAGGGCCGCCATGTCGGCCGGGGCCTCGGGGAAGACGTCCTTGCCGTCCACGTTGACCGGCAGGCCCGCGTTGGCGTGCACGAGGATCGGCGTCTTCGCGTCGACGCTCCGAATGGCCTTGACGATGTCGACCATGCGAGCCATGCCGTTGCCGCAGTTAGGACCGATGATGTCCGCTCCCGCCTCGACGGCGGCCTTGGCCGCGTCCTCGGGCGAGAGGCCCATCATGGTCCGGTAGTAGCCCTGCTGGGTCTTCTCGAAGGTGAAGGTGGCGATGATCTCGAGCTTCGTGTTCTCCTTGGCGGCCTTGATCGCGAGGCAGGCCTCGGTGGCGTCGCTCATCGTCTCGATGCAGACCGCGTCCGCGCCGCCCTTCTCCAGGGCGATCGCCTGCTCCTTGAAGGCCTCGTACAGCTCCTCCTCGGTGACGTCGCCCATCGCGAGCATCTTGCCTGTGGGGCCGATCGAGGCGATGACCCGAGCCTCGTCCCCCGCGGCCTTCCGGGAAATGCGCGCGGCCGCCTCGTTCAGCTCCGAGACCCTCGCGTCCAGGCCGTAGTGCTTCAGCTTGAAGCTCGTGCCGCCGAAGCTGTTGGACTCGATCATGTCGGCCCCGGCCTCGACGTAGCTGCGCGCTATGTCCAGGACGTCGTCCGGCCTCTCGACGCACCAGAGCTCGGGGCACTGCCCCGGCTTCA
>CAYPHO010000055.1:0-14081 GCA_964410245.1 uncultured Treponemataceae bacterium | reverse complement strand
GCACCGACCGCATCTGCAAGTACAACCAGCTCATGCGGATCGAGGACGAGATGGAGGGCATCGCGGAGTATGCCGGAAGGAAAGCTTTCTACTCGGTGAAGAAGTAAGATCGGCTAACGCGTAAGCCGGCCCTTCGGGCGCCGGCGAGGGGCCGCTCCGGCATGTCCGGGGCGGCTCCTTCTTTTTAGGCGCGCCCGCGCTCGGCTTCGCGTCGCCGTAGAGCGACTAGGGCAACGCGACTGCGCGCACAGCGGAATTCGGATATAATGCGACTTCATTCGCGAGATAGCGCGATTCGCCTCCGTGCCGCTAAGGCTTGCCGCCTGATCCCCGTATCGAAAGGATGTCCCATTGAGCGATAGGCATCTTTCCTGGGACGCGCACTATTCAAGCTCCGGACCGAAGTCGACGATCGTCGAGCCCTGGCTCGACGCTTATGATCCGATCCTGGAGCTGTCGCGGGGAACGCCAATCATCGACCTGGGCTGCGGCGCTGGGCACGATACCGGCGTCCTGCTCGGCAAGGGCTATTCGGTGATCGCCTGCGATTGCTCCTCCGAGGCGATCCGCCTAATCAGCGAACGTTGCCCCGAGGCCCGGACCATGGTCTTCGACATGGCCGTGGGCCTGCCGCTGCCTGACGCGAGCGCGATGGTCATCGTATCGGACTTGTCGCTGCACTATTTCGATTGGGCGACCACGAAGCGGATCGTCGCGGAGATAGGGCGGGTCCTGGACGCAGGGGGCAGGCTGCTCTGCCGGGTCAATTCCACGAAGGATCTCAACTACGGAGCGGGCCAGGGAATCGAGGTCGAGCCGAATTACTTCGATGCGGACGGATGGCGCAAGCGCTTCTTCGATGAGCCCGACCTCCGTGAGCTTTTCCGCGATAGCTGGGAGATCCTGAGTATTCGCGAGAAGAGCATGGAGCGATACGGAAAACCGAAAGTCCTCTGGGAGCTCGCTCTGAAGATGCGGCTACGTTAGGAAATGTCCCGCCTGCGCGGCGATTGGCGCGCGCGCTTCCGCGGCCTGCCTGATAGTTCCAATCCCCAGCCGCGCCCCTCCGCGATCGGGTCCCACCAGAGCTCGGGCGGGGCCGATCGCTCAGGCCAGCTTGAACCCCTCGATTTGCTTCTTCATGCGCCCTATAGCCGCGTTCGTCTCGGAGACGCCGGCGTCGACGTTACGGACGGCCCCGTCGATGCTCTCGGCGTTGCCCGAGTTCTCCCGAAGCGCCGCTCCGATCGCCTTGGCCGACTCGAGGAGGCCGTCCATGGCCTCGGCCATGCCTTCGGCGTACTCCCGCTGCTGGCTGGAGAGGTTCCTGATGGCGCCGATCGCGTCGACGACGGAGTTGGCGGCGGCGAGGGTCTCGGACGCGCCGATGCGCTGCTCGTCCATCGCGTTCGAGATCGTATCGATCAGGGCCGAGGACTGGGCGATGCCGGAGCTGATCTCGTTGAAGGCCTTCCCGGCCTCGGTTATGGCGGCGACGCCCGAGTCGATCTTGGCGACCATCTTCGTTATCCGCTCCTGGATGTCATTGGCGCTCTGGGCGCTGGACTCGGCGAGGACGCCGACCTCGCTGGCTACGACCGCGAAGCCGCGCCCGGCGTCGCCGGCGTGGGCGGCCTCGATGGCGGCGTTCATCGAAAGGAGGTTGGTCTGGGAGGAGATGCTCTGTATCTCCTGGAGGATCTCCCATACCTCGCCGGAGGCTTCCTGGATGGCCGCGATGGCGTCGACGGAGGAGCTGATCGACGCCTCGCCGCCGACGCTCGACTCGCGAAGGCGCGACGATAGGGCCGCGGCCTTGCTCGCCATCTCCGCGACCGATGCGATGTTCGCGGCCATCTGATTCACCGCGGCGGAGCTCTCCTCTATCGCGGCCGATTGCACGAGTACCTGGGACTCCACGTTCTTCGCGTTGCCCGCTATGCCCTGTATGCCCTCGTGGGCCTCGGCGATCCGTCGGTTCTGCCCCTCCCCTTCCTTGACGATCCTGCCGACCGATGACTTCATCAGCGTCAAGGCCATCTTCGATTCTTCCGTCGAGGACGAGAGCTTGGACGCCGTATCCGCGACGATCTTGGTCTCGTCCCGGAGGCTCGAGATGAGCGACGAGAGCTGGTCGAGGAATCCGTTCAGCTTCGAGGTCAGCTCGCCGAAGTCGTCGTTCATCGAGATGTAGATCCGCGACGAAAGGTCGCCCTTGTCTCCGAGGTCTTGGATGCGGCCCGATAGGTCGTTGATGCGGCCCTTCAGCTCGGCCGTGATGATCCTGATGAGGATGAAGCAGGGAAGGAAGGTGATGAAGGCGGCTATAAGGCCGTTCTTGAGGTACTCGGTCATTAGGTTCTCGACGGGCCTGCCGACCCGGAGTATCAGGGCGAAGGCCGAGCACAGCACGCCGAGGGCTACGAAGCCCATCGCGACGAGGATCGTCAGGGTAATGCGGCCGCTGACGGTCATCCGCCGGCCGCGGCCGAACTCGCCCGCGCTCTGGATCCTTAGGAGGCGCCGGCTCTCGGCCATCCATCCGTTCAGGAGGTTTATCTCGAAGAGGGCGCAGATGCCTCCGATAAAAGTCGCCAAGAGCATCGTCAGCGCCAGCCGGGGGCCATTGGCCTCGAGCTTTCCCGAGCCCAGCTCGATAAGGAGCACGGCGACCTGCCCGACGATGAAGCCGACGATGTTCGTGCCGATGGACAGGACGTTGAGATTGCGATACGCGGCGAGCGCCTTGGTCCGTTCCTTGTCGGAGAGGCTTTCTCCGCGCCTCGCCTTGGCGACGAGCTTCTCGAATTGAGTGAGCTGCCTCGAAATGAGGATCGAGACGATCGCCAGGAGGACGATCGTCGACACGAGGGTCGATCCGATGCCGCTGAAAATAGCCGAGTTGTCCCTATAGAGGAATTCCAAGGAGAAGCAACGTAGGTAATTGACGCCGATTAGGGTTACCGCGGCGAATACGAGGAGGTACTTGGTGCGTAATCTCATGATGCCTCACTGGAGTCGATAATAGTGCACGAATAGCGCTTGTCGCTACTTGGGGTCGCCCGGCCTCCCCGAAGCCATGCTTATGGCCTCACGAAGTCATTGCCCTCGAACGCCGCGTCCTCCAGGCTCAGCCTGCCCGATCCTGAATAGAAGGCCTCGACTCGATTATCGAGGAAGCGGCACGAGACCGTCCGCAGGTCGCGGCTCTCGCCGTCGACGGAGAAGAGACTGTAGCCCCAGTTGCGGGAGAACTCGCAGTCCCTGAACAGGATGTGCTCGGATGCCCGCAGGTCGATGAGCTCGAACTCGCCGGTGCCCGAGAAGACGGTCGATTCGAAGTAGAGGTCCTCGCAGCGGTCGACCGTCGCCAGCCCGTACGTACAGTCCCTGACGACCGAGTCGCGGATCGAGAAGCGGGAGCAGCGCTCGAGCCCGAGGCCGTAGGTTCCCGAGCCGTAGAGCTCGCAGTCGCGGACCTCGACATCGTCGCAGCGGGCGAAGCTCAGGACTCCGCCAAGGCAGTATCCCGGCTTCGTATGGCCGATGACCAGGCCCGAGATCAAAATGTCCGTGCAGGCCTCGAAGGACAGGACCCAGCCGTAGGCCGGGGCGATGACGATCTCGGCCGCGTCGCCGGGGCCGCCCTCGCCGACGAGGGAGAGGTTCGATACGCCCTTGATGACGGGGCAGGGCCCGTCGTACTCGTCCACCCAATCCACGAAGCGGTTCTTGACTATGAATAGGCCGCTCAGGTCGTAGCGTCCCGGCGCCAGGCGGATGACTCGGTCCGAGCCCAGGGCCTGGATGAGCTCCGTCGCGTTCTTTACCCGCAGGACCGCCCGCTCGTCATTCGAGGGAATCAGGCCGAGGCAGGCCAGGGTCTGGCCCTCGGCCCCGTCGATCATCGTCCCGACGCTGCGGTAGGAGCGGGATTCGCTTCGTGCGATCTTGCCCGTGCCGACCTCGATCAGGCTTTGCGAGAGGAAGAGCTCGCCCTCGCCCCGACTGATGAGCGAGCTGAGGATATAGCGCGCCGAGGTCATCAATCCTACTTCCTCCTGGGCCGAGGCGCGCGCGAGGTCGGTCAGCGAGAATGCCAGCTCCTCGAGCGCCCTGTCCCTGGACTCGCGGGAAACGGCCTTGAATGGTCCGCTCGAGCTGACGGCCGCGAGGATGATGCCGGAAAGCGCCTTGGCCGAGTCGGCGTAGTTCCCGCTTCCCTCGCAGTCCAGGACGAGGACGAGCTCCGGCGCGCCGCCGGCCGCCTGGCCCCGCGTCGCCTGGCCGAATGCCGCTGCCGAGAGGGCGATGGCCGCTATCGCGAGGATCGCCCTTAGCCGAAGCCGTGACGCCGATGCCTTTCCCATGCCGCAGAGCATAGCGGCCGGTATCGGGAATTGTGAAGGGCTCGACGGGGCGATGCCCCGATCGCTTGCCAATCCGATCGCGAGGGCGTAGCCTTATCCGGGCCGAGAACGGACGGCGGGAGGAATATATGGATTTCCACGAGGCTATCGCGTCGAGGCGCAGCATCCGCGCCTATCGTCCCGATCCCGTCGAGGAGGAAAAGCTCGAGGCGGTTCTCGAGGCGGGACGCCTGGCGCCGACGGCGGTGAACTACCAGGGCTTCCGCATCGTGGTCGCCGGGACGAAGGGCCGCGAAGCCGATCTGCGCCGGGTCTACGACAAGGCATGGTTCGTCGCCGCCCCGATAATCCTCGCGGTCGCCACCATTCCCGGCAAGGCCTGGACCCGCCGCGACGGCAAGTGCTACGCCGACGTCGACGGATCGATCGTCATGGACCACATGATCCTGGGCGCCGCCTCGCTCGGGCTGGGCACCTGCTGGATCGGCAATTTCGATTCTGCCGCCGCCCGCGAGGTCCTGAGGCTCGAGCCGGGCTGGGAGCCCCTCGCCCTGACGCCCCTCGGCTATCCTGCCGAGGCTCCCGCCGCGAGGACGCGGAAGCCGCTCTCTGAGCTCGTCATTCGCCTGTAGCTCCCGGGGCGGCTCGCCTCGCCTTGATCTCTCGCGCTTCAAATATTAGATTATTTATATATTAGAGCCTCGGATAAAGCATGGCGAAGCGTCGAGGGGGCAAGGAATGAAAACGGCCAAGACGGCTCTAGCGTTGCTTTCGGCCTATTTACTCTCGGCCGCGGCCTTCGCCCAGGGACCCTCCGGGGCGTGGACCTTCCAGGACCAGTTCGGCGCGTCCGTCGATATCCGGATAGGCTCGGGGCGGGCCGCCGTGATGATCGTCAGCGACAAGCGCGAGGCGGCCGAGGAGATAGCGGCGTGGGAGAAGCTGCTGGGACCGCTTCCCCCGGGCACGGCCGTCTTTCGCGTCGCCAACCTGAAGGCCATCCCTTTCTTCGTGCCTAAGGGCTCGGTAAGCAAGGACCTGAAGGGTAACTACCCCTCGATGAGCCTCGCCCTCGACTGGAAGGGCGAGCTATCCTCGGCTCTGGCCGCGCCGAAGCGGGAGACCGCTGTGCTGGTCTTCGCTCCTGACGGGACCGAGCTCGCGCGCGTCGCGGGGCCCGCGAGCGCTGCCGGAGCGGCGAAGGTCAGGGAAGGCTTGGCGCGGGCAAAGTAGGGGTTCGCTCGGGACCCGGCGCCAGTCCCGCCTACTTTTAGATCGAGGGAATCGAGGATTAGCCCGAGCGCGCGTCGATGAAGGCGCGGATGCGCGCTTCTATCTCCGATCCCTCGGAATAGTCGGCGGGCGCGGCCGCGTTCGCCCGGCCTTCCGCGACGATGCGCTCGGCGAGCTCGCGGGAGCCGGCCTTCCGCTCCTGGAAGACCGCGACGGCCAGCCCGCCCTCGTCCTTGACGACCCTGAAGCAGGGAATGTCGGTCTCGCCGTCGCCGATGTACGCGATATTCGGGAAGGGCATGGGCCGCTCGCTTCGGGGTATGAACTTGTTGATGACCGAGTTGTCGTAGACCTCCAGGCTGCCCTTGTTGATCCTGAAGAGGAACTGGGTCTTCGTCGTGTAGTTGATCGCCAGCGCGGGCCAGACCGCGGCGCCGTTCGCGTCGTACATGAAGCCCGAGGCGTAGACGCGAGCGAAGCGGTCGGCGATGGGCGTGCCCTCGATCATCTCGCGCAGCCCCGAGGAAATGATGTAATGATCTATGCGCGCGCCGCGGGCCTCTGCGTAGGCGTCGATCCGGCCGAACCAGGATTCCGCGCCGGGGAACAGCGCGACGGTAGATCCGAAGGCGCGGAAGGCCTCGCGCGTTACGCGGACGTCCGACGCGGCGGCCCTCTTCAGCATGAGGCGCATATAGGCGAGGATGGTGTCCGCGTCGCTCGCCTTCGCCAGCGCTGAAGCCTCGGCCCAGAATTCCTCTGGGGATATCCCGATGGCCGGAATGAAGTCGTACTCCTGCATGTTTCCCGGCGCGAGCGTCCCGTCGAAGTCGTAGCAGATCGCGATGGGGACGGTCTTTCCATGAACCATCGGACTCTCCCGCGCGGCGGCTATCGCTTTAGCCCGAGCCTTAGCCGCGCCTCGTTGAGGTGCACGAGCAGGTGCCTCGTCAGCGGCATCGCGACGATGCCGGAAATCTTCTTCCTACCCCAGAAGTCCAGAAGCCATTCGGCGCCGGCGCCGATATTCCCCTCGTCCTTGATCCGGGCCAGGGCCTTCGGATCCGCCTTGGCGTCGAGCGCTTCCGCACTCAGTCCCTTGGCGATGCGGCGCGTCTCCTTCCCGACCTCGATACGGTAATTCCTCAGCTCCTTCAGGTCGATCCGGTCGTTGAAGCGCTTCATCCCGGCCGTGTCGAATTCGTTGCCGGTCGTCGCGAACGGGCATTGCATCTTGTCGAGGTATCCCTTTCGGCTGAATACCTGCTCGGTTCCGGCGATCAGGTAGTGCGAGCAGATGTCCTCGATCCTGGCCGAGTGCCATAGGTGCCAAGCTCCTGAATACGGATCCCTCGAAGAGAAGGCCCTCAGGCGATCGAGATCGCCGGCGGCCCATAGCTCGTCCTCGTGGGCATTGGCCGTATCGCCCGATACGCGGGATGAATGGACCAGGGCGTTCTGCTCGAATATGAGCGCTCGTATCCTTTCGATCGGGCCGTCTTTATACAGAGACTGCAGCAGCCTGTGATTCCGATTGAAGGCCGAGGATACCGTTTCCATCATTCCCCTATGAATCCCGTCCGAAGGGCGGCCGCCCAGTCCGGCCGGCCCTCGGCGCGGGCCTTGTCGGCCGCGGCGTCCCAGTCGTACGCGACCAGGACGAAATCGACTTCCCAGCGCCCGCGCCCGCCCTCGTCCGATAAGATCGCATAACGCGCGTGGGGCGATCCGGATTCCGCGGTATGCGGATTCTGCCCGTTCTCCGCGTATGCCGGGAGGCCGACGCTTCCCGGGTTGACGACGATCGAGCCGCCCGGCAGCGCGACGCAGCGCTGAATGTGGGTGTGGCCGCAGAGGAGTAGGGGGGCCGCGAGGCCGCCGAGGCGCGACAGTACGGTCGCGGTATCGGCGAGCCGGACGCGGCCCGACTCGGCGACCTCGACCAGGTAGCCCTCGTCGTCGTCGGGCGTCCCGTGGAAGCCGACGACGCCCTCTCCCAAGCGGGCCAGGCGCGGATGGCTTCCCAGCCATTCCAGCTCGGCTAGGCCCAGGCTACGGCGGGCGAAGGCGTCCGAGGGTTTCAGATTTTCAGGCGGGGCGCCGGCTATGAGGCGGTCGTGGTTGCCGGCCGCGTGCAGCCAGCCGAGCGGCATGAGCTCCCGCGCCGTCTCCAGCGGCCACAGCGGGCCCGATGCGTCGTCGCCCAGGTCGATGACGGTCCGTATGCCGCGGCGGGCGAGGTCTTCCTCGACCGCGCGCAGGGCGAGGATATTCCCGTGGATGTCCGATACTGCGGCGAAGCGGCTCATGTCGGGACATGATAGCAGGCATGCCGGGCCTGCGCCACGTTTTCGGCCCGGCCGCGCAGCGCCGGGAATTTGACAGACGAGAATTCGTCGGTTAGGCTAGTGAGCGGAGGCTCACCACGAACACAACAGCATCTCCGGCGCGCCGCTGGATCGTCCTAATCGCGCTCATGGCCGTCACCCTCGCCTGCGAGGTCCAGTGGCTCTCGCATGCCGCGGTAGCTCGTCCCGCCGCGGCCTTTTACGAGGGGCAGTTCGATCCCGAGTCTCTCTTTACCGTAGATTTCCTCAGCATGTCCTTCATGCTGGTCTTCCTGATCGCCTGCCTTCCGGCCAGCTGGGTCCTCGCGAAGAAGGGACTCGGCGTCGGCGTGGGCATCGGCGCCTCCCTGGTCGTCCTGGGGTCCCTCGGCAAGGCGATATGGGCCTCGAGCTTCGCCGCCCAGATCGGCTTCCAGCTCGTGCTCGCGGTAGCGCAGCCCTTCCTGACGAATGCGGCGACGACATTGGCCCGCGACTGGTTCCCCCTGCGGGAGAGGGCGACCGCGAGCGGCCTCGCCAGCCTGGCGCAATATCTCGGCTTCGTCGTCGCGCTCGCCCTCGCGCCCATGATGGTGCAAGCCGACCCGAGCCTGCCGGGCTACGGCTCGGGATTCGATTCGGCGCTCGCCGTCTTCGGCGCCATCGGCGCCGCCGCGGGGCTCTTCGCCCTCCTCGTCGTCAGGAGGGGGCCGAACAGGGACATGGCCGAGGCCGAGCCCGCCTTCCTCGACTCCTTGAAGCGGCTCGTCTCCCAGCGCGATTTCCGCTTGACCCTGCTCCTGTTCTTCCTCGGGCTCGGCATCATGAACACCGTAACCGCCCTGACCGACTCGATCGCGGCGGCCATGGGCGTGCGCGACTCGAACGGCCTCCTGGGCATCGGGCTGATCCTGGGCGGGATCGTCGGCGCGGTCGTCCTGCCCATCCTCTCGGACAAGATGGGCAGGCGCAAGGCCTTCCTCGTCCTGTGCATGGCGCTCACGGTACCCGCGCTCTGGGCCCTGGTCCTGGCGCCCCAGGGCTGGTACGCGCTGGGCATAGCGGCCATGGCCCTGCTGGGCCTCGCCCTGATGAGCGCGGGGCCCATCGGCTTCCAGTACGCCGCCGAGGTGACGTCTCCCGTGCCCGAGTCCGCCAGCCAGGGCGCCCTGCTCTTGGCGGGCCAGGTTTCCGGGCTCGCCTTCACGGCCCTGATGTCCTCGGGCGGCGGCGCCGGCGTGAGGGCCTGGCTTATCGTCTTCGCCGCCGTCTCGGTCGCGATGGCCCTCCTGTCGCTCGGGCTCAGGGAGTCGCCGGCGGTCGCCGGGCGGCCGAGGGCTTAGGGGACGCAGTAGCGCCCGAAGCGGCGTCCGCCCCTGGCTCGGCCTCGCGCCTCGCCCGATAATCGGGGGAGGAGGTTCCGCCATGAAAGGAATCGCGTACAGGGAGATCCTCGGCTATCTGGTCGGCGGCGTCCTCGTGCTCGCCGCGATGCCCTTGTGCTTCTACGGACTCTCCCTGGCCCTCGACCCGCTATTGGGCCTCGCCCTTACGCCGAGCGCGGCCGCTCGATTCTCGATCGTCGCCGCCTTGCTCCTGCTCGGCCTACCCTTCGCCGTTTCCTCGCTCGTCGTACAGAGGAGGATCGGCCAGGGCGGGCCGCTCCAGGGCATGAATATCGAGATCAGTCCCAAGACGAAGAAGCTCGTCGCGACGGGGCCGTATCGGTACACGCGAAATCCCATGCTCTTCGGGACGGCGGCCCTCTACTCGGCCTTCGCCGTCTTCCTGGACTCGCCGGTCGCGCTCGCTGCGGTCGTCCTCTTCATGTCCTTCATGCTCGTCGTCGTGGCGAGGGCCGAGGAGAAGAGGCTCTTGGCGGACTTCGGGAAGGACTACGAGGCGTATCGCGAGCGGACCTCGTTCTTCATCCCCCTGCCGCCTCGAGCGGCGCGATGACCGCCGCGGGGCAGACGCCGGGCGCTGCTAACGAAGGTAGTCGGGCGTCGGGCCGGACTTGACGTCGTCGAAATAGACGGTCGCCTCGGTCCCGATCGCCATCGATCGGTAGAGGCCGATCTTCAAGTAGTTGCCGGCCTCGTTGAAGCAGTTCCTGGCCGCGTACGTCGTCCGTCCATCGGGGCTTTCGATAGGGACGCCGTCCAGCCACGCCTCGATCTCCCCGTCCCGCCCTGCGCTCCATCGGACCCGCGCGGCTATTCGATGCCACCTGCCCTTTTCGATAGGAGCCGAAGCCAGGTCGATGACGCCGCCCGAGTCCCAAGAGTACGCGGCCACGACGAGCGAGCCGGATCGGTACTTGAAGGCGAGGGGAGGCGAGCGCGCCGGGTAGGAGTCCCAGGTCTCTCCCCTCGCCTCGTCCGGCCGGTCGTGGAATTGACCGATTACCTGCCAGTCCTCGCTCTCGACGTAGGACTCGTCGATCTTCAGGGCCCAGGAATAGAAAACCGTGGATCCCGAGGGCGCGTAGTCCCGGGCTTCCAGCTCGCTGCGGGCGCTTTCGATCCCGGTCGCGGGCGACAGCCAGTAATCGCCGCCTTCGCCCAAGGAGAACTTCCCGCAGAGCGATCCCTCGTACGGGTCCGTCGAGGAGAAGTCGAAGTTTCCGGGCGCGCTCGCGTACTGGCCATTCCATGGGGAATACGATGCGCCCTCGAAATCGAGCGCGGCGTAGACGGGCTCCCGATGAACGGCGGGCGGGCCGGCGCAGGCGGACGCCAGGATAGCCGCCGCTATCGCCGCCGACGCGGCGCATCCGCTCCGGCCTTTCATCCCTCGCCTCCCGGGCCGCCGCCGCGGCGGTAGCCCGCCAAGGTCGAGTCGAAATCGAAGATCAGGGCCTCGGCCATGGCGGGACGATACCATGCCGAGGCGATCGAGGCGAGGAGGCGCGGCGCCCTCCCCGCCCCGGCGGCTACGCCGCGGCCCGCGAAACCTTGACGGCGCTCAGGACGCGCCGCTCGTTCCCGCGGACGGCGATAGCCTGCTTGTTGCTTATCGCCTCGATATCGAGCGAGTCGCCGTACTCGGCCATGATGAGCTCTCCGGTCCTCCTAAAGGGGATATTGCCGAAATGCGGGAGGGGATAGAAGTCGATCGCGCCGAGGCCCGCGCTGTCCTTAAGCTCGGGCGCTTTCTTCGGGCTGTCCATCCTCTCGACATACTTGATATCCGGGGCGAGGAGTATCGAGCCCGCGGACGAGCCGACGTAGGGCGTCCCGTCCTTGATCAGCTCGAGGATGGCGTCGCCGGCCCTGGTCCTTCTCATCTCCTGGAGGAGGAAGAAGGAGTTGCCGCCCGAGACGAATATCATGCTCGACCCCTCCAGCGTCTTCGAGATCGAGCTCGAAGAGGCCGAGGATATTTCCAGGGTCTCTACGGCCAGCCCGAGTCTTTCCAGGGCCTTCATGTCCTCTTCGACGTAGAAAGCTCCTTTTTCCGGAATGCTCGCCGTGGGGATAAAAGCGGCTTTCTTTCCCTCGAGCGGCTCGTCGAGGAAGCGGGGCAGGAGCTCGGCGACCCGCGCGAAGTAGGATGCGAGGAAGAGTGTTTTCATGTGCGTCTCCTTTGTCGTTGCGCCAATGTACGGCAAGGGAGTGTCAGGCAGCGTCAGGGTTTCGGCGATTCACATGCGGTTTTTCGGAGCCTTCGTCGAGGAGCATCACGAATTACGAGAAGTTCGCGGCTAGGCTCGTTCATTGTTGCGCTAACGGAATACGTATATACTGATCGCAGCTTCACAACGATGACTTATAGGGAGTAGATGCGATGAAAAAGGCCGTCTTCGGAATGGCGGTTCTATGCGTTATGGCTATGAGCCTCGTTTCCTGCATGTCGAAAGCTCAGCAAGAGTATCGCTTTTCGCTTATCTCTTTTGAAATGAGAAGCAAAGACATGCTGACGGAAGCCAAGAGCGTAGATGACGTTACTATAATGGAGCAATTCGGCAGTAATTATGCGAGTTGGGGTATGGTGCTTAGGCGGAACGTCCTGGAAGTGGATTCTTCGCTGGAACCGGAGGATTTCTACAAGCTATCGCTAAAGGAATCCGAGTTGACCGCGAAATACGAAGCCGCATACAAAGAGCTTCGCGGCTTCTTCGCTTGGGTGGCTTTTTATCTCGCGGACTCCTATTACAGCCAAGACGAGGTCATGGCCAACCTGAACCGACTCGGCGCCCTGACCGCATTGCAACAGATGGGAATAACCGCTACCTACGTGCCGTCGGAAATCAAGGAATGGGTCGATACGAAGCGAAACGGGAATGTCCGGTTCTTCCAGCCGGGATATACCGCGAAGATCCTTAATGCGCTGAAAAGGATGCAGGAAGGCCACGATTTTCTCGTGCCGACCATCAACCCATAGCGGCCATCGAAAGCGCCGTATAGTGCGATGTTGTCGGTATGGCGAGAAGATCGCGAATTACCGGTCTTTTACCTCCGAGGCGCGCTTGGCGTAGGATCTCGTGTACACGAATCGCATGAGCGCCGCCTCGTGGATCGGCAGCCTCTTCGCCCCTCCCAGGGCCTCGCCGCAGATAGCCGCGCGAGCGGCCTTCTCGACCACCATCGCGATCGCCTCGGCGTCAGGGCCCCTGCTGATCAGGCCGCTGCCCTTTACGAAGAGGGCCTCCGATCCCGGTCGGCGCGTCGGCCAATCCCTCGCGGCCGGCACCCGGATGCCGACGATCTGCGCTAGGTCGTCGAGCACTGCGGGCAGCGCAATTCCGCGCTCGGCCCAAGCCAGGGTATAGGGCGCGCGGCTGACGAGGACCCTCGTCCCGTCCGCCAAGGCGGCGCTCGAGAGATCGGCGGGGTTCCAGGGCGCGTTAGGCGCCGCCGGAAGCGCCGCGGCCGTCGCATCTGCCGTGCTCGCGCCGCCCGCTCCGGCCGCGCCCCCCGCCTTGCGCGCGATGAGATCGGCCGCCGCCGATTCCAAAGCCAGGGCTACCTCGAAGGCCTCGTCCATGCCGGCGCCGACCGCGAAGACGCCGTGATTCGCCAGAAGTACGGCGCGCCCCGCTCCCAGCTCCCGTGTCGACTTGGCGGAAATCGCCTTGGTGCCGGGAAGAGCGTAGGGCGCGCAGGGGGTCAGACCCCACGAGCAGGGAATCGGGACGCGGGCGGCGGCGCAGGAAGAGGCCGCGTTCTGGTGGGTGTGGACGATCGCGCCGACGTCGGGCCGCGCGAGGTAGATCCCGCGATGCAGGCCCCTCTCGCCCGAGGGCTTGAGCGGACCGGTCCAGTCTCCCGTTTCAAGGTCGACGAGGGCGAGCATGTCTTCGCTCAGGTCGGCGTAGGGGATGCCGCTCGGCGTGATCAACATTGAGGATTCCGAGATGCGCAGGCTCAGGTTGCCCCAGGTCCTGGCGACGAGGCCTTCTGAAGAGAGTCGGGCGCCGGCGGCTAAGAGAGCGCGCCTCGCCTCGGGCAGGGACGGGCGATCGCCCGTCACGAGGCGGCCCCCTCGATCTTCGAGAATACCCGGTCGAAGGCGGCGACGGTCTCGTCGATCATGGACTCGTCATAGGCCGCGCTCGTATACAAGCGCGATCCCGCAAGGGTGACGATTCCCTCGGCCATGTACGCGGCGCCCATTTCCTCCATGACGGTTTTCCTCGCCTTGATCTCTTTCATCAAGGCCGGGATGCGCCAGAACCTGGAGAAGTCGATGGTGAAGTGCATGGTTCCGACGGTCTGGATATGGCAGATCGAGCCGATGTTATACGCTACGAAGGGCAGGCCCCGACGTTGGATCGAAGCGCGCGCTCCCGCGATCAGGCGATCGCCCATCGCCCCGGCCCGCTCGCTCGCGCCCGTCCGCTCCATTTCGACAAGAGTGAAGTAACCCGCGGCCGAGGACAGAGGGTTGGCGGCCATGGTGCCGCCGACCAGGGCTTTCTTCTGGCCCGCCTCGAGGCCCGCGGCCAGAAGTTTCATGTACTGCCGCTTCCCGCCCAGGCCGCCCGCGGCGGGATAGCCTCCGGCCACCACCTTGCCGAAGACGGTCAGGTCGGGCTCGACGCCGAAGTAGCCCTGGGCGCCCGACATGCCTAGCCGGAAACCCGTGACGACTTCGTCGAAGATCATGAGGGCGCCGTACTTGTCGCAGAGCCTGCGGACGCCCGCGT
>CAYPHO010000054.1:9599-14199 GCA_964410245.1 uncultured Treponemataceae bacterium | reverse complement strand
GCGAACCGCGGCTCCGGGCGAGCGCAGCTGGTCCCGTACGAGCGCGATCTCGACGTTTCCTGGGTAGGCGCGGGGAACATCGAGCCTTCCGGCTCGGGCCGCGAGCTCGCGGATGGACCAGGGTACGCGCAAGTAGTCCGAGCAACCGAGCGCGAAGGCCTGTTCCATGCCCGAGACCTCGCCGTAGGCTATGACGACGCTCCCCGACCGCCGGGCCGGGGCCAGCGATAGGAAGTGCTCCACCGGCATGGCGACCAGGTCGGGTGGAGGCTCCTCGTCGGCGATGGGCCCCACGGAAATGAAGAAGGGCCCCGAGGGGCCCTTCGATCGTCCGGATTCCGATAGGTCGGCGTAAGACGCGTACGGCTCGCGGTCGGCCAGGATCCTGATGGTCATCCCGCCGTACCGGGCCGCGCTAGTTGGCGGCCTTTCCCCCGCCCTGGCTTCCCGCGTCCTCGGTCAGCATCTTGCGCTTCAAGTCCTCGAGGAGGGCGTCCGCGCCCGCGCCCGAGGATTCGAGCTGGGCGAACTGCTTCTCGAGCGAGGCGCCCGAGGTCGCGTCCTCGAGCTCCTTGTGCGCCTCGGTCCTCGCCTCGAGCTCGTCCACCTTCTTGGCCATGCGCTCGAAGGTGTCGAAGGCGCTCTTGTTCCCCGAGATCGAGGACATGGTCTTGTTGATCTTGTCCTGGGCCTCGGCTCGCTTGGCCCTGGCGATCAGGATGTTCTTCTTGCGCGAGGCCTCGTCGATCCTGCCCTGGAGCTGCCTGAGCGAGTCCTTGAGCTTCTCGACCGATTCCTTCTGGGCCGACCACTGCGTATGGAGCTGGGTCGCGTAGCCGTCGTACTCCTGCTTGCGAAGGAGGGCCTCCTTGGCCAAGTCGTCGCGGTTGGCCCGCACGGCGAGCATGGCCTTCTTCTCCCATTCCTCGGCCTGCCGCCTGTTCTCGATCGCCTCGCGCTCGAGCTTCTTCTCGTCGGCGATGGCCATGGCGACGGCCTTCTTCGACTCGATCATCTGCTCGTTCATGTCGATGATCAGCTGGTTCAGCATCTTCTCCGGATTCTCGGCCTTGCTTATGAGGTCGTTGATGTTGGAGGAGACGACGGTCTTGAATCTATTGAAAAGTCCCATGCCCGGATCCTCCTCAGTCGACCTTGCTGCCCGAGAGCAGCGGGTAGTGCTCGGTCAGGGCGAAGCCGATCGCGTCGATCGCCGCCTCGAATTCGGCCTTGTCCATCGTATCGTA
The DNA here is from genome assembly GCA_964410245.1 of uncultured Treponemataceae bacterium. GTDB lineage: Bacteria > Spirochaetota > Spirochaetia > Treponematales > Rectinemataceae > CAZXXZ01. Next base: position 12,952 of record CAYPHO010000054.1, on the reverse strand, counting down.
TTCCAGCGTATCGATAAGCACGACGTCGTCCCCGTCCAGGGCGTAGGCCCCGTGGGTCAGGCCGTCGTAGTTCAGCTTGAGCAGCTTCGCGAAGAAGGCTTCCCGGTTTCCCGGCGGGGCCTTCATGACGCGGGCCGATAGTACCACGATCGGCTCGGCATGGGAAATGAGCACGGCGGGCAGTCCCTTTTCCGGATCTTCGACCAGCCACGTACCGGGCTGCGGTTCTTGGTAGTCCACGCCCAGGGCGATGAGGAATTCCTCGATCTTGTTCAAACCAGCCATTAATACCTCCGGACAGGCCGATTTCGGGGATCCGGCCGCTTCCCGGCCGCGATCGGCGCTACGCCTGCCATTTCGATCGGCGAAAGGTAACGATTTCCGGCGGCCGAGCCAAGATTCCGAGGGGCAAAACCCGGGGAAAGCACCGGCATGGCGAGCGTCCGGAGGGCCTAGCCGAGGAAGACCTGCCCTGAGTTGTCGATCGCGAGGATGGTCTTGCACTCCGAGCAGCGGAATCGGCCGGGCCGCGAGGCCTTGAGCTTCTTGTTGCAGATGGGGCAGGAGAAGATCTTGGGGAAGACGGATGCGGCCGCGGTTTGGTCTCCCTGCTGGAAGAAGGCCGTGGCCTCGTCGAGATTATCCTTAATATTGAAGAATTGCGAGAATCCGAGGAGCTGGAAGACCTCGTATACCTTGGGCTGGATCTCGAGCAGGACGATGTCGCCGCCCCGCGGCTTGACCGCCTTGAGGAAGGCCGTGAATGAGCCGATGCCCGTCGAGGAGACGTAGTTCAGCCCGCCGCAATTGAAGATCAGCCGAATGAATCCCGAGTCGATCGCCTTCCCGACCCTCTTCTGGAAGAAATTGGAATTGTACGTATCGATATATCCGGTCAAGAAGAGCGCGAGGCAATTATCAACGGCGTCGACTTTCTGGAGGCGAATCTTGAGGCTGTCGTCCTTCTCGTCATCGAAGCCGGGAACGATATCGTTATTATTCATGGTGCTCCTCTTTAGCCCCAGTTCGCATAATCACAATCATTGTAAGAGCATCTTAGCGCTCTCGTCAATGCGTTGTCAAACCTCGGATACGGTCCGTCGGCCGCCGTCCACCATCGATTATCGGCCCGGCCGGCCGTAAACTGAAAGGCCGCCGTCACGGAAGCCCGCCGTCGAGCGAAACGACCGATCCCGAGGCGACGCAGGGCTCGGAGGCGATGAGGCCGACGGCCGCGCGGGCGATGTCGGCGGGCTTGAGCAGCCTGCCGCCCGGGGAGAGGGCGGCCAGCCGCTTCCTCTCGGCCTCGTCCAGGTATTCCGTGTCGACGAAGCCGGGGCAGGCGAGGACGCAGCCGACTCCCGAGCCGGCGGACTCGGCGGCGATCGACTTCACGAGGCTGGCCAGGCCCGATTTCGCCGCCGCGTAGGCCGCGTTGGTAGAATAGGGCCGCAGGCGGTCCGTCCTCGTACCCCCGAAGAGGAGGATCCGGCCCCATCCCCGAGCCGACATGCTCGGGAGCAGGGCCGAGGCCAGGGCACCGGGCAGGGCCAGGTCGAGGAGGGCGAGGCGTTCCCATTCGGCCGCGCTCGTCTCGGCGAGGCTCTTAACGAGGAAGGGGCCGTAGGCCGCCGCGAGGATGTCCAGGGGCCCGAGCGAGGGGAGCATATCGATCAGGCGCGATGGCCGATCTATGTCGAGGAGGAAGCCCGTCGCCTCGGCGCCGGCGGCCCCGAGCTCCTCCAGCGCCGCCTCGAGGCGCGGCCCGGAGGAGCCGCCGTGGAGGACGATCGAGGCTCCCCGGGCGGCCAGCTCCAGGGCGACGGCCCGGCCGATGCCGCCCGAGCCGCCCACGACGAGGGCGCGCCTGCCCGCGAAGGGGCGATCTCCTTCGCGGTTCCCGTCGGCGGCTTGCGGCGTGGGCATACGGCCCGTACTATACAGGCCGAGCGCCGCGGCCGCAACTCGAGCCGCCTCCTCGGAGCAGCAATGGAAGAGCCAGATCTATCCCGATTCGCCGTCGTGCTCTGCGGGGCCGAGGAGGCGGGCAACGTCGGGTCGGCCTGCAGGGCCATGAAGACCATGGGCCTCGGGCGCCTGATGCTCGCGGGCTGCCCGGACTACGACGAGAAGCGGGTCGCGATGATGGCGGTCCACGCCTTCGACGTCTACGAGCGCGCGACTCGCTTCCCCGACCTCGCCTCCGCCCTGGCCGGCTTCTCGCTCGCGGCCGGGTTCACGCGCCGCAGGGGCGAGCGCCGCAAGGCCTTCTCGCTGACGGCCGAGGAATTCGCCGACCGCGCATGCTCGCGCGGCGGAAGCGTCGCCCTCGTCTTCGGCAACGAGCGTACCGGCCTGACCGGGCCGGAGCTCGGGCTCTGCTCCCTCGCCGTCCACATCCCCGTGTCCGAGTCCTTCCCCTCGCTGAACCTCTCGCAGGCGGTCCAGATCGCCTGCTACGAGCTGCGTAGGCGGGCCTTGGCCGGGCTGGGCGGCGGCGCCCTGGGCGCCTCCCGCGAGGAGACGGCGGCGGCCGCCGCCCGGATGGCCGAGCGCCTGCGGAGCATCGGCTTCTTCAAGGTGACGCGCGATCGCGACCTGACGGACTTCCTGCGCGATACGGCCGAGCGGGCCGCCATGACGGTCGGCGAGCTGCGCTACTTCGAGTCGATCTTCCGCAAGGCCGCCGGCATGATTAGCGGGGTGGTGAAGGAGACTGCCAAGGAGAAGTCGGACACGGAGTTATCGGAGATCGCGGAGATCGCGGAGATCGCGGAGATCGCGGAGGGAAAACGGGATAGGGCAAAGAGTAATGAGTAGAGTTACTGGATGATGAATAAGTATTCCGAGCAAGACCATGCCTTGCATGCCTAATGTGGATCCGTTTTCCTTCTTTACCTCTCCCCGCATTCTCCTAACGCTCGGCTACGCCTCGCTAGGCTTCGCTCCGTGATCTCCGTGTCCTCTTCTCGTATGCGGCTAGAACTCGATGTGCTCGGGCCGGATCTCGTCTTGGCCCGAGGCGAGCACGAGGGCGCGATGCACGACGTTGCGCAGCTCGCGCACGTTGCCGGGCCAGGAGTACTCCGAGAGCTTGTCCATCGCCTCGAGGCTGAGGCAGACCCTGCCGCGGGTGGCCAGCAGTGCGAAGTGCGAGGCGAGGTCGGGTATGTCCTCGCGCCGCTCGCGCAGCGGCGGCATTTCCAGGACGAGGGTGTCGATGCGGTAGAGCAGGTCGGTCCTGAAGCGGCCCTCGCCTGCCAGGCCCTTGAGGTCCTTGCCGGTCGCCGAGACGAAGACGACACCCCGGTCACGGACCAGGGTCGCCAGGTCGCCGGTCTGGATGAGCTCCC
>CAYPHO010000054.1:0-9589 GCA_964410245.1 uncultured Treponemataceae bacterium | reverse complement strand
CTCGTCGGCCGCGCGCTTGAGGTCCCTGCCGGTCGCCGAGACGAAGCGGAAGTCCGCCGTGACGCTCGTCCTGCCGCCCAGGCGCCAGAACTCCCCGGTCTCGAGGACGCGCAGGAGCTTGGCCTGGAGCTGCGGGTGGGCGTCGCCGATCTCGTCCAGGAATAGGAGCCCCCCGCGCGCGAGCTCGAAGGCCCCTGGGCGCGCGACGGCGTCGGTGAAGGCGCCGCGCTCGGTCCCGAAGAGCTCGCTCTCCGCCAAGGACTCGGGGATGGCCGCGCAGTTGCGCGCGACGAAGGGCCCCTGCCGGCGAGGGGAGAGCTCGTGGAGGGCCCTCGCCGCCACTTCCTTGCCCGTGCCGCTCTCCCCCACGATCAGGACCGGGAAGTTCGAGCTCGCGTAGAGGCGCAGCCGTTCCTCGGTCGCGGCCGAGGCGGCGCAGCGCCCGAGGAAGTGGCCTCCCCGCGCCGAGCGGCCGCCGCGGCGACGGCCGGGCGCAAGGGCGCTGCTGATCGCTCGGCGGATCTCCTCCGGGGGACTGGGCATATGCAGGAAATCCCACGCGCCGGCGCGCATGGCGAGGACGACTTCGTCGGGCCCGGCCTCGGGCGAGAGCGCGATTATCGGCGCCCCTCCCGATTCGGCCGCTACTTTCCGTATCAGGTCGTATCGGTCGCCGGAGCCGGGGCGGATGTCGATGAGCACGGCCGACGGCGAGCAGCGCCTCGCCGCCGCGGGCCCGCCGAGCGGCTCGGGGCAGACGAAGGGCTTGAATCCCTCAGCGAGATGGGAGGCGAGCGTACGCGCCTCGGCGGGGTCGTCCTCGATGACCAGGATGGTTTCCATCGGAGAACGCGATCGTACACGCGTCTTTCGGGGGCGGCAAATAGATCATCGCCTAAGGCGGCGCCCGGCGCTAGATTCGCGTCTATACCGCGGGTTCACCTATGGCGCATGCGGGCGGTGAGGAGGAGGGCGCAATACCAGATGTAGGGGAAGAAGCGGTAGGCCTTCCAGGGACGCCGCAGGATGTAGGGTATCCACTCGAGGCCGCGCCTCGACATGGCGCTCGAGGCCCTGCGGCGCCGCGAGGCGAGGACTTCGAAGAGGTCCGAGCACCAGAGGTAGATGCCCGAGTTGAAGCGCGAGAGGTTCCGCGGTATCCAGCGCTCCCCGCCGGGAACGCCGGTCCCGACGAGGAGGAGCGAGGGCGTCGCCTTGCGGACCGCCTCGATAATCGAGCCTTCCATCTGGCGCGGGTAGCGGCCCGCGTAGCGGCCGACGACGCGGAGCCCCGGGAAGGTGGCCTTGACGTTCGACTCGGCCTTCTGGATCACCGAGCGGGTCGAGCCCAAGAGGTAGGCGGACCTGCCTCTCCGCTCGAGGGCCGATAGGATGCGGACGATGAAATCGAAGGGAGTGTAGCGGACGGGCTCGGCTCTCTTGAGGAAGCGGGCCCCGCGCACGATCGAGAGCGAGATGGGAAGGACGAGGCTCGCGCCCATGATCATGGTCCTGAACTCGCCCGGCCGGCGCGCCCTCAGGAGGTCCCAGACGGAAAGGAGGACGATCTGATGGTTCTTGCCGTCCTCGAAGCCGTAGACGGCGTCCTCGATCCCTTCCGGCGGGAGGATGTCCACCGGTACGCCGAGAACCTGTATCCTGCTCACGCCGGTTCGGGAATCCATGACGAGCGCTCCGATAGGACGATTTGCGCGGCGGCGACGGCGTACAGCGCGGCGGTCTCGGCCCTGAGCACCGCGCCCTCGAGCCGCAGGGGCTTGAAGCCGATTCCCAGCAGCCGCTCGACTTCGGTCGGCGCGAAGCCGCCCTCGGGGCCGACGCAGAGGACGGCTCCCGCCCGCGCCTCGGTAAGATACCCGTGCATCGTGGCCTGCGCAAGGGGAGCCTCGTGGAGGAGGACGCGCGGGCTCCCCGGATCGACGGCCGCCGCGGCCAGCGCCGCCTCGAGCCCGTCGAGGCCGACGGGCTCGGCGACCTCGGTCGCGACGGGGGACCCCGATTGCTGGCGCGCCTCGCGGACGACGCGCGCCCAGCGCTCCGCGCGGCGCGAGCCTCCCTCGGCGGCGCCGGGGAGGGACCGCGAGGCGAGGAGGGGAAGGACCGCGGCGACTCCCGCCTCGGCCGCCTGCCTGATCACGAGGTCCATGCGCGGGCCCTTGATGAGTCCCTGGACGAGGACGATGCGCGGCCGGCCCGGGCGCCCCGCGGCCTCGGCATGGCCCGCGGGAGCGGACGCCCTGCCCGCGCGCGCGTCGGGCGCGCGAGACGCGTCGGAGAGCTCGGGCGCGCTCGCCACGGAGAGCGCGATCCTGCCCGGGGCCGCCTGGGCAACCGTGCATACCCAGGGGCGGCCCTTGGCGTCGCGGGCGGGAAAGGTCGAGCCGACGCCCAGGCGCAGGACGCGCCCGAGGTACCTTGCCCGCTCTCCCTCGAGGACGCAGGTCGGCCCGCCGTCCCAGTCCTCGGGGAGGATGAGCTGCCGCATGTCCCCTCAGGCTCCCCTCAGTCCTTGGGCTCGGGAGAGGGCAGGTTCCCGGCCGATCCGGATTTCCTCGCGTCCTCCGTCCCGGTCCCGGCGGCCGCGCGCTCCGCGACCATCTCGCGCAGGGTCTTCGCGCTCGCGAGGAGCTCGGGGTACTTCGGGTTCGCCAGCACCGCGAGGGCGGCGTTGAGGGCCGTGTCGAACTCGAGGTCGTAGACCGCGGGCATCCTGGTGCGCTCGAGCTCGTTCGAGACCAGTATCCTGAGTATCCTCTCCGGCAGGGCGTAGCCCTCCTTCGCGAGCGAGGCCGCGAATGAGTTGCGGGCCGCGGCGTCCGCGTTCGGGTTCGCCTTCGCGAAGGCCGCGACTTTTCCCGTCGCGAGCAGCTTGGACAGGGCCTGCGACTCGGTCTCGGTGAGCTCGGGATCCTTGACCTCGAGGTCCGGGGGGATGCCGATCTTGTCGATGTTCTCTCCCGAGGGCGTGTAGTAGCGCGCGGTCGTGATCTTGTAGCCGGTGTCCCCGAAGTCGAAGATCTGCTGGACCTTCGCCTTGCCGTAGGAGGTCTCGCCGACCAGGTAGGCCCGCTTGTTGTCCTTGAGGGCGCCGGCCAGGATCTCGGAGGCCGAGGCCGATCCCCTGTTGATCAGGACGACGATAGGCTTGTCCTTCGGGACCGCGAGGTCGGCCTTGGCGACGCTGATCGAATCGTCGAGGGCGTCGCGCCCCCGGGTCGAGACGATCGCCCCCGAGTCGAGGAATGCGTCGGCGACCGCGACCGCCGAGTCGAGCAGGCCGCCGGGATTGTTCCTTAGGTCGAGGATCATGGCCTTGTAGCCCTGCGAGTCGAGGTCGCGTATCGCGTCGTAGAGCCGGGCCTTGGCGGCGAGGGTGAAGTCGACGATCCGCAGGTAGGCCACGTTGCCCGACGCCGTCTTGATCATCGCGTGCTTGACCGCGGGAATCTCGACGCGGGCGCGTACGATCGCGGCTTCGAAGGGCGCCTCGTCGCCCCGCTTGATGGTCAGGACCACGGCCGTGCCCGCCGGCCCCTGTATCAGCTTCTGCGCCTCCGTGCTGGAAAGCGGCAGCGTGCTCTCGCCGTCGATCTTCATGATGAGGTCGCCCGGCTTGAGCCCCGCCCTCCACGCGGGCGTGCCCTCGATCGGGGAGACGATCTCGATGTACCTCGCCTGGTCCTCGCCCTTCGCCGGGTCGATCGACTGCTTCGAGATGTAGCAGCCGACGCCCGCGTAGCCGCCGGTCGTGATGCCCTTCATGTCGCTCATCGCGGCCTCGTCCAGGTAGGTCGACCAGGGGTCGCCGAGAGAGTCGAGCATGCCCCGCATGGCTCCCTCGAAGACCGCCGCCGCGTCCGGCTGGTCGACGTAGTCCTGGAGCACGTGGCGGAAGGTCTCGGAGAGCTGGCTCGCGTAGCGCTTGGCGTCGGCGTCCGCCTTCGAGGCCGGGCCCTGCGCGACGGCTTCCGGGGCGAACGCGACGAGGGCCGACGCGAGCAGGACGGCGGCTCCCGCGATCCTCCAGGCTACGGGGTGCCCGCCCTCGCTCTTCGTGCTGTCCATCGGTTACTCTCCTTCCGGCCATTGCCGAGGCGACGCGCCTTCATATAAGGATAGCACGAAGGCCGAGAGCGCCGCCATGGACGGCGAGGCGCTCTTCTTGACGGCGCTCGCCGGCCCAAGTATGCTTTCCGTCATATATGAAGCGAAAGCCGGCCTTCCTCGCCGCATCGATCGCGGAGCTCGCGCGATACGCCCTGCTCTCCTTCGCGGCATACGATGCCGGGATCGCCTTAGGCTCGCCGCGCGGCGATATCTTCCGCTACTCCTCGTCGGCGCAGCTGCTCTGCGCCCTCGGTTTTTTTTTCCTGTGGCTCGACCGGCCCCGCTACGCCCAATTCGCGCGCCTCTTGCTCGCGGCTAAGGGCATGGGCCTCCTCCTCGCCGCCATTCCCTTCCTCGAAGTGCTCGTCCTGGGCCGGCGGATCTGGTACCTCGCCGATCCCCAGCTCCTCGGCCCCGCGGCCTACGCCGCGATAGCGGCGATCGACCTCCTCGGCCTGGCGGTCCTGGCGCTGTCGGGCCCGGTCGAGCCCCGCGGCGGAGCCGAGCCGCCCGCCGGGCCTGATAGGGCCGGGGCCTAGCGATGCGCATCGTACCTATAGCGAGCGGCAAGGGCGGGGTCGGCAAGTCGATGGTCGCCGCCAACCTCGCGGTCGCGCTGTCCCAGGCCGGCAAGCGCGTCGTCCTGGCCGACCTCGACCTGGGCGCGTCGAACCTGCACCTCATCCTCGGCGTGCCCGCGCCCAAGGCGGGCATCGGCACCTTCCTGACGGCGCAGCCCGCCGCGGGCGCCCAGCAGCAGGCCTCGCCCGGCGCCTCCTTCGACGAGGTCGTGCTCGATACCGACTACCCGGGCCTGCGCTTCATCCCCGGAGACGCGGAGGTCCCCGGCCTCGCCAATATCAAGCCCTCGCAGAAGAACCAGCTCGTCAAGCGCCTCTTGTCCCTCGACGCGGACTACCTCGTCCTCGACCTCGGCGCGGGCACGGGCTCGAACATCCTCGACTTCTTCCTCATGAGCTCGCACGGCGTCGTGGTCACCGCGCCGACCCTCACCGCGACGCTCAACGCCTACCTCTTCCTGAAGAACGCCGTGTTCCGCCTCCTCTACGGCTCCTTCGGCGCGAAATCGAAGGCCTTCGCGCACATGGAGAAGCTGCGGAAGGACGGCGCCTCGCTCAGGACGGCCTACATACCCGCCATACTCGACGAGGTGCGCGATATCGATCCCGATCGCTGGAAGATCGCCAGCGAGCGCATGGATAGGTTCCGCCCCCGGCTCCTCCTGAACATGCTCGAGGATCCCAAGGACGCCGAGAAGGCCCAGAAGATCAGGCGCTCCTGCAAGGAGTACCTGAACATCGACATCGAGCACCTGGGCATCCTCTACCGCGACGACCTGCAGGACGTCGCGCTCGGCTCCAGGATCCCCATCATCCGCTACAAGCCCCAGTCGGTGCTCTCGCAGGCCATCTACCGCGTCGCGGACAAGCTGATCCAGTCCGAGAGCGAGGAGGACGAGTCCCTCTCGCTCGCCGAGATCGAGGGCGGCTACCGCACGGCCGAGCTCGAGGCCGAGGCCGACTTCGGCGCGAAGATAGCCTACGTCGAGGAGCTCCTGTCCTCGGGAGCCCTCTCCACCGGCGATCTCGTCGAGACCGTGCGCGGCCAGCAGTTCGAGATCGACAAGCTCAGGCGGGAGAACCAGTTCCTCAAGTACAAGCTCTCGAAGGCCATAGGCCAGGGCTTCCAGGGCTAGCCGCGCAATGGCGCAGGCCGTCGCGAAGGGCGATCTGGTCCTCTCGGTCGAGGAGGACGAGCTCGAGGCGCGCATCGACTTCAAGCCGGACGCCGGCGGGGCCGAGTGGAGCGCCGAGAAGCTCATGCGCGTCCTCATGGACGCGCGCATCGGCGGCTACAACCAGAAGCGGGCGGAAGAGCTCGTCCAGAAGCTCTCGAGGGCCAGGGGGCCGGCGCGGGAGCTAGTCGCGCAGGGGCAGGCCCCCGAGCTCCCGCAGCCCGAGGTCCCCGAGTGGGCGGAGCTCCCGATCCCGCCCGAGTACGAGGCCCTAGCGCGCTCAGTCGCCTTCGAGGCCCCGCCGCCCGAGCTGTACAAGGTCCGCGTCGAGACGGTGAAGGTCGAGAAGACGGTCAAGAAGCCCGCCGCGCTCCCCTTCCTTGCCCCGAAGTTCGAGAAGGTCGTATCGACCGAGCGGCGCGAGATCAGGGACCGCGTCGCGCCCGACCCGACCGTACTCGCCGTCGGCTGGGCGGCGAAGGGGGCCCGGATCGGCATCCTGTCGCAGTCCAAGCCCGGAAAGCCCGGCAGGACGATCTTCGGGAAGCCCTTGCCCGCGCCGGCGGCCGACACCGCGTTCTACGCGGGGCCGGGCGTCGCGCGGAACCGAAGCGAGCTCCTGGCCGACCGCGACGGCGTCGTCCGCTTCGGGGAGAGGTGGGTCGACGTGATCGCCCTGCCGCGCCACTCCTGGTCGGTCGAGCTCTCGCCCGACGGCGCGACGGCCTTCCTGAGCTACTCGCCCGGCGATCCCCGCCTGCCTTCCCCCTCGGCAGCCGAGATCCTCTCCAGGGCGCGGGAGCTCGGATGCGCCGAGGATTCGCTCCTGGGCGAGGCCGAGGTCGCCGCCATGCTCGCCGAGTCCGCCCGCGGCGGCGAGGCCCTCTTCAGCCGCTCGATCTCGAGGGACCGCGACGCGTCCGCCGAGGTCAAGGTCGATCCCGACGGCATGGCCGCCTTCCTCTCGATCTACAAGGGCAGGGGAAGGGGCAGGCCCCTCGACCTGTCCCAGGTCAGCGCGGCCCTCAAGTCCTCGGGCGTGCGCGGCTACGACGCCGCCCGGCTTAAGAAGGACGTCCTGGAGTTCTACAAGGGCCCGAAGCCCGAGCTCGTCGATTACCCGCTCGCTCAGGGAAGGGCGCCGAGCCGCGGCAAGGGCCGCAGCCTCGCGCTTTCCGTCGCCTTCCTTCCCGACGATAAGGCCGCGGAGCTTCGCGAGCGGATCGCTTCCAGCCCCGGCCTCAAGAAGGAGGCGCCGAGCCTCGACGAGTTCCCCCTCTCCGACGCGACGAGGATCGCCCAGGTGCAGCTCGGGCAGAAGATCGGCGAGCTGCCGCCCGCCCAGGCCGGGCAGGACGGCGTCGACGTCTTCGGCAAGGCCGTCCTCGGCATGAAGGGGAACGATACGGTCGTCAAGGCCTACGAGCGCGTCGATTTCTCGAGGGGCGCGCTGACCGCCATGGCCGGCGGCCTCCTCCTCGCGCGGGAGGAGGGCGGCGCCTGGAAGTTCCGCGTTATGCGATTTAAGGATTCATCCGTCGAGGCCGAGGTCGCTCCCGACGCGATGAGCGCCGCGCTCACGCTCTCCGCCGAGGAGGGGCTGGGCGCGCCGCTGACCGTGGAGGCGGCGATCTCCGCGCTGGCCGCCAAGGGCGTGAAGGAGGGGCTCGAGGCCTACGCCATAGCGGAAGCGGTGGCCGACGCCCGCGCCGGCAAGCCGGTCTCGAAGCGCGTCGTCGCCCGCGGCCGCCCCGCGAAGCCCGGCGGCAGCGCCAAGGTGACCTGGATCGCCCGGAAGGCGACCGGCGCGCTCTACTCCCTGGGCCCAGGCGGCAGGGCGGACTTCCGCGAGCGCGACACGATGACGCGCGTGTCCGCGGGCGACCCGGTGCTCAAGCTCGAGAAGGCGGCCGAGGTCGGCGAGGACGGCCGGGACGTGCTGGGGCGGCCCGTCCCCGCCGCCGCGAGCTCGACCGGCGACGCCGTCCCCGAGCACGACGAGACGATACGCGAGGAAAAGTCCGAGGACGGCTCCGTCCTCTACGTCGCGGCCGCGTCGGGAGAGCTCGTCGTCGAGGGGCTCTTCGGCTCGGGCGGCCGCATGTCGATCCGCGAGCGCCTGGACATAGCCGGCGACGCCGGCCCCGAGACGGGCAACATCAAGTTCCCCGGCACGGTAGCGGTCAAGGGCTCGTTGCGCTCGGGCTACACCCTCGTCGCGGGGGGCGACGTCGCTATAGGCGGCGCAGTCGAGGCGGCGCTCCTGTCCAGCGACGGGGCCGTCCGCGTCGCCGAGGGCGTCAAGGGCGCCAAGCGGGGCACGATACGCGCGCGCAAGTGCTTCGACGCGGCCTTCGCCGAGCAGGCCCTCATCCTCGCCGTCGAGGACGTCAGGCTGAAGAACGGCTGCGTCCTGTGCAGCGTCAAGACGAACGGCAAGCTCATCCTGTCGGGGGAGAAGGGCACGTTGATAGGCGGGCTGTGCAAGGCGCGCAAGGGCATCGACGTCGCCGTCCTCGGCTCGGAGAACTACGCGAAGACCGAGGTCTCCTTCGGGCAGGACTACCTCGTCGCCGACCAGATCGACGCCGAGGAGCGCGAGATCGAGCGGATAAAGGCGCTGATACTCCAGTCGGACAGGACCATGGCCGACCTGGAGAAGGCGGGCGGCTCGCTCGAGGCCGCCAGGCAGGAGAAGGTGAAGCTCGTCAAGCTCCTCGAGAAGAGGACCATGCGGCTCTTCGACCTTCGCGAGAAATTCGAGATGCACGTCGACTCGGAGATCAGGGTCCGGGGCACCGCGTATCCGGGCGTCATCCTCGAGAGCCATAATCGATTCTTCGAGATACGCAGCAAGAAGACCAAGGTCGCGTTCAGCTTCGACCCGAGCATGGGCCGGATCGTGGAACGGCCTCTTTAGGAGAAGGAATGCCGCTCGCGATACAGTACCCGTCGTGGATCAGGCCCGAGATCGTGCCCGGGATACCGATCCGGTGGTACGGCCTCATGTACGCCGTCGCCTTCGTCGTCACCTGGCTCCTCTTCCGCTACGAGTCCAAGCGGAGGAACGCTCCCTGGACCGAGGACGATTCCTTCGCCTGGTTCTTCTGGGCGATCGTCGGCCTGATCGTCGGAGCGAGGATATTCGGCTGCCTTCTCTACGATCCTTCCGGTATGTACCGAGAGAAGCCCTGGCTCATCTTCTGGCCCTTCAGCGAAGGGCGCTACACGGGCTTCCAGGGACTCTCATACCATGGCGGGCTCGTCGGCATGATCGTCGCTACGCTGATCTACTGCGGGGTCAAGCGCTCGAGCTGGCTGCGCTGGGCCGACATCGTCGCCGTCTCGGCGCCCCTGGGCTATACCGCGGGAAGGCTGGGCAACTTCATCAACGGCGAGCTTTGGGGCAAGGCGACCGACGCGCCCTGGGGCATGGTTTTCCCCAACGTGCCCGTCGGGTCCTGGTTCAGCGCGCGCGAGGAATGGGTTCAGGAAGCCGCGACGAAGGCGGGATTGAGCCTCTCCTCGCTGACCGAGGTCGTCAACCTGCCTCGGCATCCCTCCCAGCTCTACGAGGCGCTCTTCGAAGGGCTCCTTCTCTGGCTCGTACTCTGGCTCTTCGTGCGCAAGCGCGAGAGCTTCCCCGGCTTCGCCGCGAGCCTCTACGCGATCGGCTACGGCGCGGTCCGCTTCGTCATCGAATAC
>CAYPHO010000053.1:0-14820 GCA_964410245.1 uncultured Treponemataceae bacterium | reverse complement strand
CGCGGATCGCGACCGCCGTCCTGATCGTCTGATCCTCGCTCTCGACCGAGCAGGGACCCGCGATGACGACGAACTCCTCGCCCATGCGCACGCCGCCGACCTCGACGACGCTCCGGAGGGCGTCCGGCTTCTTGCCCGTCAGCTTAAGGTTATTCATATGCTCGCTTCTCCATTCCTTCGTCGGATGCCGCGGCGAGAGGGGCGCCTTGCGCCGCGCCGCGATTTCGTCCTAAACTGCCCGCTCCCGGGAGGTCATCCTCATGGCCGAGCTTTCCGCGCGCGTCGGGGCGATCGAGCCCTCGCGCACCATCGCGATGAACCAGCGGGCCCGCGAGCTGCGCGAGGCCGGAGTCGACGTCGTCGACCTGACCGTCGGCGAGCCCGACTTCCCGACGCCCCTTCCCGTCCGCGAGGCCGCCAAGCGCGCCATCGACGAGGGGCATAGCCGCTACACTCCCGTCGCCGGCTACGGCGAGCTTCGCGAGGCGGTCTCCCGGAAGTTCCGGCGCGAGAACGCTCTCGACTACCCGGCCGATCGCGTCATGGTCTCCTGCGGGGCGAAGCACTGCATCGCGAACGCGCTGCTCGCCCTCGTCGATCCGGGGGACGAGGTGATCATACCCGCGCCGCGCTGGGTCAGCTACTCCGAGCTCGCCAGGCTGGCGGGCGGCGTCCCCGTTTCCGTCGAGACGAGGGCCGAGGAGGGCTACAAGCTCTCGCCCGCCGCCCTCGAGGCCGCGATTACGCCGCGGACCAAGATCCTCGTGCTCTGCTCGCCCTGCAACCCGACGGGCGCGGTCTATTCCGCGGCCGAGCTCGGCGCGATCGCCGCCGTGCTGGAAGGCCGCCCGCGCGTCTGGACGCTGAGCGACGAGGTCTACGAGCACATCGACTACACGGGATTCCCGCACGCGAGCCCCGCCTCGATCGCCTCGATCCGCGACCGGACGGTCGTGGTGAACGGCGTTTCCAAGGCCTACGCCATGACCGGCTGGCGCATCGGCTACCTCGCCGGGCCCGCCGGCCTGGTCCGCTCCTGCATCGACCTGCAGGGACAGATGACCACCAACGCTTCCTCGATCGCGCAACGCGCCGCCCTGGCGGCCCTCGATTCCGGGACCTCGCTCATCGGGGAGATGGTAGGGGCCTTCCGGCGCCGCCGGGGCATCGCCCTGTCGGAGCTTCGCGCCGAGCCCGGCGTCCGGCTGGCCGAGCCCGAGGGCGCCTTCTACGTATTCCCGGACCTGTCGGCCTTCTTCGGTAAGGCCGCCCCTGGCGGCGCCCCGATCCGCGGCTCCGACGAGCTCGCCGACTACCTCTTGGAAAGCGCGCGGGTCGCGGTCGTGCCGGGCTCGGCCTTCGGCGACGACCGTAGTGTCCGCATCTCCTTCGCGACCGACGACGAGCGGCTGCGCGAAGGGCTGGGGCGCGTCCGATCGGCGCTCGCCGCGCTTCGCTGATCCGGTCGCGAGACGCGGATACGGAGCGGGCGCCGGGGCCGGACGCGCGATTAGGGTATCGCTCATATCGCGAATACCTTCCTATCTAAATTGTAGTTGCTTCGGGAGCGGCTGTCGGCCGGCCCCAGCCAGCGACGCTGGCTGATCCGGCCTTCCTGCCTACGCGCTCGCTTCGCCCGGCCGGTCGGCGAAGGAGCGCGGATAGGAATAAAAGAAAAAGTAGAGGCCGGAGGGGGAGGAGGCACGGGGATGCTCGCGGCGCGCGGGGCCGCGCTCCGTTCCGCCCGCCGTAAGGGCGGCGGCGATCCTGTCCATGCCCAGATCGTTCATCGAGGGGCAATCTAGCACGGCCCCGACCGCCTAGTCAAGTTACTGCGAATAGTAATGCGGCGCGGCCGCTCGGCGGCGGGGACGCCGGGCGGCGGAGCCGAGCCGAGGCTTCAGGGCCTCAATCGACGATCAGCGTCGCGAAGCTCTGCGGCGGCAGCTCGACCGAGTAGGTCCTCGACTCGACCTTGATCCTCAGCTCGCGCGCCTTCTTTCCATCGTTCATGAGCTCGACGACGACCTGGCCCGAGGGGGTCGCGAAGGCCATGGCGTTCCGGCCGCCGTCCTCGCAACCGAGGACAGCGGAGCCCTCCGGGACGTAGCGGCTGAGCTGCTCGATGGCACGTAGCATGGGCGTGTAGGTCACCGTCTTTGCGGCCGTGTCGACGACGATCGCGCTGTTCTGCGGCCAGGGAAGGTACTTGTCGATGTTCTTCCCTTCCTGGTCCAGCACGAGATTCCACATCATGTAGGCCTCGGCCCCGGCATTGATGTAGTCTCGCGCCCGCCTCCAGGTGTAGGCCGCGTAGGCGAAATCGTTCTTCGCCCGATTCTTGTCGAAGCCGCTCTTCCAATGCCAGTTGCCGCAGTCGGTCTCGGTCTGGACGATGGGGATGCCGGGGTGGTAGCGCAGTATATAGGGGATCTGCTTATCCCCGTCCCACTGCAGGCCGATGGCGCCGACGTACTTCCTCGCCTCGGGATCGTCGAGGACTTCCTTGGCGAAGGAGAAGTAGTTCGAGTCGTTGAAGGTTCCCAGCCAGATCTCGGTCGAGAGTCCCCGCGCCGCGAAGAGGGGGCCGGCGTAGTCGCGGATGAAGAGCCGGAACTGGCTCGGCGCCCATCCGCCGTTCGGGTAGCCCGTGACCACGGTCGGCTCGTTCTGCACGGCGACGCCGGCGATGCTCATGCCCTCCTTCCCGTAGGCCTCCGAGAATCGGGCGAGGTAGAGGGCGTAGGCCGAGTAGTAGCGGCCCTCGTCGATGAAGCGGCCGCCCTCGTATTGGCCGTTGTCCTTCATCCAGACGGGAGGGGACCAGGCCGAGGCCCAGAGCTTCAGGTCCGGCCGTACCGCCTGCGCGGCCTTGATATACGGGATGAGGAGCTCGCGGTCGCGCTCGATCGAGAAGCCTTTCATCTCGAAGTCCCCGGCCTCTGGGGCGAGGCTGTAGCGGTCCATCGCGTAATCGCTCGAGCCGATCGGGATCCTGCCCCAGGAGAGGTTCGCCTCCGAGGGGCTGAAGAGGCGGCGCATGACCTCGCCGCGCTCCTTCTCGCCGAGCGAGAGGAGGGCCGCCCAGCCCTTCTCGTTGAAGGCGCCGCCGAAGCCGCGCATTACCTGCTTCCTCGTCGTCGCGTCCACGGAGATGTCCGGCCGGCCGGAGGCCGCGTCGCGCACCGAGGCGCTGCGATCGGCCCTGGTCTCGCTCGCGGTCGTGACGATCAGGCGGGCGCCCGGGACTTGGCCGGCCGCGGCGCCCGCGGCCAGGAGGATCGACAGCGCGAGAACGGCGAGCCTTTTCATGGCGCCCTCCAGTTTTTCAGCGGAATTTACGGATCTCGTCCTGGACCATGGCGTCGCAGCGCTCGTTCAGCTCTACTCCGGCGTGGCCCTTGACCCACTTGAAGGCCGGCTTCACGCGGCCGGCGACCTCGTCCAGCTCTTCCCAGAGCTCGCGGTTCTTCACGGGTTTCTTGTCGGCCGTCCGCCAGCCGTTTCGCTTCCAGGAATTGATCCATGAGGTGATGCCGTTCTTGACGTACTGGGAGTCGGTGTTGAGGGTGACGGTCGCGCCCGGGGCCGCCCGCTCGACCTCGCGGAGGGCCGAGATGACGGCTCGCAGCTCCATGCGGTTGTTGGTGGTAGTAGGCTCGCCGCCCGAGCCCAGGATCTCGCGGGCCGCCGGGCCCCGGCCGTCCGCGGGCAGGAGGATGACGTAGGCGTAGCCGCCCGGGCCGGGATTGCCCGAGCAGCCGCCGTCCGTGTAGATGATCGCTTCGCTCATGGGGCGGGAGTATGGGCGACCCGGGCCGGGGCGGTCAATCCAGCCTCACCTGAGGATCGCCGATATCGGCGGCAGGTAGGTCACGGCCAGGAGGACGGCGACCTCGACCAGGAGGAAGGGCCAGATGTCCTTGACGATCCGGGGGATGGGCTTCTTGAAGACGTAGCTGGAGAGGAAGATGTCCATGCCCACGGGCGGCGTCAAGAAGCCCAGGAGGAGGTTCGTGATGAAGATGACGCCGAACTGCACCGGGTCGACGCCGAAGGCCGAGCCCAGGGGGATGAGGAAGGGCGAGACGATGATGATGGCCGAGAAGATGTCCATGAGGCAGCCGACGAGGAGGAGGAAGACGTTCACGAGGAGGAGGAAGAGGAAGCGCGAGTGGACCTGAGACTGCATCCACGAGGCGAAGAGCGAGGGGATCTCGGCGTCGATGAGGTAGACCGAGAGGCCGCGCGCGGCCGCGATGACGATGAGGGTGCCGCCGACGATGGGGAAGGCCTTGCCCAGGGCCGCGACGAGCTTCTTCGCGTCGAGCTCGCGCTTGACGGCCCACTCGACGATCGCGATGTAGAGCACGCAGAAGGCCGCGATCTCGAGGAGGCCCGCCTGGCCGGTGAAGAAGAGGACGATGGCGATGAGGGGCACGACGAGCTCCAGCCCGGCGTCCTTGAAGGCCGCGAGGGCAGGCCCCGCCTGGAATTTCCGCTCTCCCTTGGGCCTCTTGGGCGAGAAGAGCACTCCCGCGACGCACATGCTCGCGATGAGGAATCCGCCCGGCACCAGCGCGCCCTTGATCAGCGCGGTCAGGCTGAAGCCCGAGGAGTCGTCGTAGAGGAAGGTCGCGTTGACGCCGTACACGATGATGGCCGCGCTGGGGATGATGAGCAGCCCGATGTCGCCTGACGCGGTCACGAGCCCGCGGGCGCGCGATTCCGACATCCCTCCCGACTTCGAGAGGATGCCCGCGAGGATGCTGCCCAGGGCGATGATGGTGACGCCGTTGACGCCCGTGAAGGTGCTGAAGAAGGCGCAGACCAGGACGGCCGCGACCGCCTCGCCCCCGCGGAACCAGCCGAAGAGCCCGCGGAAGAGGGCGACGAAGCGGCTGCCCGCCCCGGATTCCGCGAGGAGTATGCCCGCGATGCCGAAGAGGGGAAGGGCCGCTATCGAGCCGCCCTCGAGGAGGGCGTAGGCCTCGCGCGGCACGAGCTCGACGTACTGTCCCGATCCGGCGTAGAGGACGACGGCCAGGCCGCCGATGACCGTGAAGATGGGCGCGCCGAAGGCGATGGTGACCGCGAGGAAGAGGCAGATCGGGATGGAATAGGCGTGGACGAAGGATACGGAGGCCTCGGCTATCGCCGATACGAAGCCGGGAGCGGAGCCGAAGGCGGCCTCGAGGAAGTTGCGCGCCGCTCCCGAGGCGAGGAGGCTCCCGATGACGAGGCCCAGGCCGGCGACGATGCGGGGAGCCGCCCCGCGCCCCGCGCTCCTGATCGTGAAGGCGGCCATGCAGGCGAGGCAGAGCGGCATGATCGCGGCTATCGCCCGCAGGGGGATGATCCACACGCAGGCGTCCGGCTCGAAGCCGAGGAGCATGAGCGACAGCGAGGCCCAGAAGAGGCAGGTCTGCGTCGTCACCGCGACGACGTCGCCCGAGCGCGCCAGGACGGCGCGGATCGCCTCGACGGCCGGTACCCCTCCGGGGCCCGGCGAGCTGAGCGAGAGGTGCCGCCTGTCCAGGGAGGCGAGGGCCGCCGAGGCGAAGGCCAGCACCAGGATGGCGTTGGCCGCGAGGGCCCCCGCTGGCGCGATGCCGCTCCAGAACAGGCGGGCCGCGAGGGTGTCGGCTATCGGCATGACGACGACGACGATAGTCGCGACGACCGCCAGGGCGGTCATCGCGGCGCGCATGGCGCGGATCGCCGCGCCCTCTCCCCGGGCCGCCGCGTCGGCGGCGAGGGACTCCCGCTCGCCGTTCATTTCATGGCCCTGGCCTTGGCCAGGGCCGCGTCCATCGTCCGGAGGATCTCTTCGGAGAACATCTCGGCGATGATGCCGTGGCGGCGCTCGGCGATCATCGAGGCCCAGAGCGCCTCGGCGTCGGCCGGCATCGGCGTGGCCTTGAGGCCGTCCTTGAGCATGGCGGAGATCGCCTCGCCCTCGAGCTTCTCGCTGTCCCGGCCGATCTGCCGGGCCATGTCCTCGACCACCGCCGCGAGCTTGGGCCGGAGATCGGCGGGGATCCTCGCCCAGCTCGACTTCGTGAACACGACCGCCCCGATGAAGGGCGAGACCTTGAAGGAGGTCATGTAGTTGATCTTGCCGCGCAGCTGGGACCAGAGGCTGGCGATGAAGATGGGGCTGACGCAGGCCGCGTCGACGCCGTTCGAGTTGAGCTGGAGGAGGAAGGCCGCGGTATCGCCCTTAACGGTCCTGGTGCCGACGCTCTGCATGAGGCGCATGACCTTGTCGTCCTCGGGCGAGATGGAGATGCGGATCTTGGCGAGGTCGGCGGGATAGGCGACGGGATCGCGCGAGAAGTACCTGACCCAACCGCCCTTCGAGATCGCGAGCACGACGTAGTTGTCCGCGAGCTTGCGCTCGAGCAGGGGGCGGATCGCCCCCATGGCGGCCTCGAACTCCTCGTCGTCGCGGATTATCGAGGGCATCGAGACGACCAGGCTGTCGGGATAGAGCTCGGCGAGGCCGTAGGTGGTCAGGAGGGCCCCGTCGATCCCCAGCTTCATCTTCTGGATGATGTCGCTCTCCGAGGCGATGCGGACGCTCTGCGGGAAGGCGATCTTCACCTTCCCGCCGGATACCCTGGCGAACTCGGAGGCGAGCTTCTTGAGGCCGAGGTCCCAGGGGCTGTTGGCGGGCACGTTAGCCGCCATCTTGAGCGTGATCGTCTGGGCCGCGATCCCGGTGCCGAGCGCGGCGATGATAAGGGCCGTGGCGATGCTGCGTCGGGTCATTGAGCGTCTTCCCCCTCGGGCAATATGAAGTAGTTCTCGGCTGAGGCAAGGAGGCGGCGCGCGTCGGCCTGTGCGATGACCGTGGCGAGCCTGTTCTCCGGTACGGCGTCGGGATCGATCGATAGGGCGCGCTTTAGGGCGGCCGCGTAGCCCTCGTAATCGTCTGCGGGAACGCAGATCGAGGTCGCGTAGGAGACGAAGAGCGCGGCCGATCCGCCCTTCGAGTACTCGAGGGCCTTCTCGTAGGCCGCGAGGGCCTTCGCCTTGTCGCCGCCCAGGTAATCGGGCATGGACGCGTAGTACGGGAGGTAGAGCGAGTAGATCGCCCCGCCGTTCCAACTCGGGTCGAGCTCCGCCGCCCGCCCCAGGAAGGATGATACCAGGCCGAGGTAGCGCGCGCTCTCGAAATCCAGGGGATTGAGGGCGAAGGCCGCGAGCACGGCCGCCGAGCTCCAGTACAGGAGGGCCACGTCCTTCTTCTTGAACTTGGAATAATCGGCCTTGCCTTCCACCGCCGCTTGGACGAAGCCCGGGAGGCGGCGGTCCAGATTCGCCTGGAGGAGGCGGTAGGCCCTGCGGTAGAGGGCGCCCGCCCGCTCGTACTGGGCCTGGCGCTCCTCGAAGCGCTCGTCCGGAAGGGCCGCGGCCGGGCCTTGGACGAAGGCGTTGCCGTACATGACATAGAGCGAGGCGAGGGTCACTGCCTTGCCCTGGTCCTTGGGATCGGCCTCGTAGAGCGCCTCGCTGGCGACGATCATGGTGGGCAGGGCGCCCGCGGCGATCGCGGGATCCTCCTCGGCCATCAGCACGTCGTCGAATTTCGAGGCGGCTCCGATGATCGCGCAGGAGGGTAGGAGCGAGGAGGCGGCGATCAGTCCGGCCGCCAGGCAGTATAGGCGCAACGTTCGGAGTTTCGGCATGGCGACTAGTATGCAACGGGAGTCGGATCGCCGCAACCGGAAAAACTCGGCCTACAAGCCGCCTAGGAAGCCCTCGCGGTCGAATTCCTCGAAGGACTGCCCGGCCCTCGACTCGTCGCGGAGGCGGGAGTAGACGGCCATGTCCATGTAGCGCAGGGTCAGGGGGCGCTCCAGGGCCATCCGGACCGACGCGTCCTCCCAGCGCGCTTCCTTAGGATCGAGGAGGGCGGGCTCGCCGTATTTCGCGACGAGGGTCGTGTAGATCGAGTAGTGGTCGATCTTCGCCGGGTCGAGGACGAGTATGATCGTCCAGAGCTTGCCCTCGTAGAGCTGGAAGTAGCCGCGCTTCACGAAGGAGAGGCCCGAGACCTCGATGAGGCTCTGGTTGGGCGAGGGGAGGAGGGACACGTCCTCGGGACCGCGATAGGCGAACAGGTAGTTCTTCTTCAGCGCCTCGATGACCGCGTCGCGATCCATGCCGAGCTCGACGCCGCCGAAGCCGCGGGCGGGAGCCTCGCTCGCGGCCGCTTCGGCGGCCGCGCTCCCGGCCTCGGGCGGGGCCGCGGACTGGGCCGGGCCGGGCAGGGCGAGGCCCAGGGCGAGAAGACAGGCGGCGAGCGTCGCCGGGATCGGCTTCATCCTCTGCATACTACTATGAGTATCGGCGCCCGGGCGAGCGACTTGCGGCCTTTCCGCCCGAGGCGATGGCCGCGGCGGGCGGCGGCCGTGTATAAATGAAGGCATGGCGGATCCCTTCGGGCTCGGCGCCGAGCCCCGACTCGTCTACGAGGGCGAGCGCTTCCTGGCCTTCGACAAGCCCTGCCGCATGCACAGCGCGCCGGGCGCCGGGGCCGGCGACCTCTGCTCCTGGGTTTTCGATCGCTATCCCGAGGCCGCCGCCGTCAGGGCTCCCCGCTCTCCGTCGCCGAGGAGGCCGGATCGAGAGGGAGGGCTCCTGCACAGGCTCGACTTCGAGACCTCGGGGCTCGTCCTTTTCGCCCGCGACGACGATTCCTTCGCCTTCCTGCTCAAGGAGCAGGACGAGGGCCGCTTCCTGAAGGAATACCGGGCGCTCTCCGCGCCCTCCGATTCCGAGAGCCCCCGAGGGTCGAGGCCGGCGCGCGGAATCCCGCTCGGCATCGACGCTTCCGCCTGGGCCGGGGCCCGCGCCGCCGGCGACCCGGCCCGCATGGCCTCGCTGATCGAGTCGGCGCGGGCCTCCGGCGGGGCCGCCCGGATCGAGTGCGCCTTCCGCGCCTACGGTCCCGGCTCGCGCGCCGTCGCCTGCCTCGGATCGGCCGGCGGCGCGGGAACCGCCGCGGGCGCGGGAACGGCCGCGGGCGCGGGAACCGCCGCGGGCGCGGGAACGGCCGGCGGGGCGCCGCGGGGCCGGGCCGGGCCGGGCTCTGTCGCCTATCGCGCCGAGCTCGTCGGGGCCGCGCTCGCCGCCCCTCCCGAGGGCTCGGGAGCCGAGGCCGCGCTCGAGCTCTCCCTCCTCCTGGCCCGGGGCTTCCGGCATCAGCTGCGCGCCCAGCTCGCGTGGATCGGCCTGCCCATCGTCGGCGACCCCCTGTACGGGGGCGCGAGCGCCCGCCGGCTCTACCTTCGCGCGGCGAGGGTCGCCTTCGCGGATCCCGGAGGCGGCCGGCCGATCGCCATAGGGGAATCCGGCCTAGAGCCGGCCGGGAACGGGCCCTCGATGGGCGCGCTCGCTTCGTTGCTTTTCGGGCGGAAAGCGGATAATCTTATAGCGGATGGCTGATTCATCGATCTTCGATCGGCTCGTCTCCGAGCTGTCGATCGAGGAGCGGCTCGATCTCCTCGAACGGGTCAAGTCCAGGGCGCCGGTCTCCGACGAGCCCCTCTTCCCCGAGACGGCCCTCGCCGCCTCGAGGATCAGGACCGCGACGCGGGCCGAGGAGCTCGGCTTCATCGCGAGGATCATCCTCTTCTTCCGGAAGGTATTCAGCGGCAAGAGCCGCGAGGAGCTCCTCCGCATCGACGAGCTGAAGGAGATCGGCCGGAGGATCGACTACCGCCAGCCGGGCATCCTCGACCGGAGGCACGGCCTCCTCCTCGCCCCCGCCGCCTCCGAGCTGCGGGAGCTCCGCGACGCGGCCCGCTTCTTCTACGACGTCCTCGACCGCTCGGTCGAGAAGGACAGGAGCGCGTTCTACGCCTTCCTCGCCTCGATCGAGCTTCCCGAGACGCACCGGCGCCTCATGGCGGACGCCGATCCCTTCCAGCTCCAATCCGCCGGCGACGACGAGCAGGCTATGCGCCAGGCCGTCCTCGAGGCCTACGACCGCATCATCTCCGAAATGCCGGAGGACGGGCGCCGCGCCATGTACCAGGACCTCCGCGGCGTCCTCTTCCTGAAGCGGCTCTCGGGCTTCCTCTTCGAGCGCCTCCTGCAAGCCTTCCGCTCGGGCGCCGATCCCTCCGGCGGCGAGGCCGCCTCGCTCTACGAGGCGAGGGAGCTCCTCCTCGAGCTGGGCGACATCATCCTGTCGATGGCCGAGCCGCCGACGATCGAGCTGATGGAGGCCCTCTTCGTCTTCTCCGAGCGCGACGAGCTGGCCAAGCGGGGAGCCGACGCCGAGTCCCTCCTGGGGGATGACATAGCCAAGGCCGAGTCGGCCCTCGGCCGGATCCGAGGGTTCAACGCCCGCGTGCCCCTGGGCGACCTGCTCTGCCTGGCCTCGGGCAATCCTGGCTATCATCCCCGCGAGCTTCCCGGCGGCGAGGACTGGTTCGCGATCTTCAAGGCCTTCTGGAAGGAGAGGATCGACGCGCGGCTGGACGAGTGGAGGACGGCGCGGCGCTATACCGCGATAGCCGAGGAGATAGCGTCCTTCGTCGGCGATCCCGGGCCCTCGGGCTTCCAGCACATCTCGCGCGAGGAGCGCGACTCGGCGCCGGCGGTCAAGCTCGACATGGCCCTGTCCTTCCTGGACGCCTTCTACCGCGGCCCCTTCCTCAAGGAGCTCAATCGCCCGCTCAAGATCATCCTGGTCGACGGGGAGTTCTACCGGAAGGACAACCGCATCGAGTTCACCGACGCCTTCGACTCGCTGCTCCACATCAACGAGCAGATCGCCCTCCTCGACGCGAAGCTGGCCCCCGAGGGCGAGCTCGGCCAGGCCTGGTCCATGGCCAGGGGCGAGATGGGGCCGCCGGTCCTGCGCAGGCGCAAGATGCAGGCGGTGGCCCGGAGCGCGGAAGAGGAGGCCGAGCGCATCGTGCGCCGCGCCGGCTACGGACTGTCGACCCTCATCAAGGTGCTCAGGGGATTCCTGAAGGGCGAGGCGGGCGGCCGCTACGACTCGCTGGCCAACCTCTCCTTCCTGGACGGGAAGGGCAACAAGGAATTCATCAAGACCCTCGAGAACGCGAAGGACCGCTGCGAGCGGGCCATCATCCTCCTCGGCGAGCTCTCGGGCCTCGACCTCGGCTGAAGCGCCCGCTCTACTCGCGACTATAACGTAAAAGATGGCTGATATGGAGTGTTGTTAGGCATGCGTACGAATAGCGAAATCGGGCCGATCTCCGCGTCGCGAGCTCGCCTCGGTGCTCACATGCAGAAAGCATGCTCCGCTCCGAGGCATCGCCCGCTCCTCGACCTCGGCCCGATTTCGCTTGCGAGTAGAGCGGGCTGAAACTTCATGATCCTCGAGACGATCAAGGTCGGGCGAGAGGTCGAGGGCGCCCTGGCCCTGCGCTTCCCCCGGCCCGAGGGCGTCGTCGCGGCGGGCGGCCCCGACGGCGCCGAGCCGACGGCCATCCTCTCCCTCGCTTCAGAGGGCGACATGAAGTACGGCGATCCGGAGCTCGCGGCGAATCGCGCCCGATTCCTGGCCGCGGCCGGCGCCGATCCCGGGCGCGCCCTCGGCGTCGAGCTCCGTCATTCGCGCAACGCGCTCTTCCCCTCCGATGCCGGGGAGCACGCGTCGCTCGCCAGCCGGGCCACGGCCGGGGACGGAGCGGACGGCATCATCCTGCGCGATCCTTCCCTGGTCGCGACGGTCACCGTCGCCGACTGCATGCCCATCTGGCTCCTCGACCGCGGCTCTGGCGCCTTCGGCGTCCTGCACTCGGGCTGGAAGGGGACGGGCATCCTCCGATCCGCGGTCGAGGGCATCGCCCGGCGCTGGGGGTCGCGGCCCGGGTCGATGAGCGCCATCCTCGGCCCCGCCATCGGCAGCTGCTGCTACGGCGTGCCCGCGGAGCGGGGCGAGTCCTTCGCGCGCGAATTCGGGGAATGCGCGGCCTTCGCCTCGGACGGGCAGTGGAGGATCGACCTGCGCGCGGCGAACGTCGCGCTCGCCGCCTCGCTCGGCCTGGGAGCCCTGCTCTCGGTCGATGCCTGCACGTCATGCGACGGCCGCTTCGGATCCTACCGCCGGCAGGGCGGGGCCGCCTTCACGCGCATGCTGGCCGCCTGCGGCCTCTTCCCGCTTGCGCATCAGTACGCCTGACACTACGATTCCGCCATGAGGATCGGAGCCTTCGCGCGCGCCTTCTCCCGCAGCCCCGCGGGCATCGGCGCCGTCTTCACCGGCCTGGCGTCGGGCGGGGCGGCGCTCTTCCTGGGGGGCGGCCCCCTCCTCGCGGCGGCGGCCGCCGCCGGGGCCTTCGCCCTCGTCGTCGCCGCGGCGCTCGCCTCCGGGGCGGCCCAGCGCGCCGCCTCGGCCGAGCTCGAGCGGGAGGGCGCCGCGAAGGCCGCCGGGCGCCTCGCCGACGCGCGCCGCCTGCGCGATCGGCTCGCGGCCCTGAGGATCGCGCGGCCCGAGGTCGCGAAGGCCCGGGACCTCGTCGTCCTCGAGTCGGGCTCGTTCATCGAGGAATGCGGCCGCGCGGGAAGCTACGATCCCGTCGGGGCCGCGGCGATCGAGGAGTCCCTCGGGCTAATCGACGCCTGGCTCAAGGAAGCCGACGCGAGCGCGATCGAGCGCCGCTTCGACCTTCCCGACGCCGACCCTATTCCCGACGCGGCCGGGCGCGTCGCCGCCGCCCTTCGCGAGAAGGCCGCCGCCATCGCGGCCGGCCGCTCCCGCGTCTCGGGCGGGACGCTTCCCTCGGACCGGATCGCCATCGAGGAGGAACTGAGATGAATACATCCGCTCGCGCCGGGATCGGCGGCCGCGCCGCGCACGGCGGCCGCGCGCTGGCCTGCGCCCTCCTCCTCGCTCTCGCCGCCCTTCCCCTCGCGGCCCTGAGCGCCGACCTCGCCTCGGACGAGATCACGGTCGTCCTTAGGCCGGACGGCAAGGCGACCGTGACCCACCGGCTCGAGTGGAGCGCTTCCGGCGGGCAGATGCACGGCTTCTACTTCGAGGGCGAGGCCTTCGCCCCGGTCTGGGACTTCGACCGCTGCTGGGCCGACCTGCCCGACGGCTCGCGCAGCGCGCTGACCATCAAGGGCCCCGTCAACGGCAAGTACGACGTCGTGCTCGCCGGCGGTAGGGGATTCTCGGGGAAGGCCTGGTACAACCTAACCTACGGCGGCGACTTCGCGGCGGAGGGATTGATCGGCCGCACGACGGCGGCGGACGGCTCCGAGTACTTCTACTTCGACTGGGCTCCGGTAACGTGGGACGAGAGCCTGGACCACCGCTCGGTGCGCCTCGTGCTGCCGAGGTCGGTGAGCGCGGAGAGGCTGTCCGACGCCGACCGGGCGAAGTTCTTCTTCAAAACCGAGAAATACGTCAACGCCGAGAACAAGATCGACTGGTACGGCACGAAGGGAGAGGACGGGGGCTATTGGCTGACTGGCCTGTTCTACCAGGAGGGAGTCGGTCCCGAGGGGACGCAGCGGCTGCAGCTCTACTTCCCGGTCGGTCAGCTGGACTTGGGCGCGGCCCTCTCCGAGGCGCGGCCCGCGGCCTCCGCGCCGAGCGGCGAGCCGGGGACGGCCCCCGCGCGCGGACGGACGCGGGGCGACGCCCTCGACGCGAATCTGCGCGCGCGGCCCCTCGTCGCCCTGGCGGTCTTCGCGCCCCTCGTCGCGCTGGCCCTGTACTGTTATTCCCGCAGGCTCGCGTCATTCCGGAAGCGCAAGGCCCTCTTGGCGGGAATAAGCTGGGCCGGGGACGCATGGTCGCCGCCCCGCATCCTCGTCGGTTCCTACCAGGTGCCCGGAAAGGTCGTCGAGGGGCTTCACCCCGTCGAGGTCGCACTCCTCATGGAGCTGAGCCTGCCGCGCGTCGCCGCGATCATGATCGAGGGCCTGCGTCGGCAGCGCATGATCGAGCTGGTCTCCGAGGAGCCCCTGCGGATCAGGGTCCTGAGCGCGGCGAGGGCCGAGAGCGAGTACGAGGAGGCCTTCCTCGCCGCCTTCGACGCCGAGGGGCGGGTGCTCTCGGGCCTCATGGCCGACTTTTTCGAGGAAGCTATAAAAAAGTTACAAGAGCGGATATGGGATTGCGACCTCGAGGCGACCAAGGCCTACTACCGGAAGAAGATCGAGGAGGCCGAGGCGGCCGCCGAGGCGCAGCTCTCCGCTATCGAGGGGGGCGGCGCCGGGCGGGCTCCGGTCGGCGCCTACGCCTCGACGCCCTACTACCACTACTGGATGGGCTACGGTTACATGCATCGGCATCCGACCTACCACGCGGCGATGAGCCTGCCCAAGGAGCTCAGCACGGGCTATGCCGAGTTCATGCGCAGCTCGGCCTGCTTCTCGGGCTGCTTCAGCCCCGCCGGCGGGACCGTCGACGCCTGCTACTCGGCCTGCCATAACGCCTGCCACGACGCCTGCCACTCGGCCTGCCACTCGGCCTGCCATTCGGCCTGCCACTCCGCCTGTCATTCCGCCTGCGTGTCCGGGGGCGCGCATTGAAAAGGCGCCTGCCGCCGGATCTCCTCCGAGGCCTTAAGGAGGCCGAATCCTTCTATCGCGGCGTCAGGCCCTGGCTCCTCGTCCGAGGCGAGGACTCGGTCCTCATCGTGCCGCCGAATCGCGTGTACAAGCTGGGCGGCTCGGCCGCGGGCCTGACGGCCTACCTCGACTCGGGCGGCCGCCTCGCCGAGCTCCCGGGCTCAGACGGCGGGCCGGGCCTGGACGAGGCTCGCGCCGCCGAGGTCCTGCGCTTCTTCGAGGAGCTGGGCGCCGCCTACGAGGGAC
>CAYPHO010000052.1:0-14848 GCA_964410245.1 uncultured Treponemataceae bacterium | reverse complement strand
TCGTCCACCGAAAGGGGCGCTTCAGGGCCCAGCGCTCCCTGGCCGAGCGGGTGCTCAGGAATCCCAATATCGAGGTCCGCTTCGACACCGTCGTCGAGCGCATATCCGGCGCGGGCAAGGTCCAGTCGGCATCCCTCCGCGAGTCATCGGGCCGCGCATACGAGGAGGCGGTCGACGCGGTCTTCGTCTTCGTCGGCTCGATCCCGCAGACCTCCCTCGCGCCCGATGCCCGGAAGGACGAGGGCGGCTTCCTCGTGACCGACTGCCGCATGGCGACCAGCGTGCCGGGACTCTTCGCCGCGGGCGACGTCCGCGCCTCGAGCTTCCGGCAGATCGTGACCTCGGCCTCGGACGGGGCGATCGCCGCCCACTCGGCCTCGGCCTATATCGACGAGCTGGAGGGCGAGGCTTACGCGTAAGGCCCTCGCCTCGCTCGCGGCCATCCTCCTCGCCTGCCTCCTCGTCGGCAGCTCGGCGCCTCTCCCTCCCGGCTTCTGGTCCCCGGCCAGGGCCGGGGCGGAGGGCGGCGAGGCCGAGCTCGCGCGCTCCCTCCTCGAGGGCATGAGCGACGAGGAAGTGGTCGGGCAGATCCTCATGATGGCCTATCCGGGCGATACGCCGGGCGCGCTCCTCATGCGCTGGATCAAGGAGCGGGGGCTCGGCGGGGTCAAGATCTTCGGCTGGAACGCCGACGACGTCAGGGTAACCGCGGGCGCGGTCGCCCTGATGCAGGGAGAGGCCCTGGGCTCCGGCGCCGCCATCCCCCTCCTCGTCGCGACCGACCAGGAGGGCGGCTGGATCAGGCACATCAAGGGGACGACGACCGAGACGCCCGGCAACATGGCCATCGGCGCCTCGGGCCGGCCCTACGACGCCTTCCGCACGGGCGAGCTGATCGGCCGGGAGCTGTCCGCCCTCGGCATCAACATGAACTTCGCGCCCTCTGTCGACCTCGCCACCGACCTGGGCAGCTACATCATCGGTCCCCGCGCCTTCTCCGACGATCCCGAGGCCGCGGCCGCCCTGGGCGCGGCCTACTCGAACGGGCTCGCCGCCGCGGGGGTCATCGCCACGGCCAAGCATTTCCCGGGGCACGGGGCCACCTCGAGCGACTCCCACCTCTCGCTGCCAGTGATACGCATCGACGAGAAGACGCTCTGGGAGCGGGAGCTCCTGCCCTTCCGCGCGCTCGCCGCCCAGGGCGCGCCGGCGATAATGAGCGGCCACCTCTCCTTCCCCCTGGTCAGCGGGGACTACTCTCCTGCCTCCCTCTCGAAGTACTTCATGACCGACCTCCTGCGCGGCAGGATGGGCTTCAAGGGCATCGCGGTCACCGACGACCTGGTCATGAACGGGGCGAGCGCCGCCGCGGGCGCCTTCTCGGAAGCCTGCGTCAAGGCGATCGAGGCGGGCAACGACCTGGTGATGATGTCCCGGCTCCTCGACTTCGACGACCCGGCCTGGGAGAAGCTCATCGCCGCGTACCGGGGCCGGCCCGACTTCCGCGAGCGCGTCCGCGAGGCCGCCTCCAGGGTGCTCGAGGCGAAGCTAAGGTACCTCAAGCCGCGCGGTAGGGAGGCCCTGGTCCCCGAGCTCGAGGGGCTCGACTCGCGAGTCCCCGATCCCGAGGCCGCCGCCTTCATCAAGGAGCAGGCCTACCGCAGCGCGACCGCCGTCATCCCGGCCGGCATCCCCTTCCTGCCCTCGGGCCGGATCCTCGTCGCCTCGCCGCTCAAGGAATTCTCCGCGGCCGCCCTCGACCGCTACCCGGGCGCGGCCCTCTTCCGCTACTCCTACGCGCCCGAGGACGCTGCCCTCCCCGAGGAGCTCGCGGCCTTCGAGGCCGAGCTGGGCCGATGCGACGCCGTAATCGCCTGCGTCGCCAACGAGGCGGGCTTGGATTTCGCGCGGCGCGCCCGCGACGCGGGAAAGCGCGTCGCCATCGTGTCGGCGCAGAGCCCCGCTCCCCTGGCGCGCGCGCCCTGGGCCGAGGCCGCGGTCGCCGTCTACGGCCGCTCGCGCGAGTCCCTCAGGGCCGCCCTCGCCGTGCTGAGCGGCAAGGCCTCGGCCCAGGGGCGCCTGCCCGTGAAGCTCGCGCGGTGAGTCCCCTCGCCTGGCGCCGCGCCGTCGGGGCGGATCTCGCCGGCTTGGCCGCCTTCCTGGAGCCGGCCGAGGAGAGCCGGGCGGGCTTCTCGGGAAGGCTCATGCGGGACGGCAGGCTGGCGCTCCCGCCGATCCTGAGAGGCGCCGTGTGGCTCGCCGACCGTCCCGGCTCGGGCGGGATCGGCGGCGCCCTGCTCTGCCATCCCTCGCGCCTGGCCTTTCCCGCCCTGCCCGAGGATGCCGCTGCGGATATGGATCTCGCCCTGGCCTCGGGCAGCTGGAGGCCGGCCCAGGCAATCGGGCTTTCCCGTGACGTCTCGCGCTACGCCTCGGCCCTCGGCCTCGAGGCGAAGGCGCGCGTCGACTACCGGATCATGGCTCGCGATCCCGGTCGCGGGACGGCAGGCCCCGCGGGCTCGGCCCCGCCCGCCGGCGCGCGGCCTCGGCCGGCAGTTGCGCCGGCCCCCGGGACGGCGATGCGCCGGGCCCTGGACTCCGACCTCGAGGCCCTGATGCCCCTCCAGGAGGCCTACGAGCGCGAGGAGGTGCTGACGCCCATCCACTCCTTCGACGAGCGCGCCTGCCGCGCCTCCCTCCGCCGCGCCCTGGACCGGCAGATCGTCATGGTCGCCTGCGAGGGCGGCCGTATCGTCGCCAAGGCGGCCACCAACGCGCGGGGCCTCCGCGTCGACCAGGTCGGCGGCGTGTACACGATCCCCGAGCGGCGGGGCAGGGGAGTGGCCAGGGCCCTCGTGTCCGCCCTGCTCGCCGAGATCGAGCTCTCGGGGCGCAGCGCGTCCCTGTTCGTGAAGCCGCATAACGCGCCCGCGATGTCCCTGTACCGGGGCCTGGGCTTCGAGGAGCTGGACGACTTCCGCGCGGAGTATTACGAGGGCTGAGGCGGCCCCTGCGGACGGCGGCCGCGCCGCGGGGCCCTACTCGGCCAGGTGGTACTCGCCGCGGTAGACGTACTCGGGGCGGCCCGCGACGTAGACCCCGGCGCGCGGCGTCCACTCGGCCCAGAGCGCCCCCGCGCCCATGGCGACCATCGCCTCGCGGTCGGCGTAGCCGACCGCCGCCGCGGCCGCGAGGGCGGCAGCCGAGGCCGCGCAGGTATCGATCTTCCCGCCCGCGGGGAAGGAGACCCGCATCTCGCCGCGGGAGACGACGCGCACCGAGACCGCGGGCGGGGCCTCTTCCCTTCCCGGCGACGAGATGCGGGCCCGCGCCCTCGAGGCGCCGCCGTCGGCGAAGACGGCGACCGCGGCCGCGGGGGGCAGGCCGATCGCCAAGGGAAGGGCGAGGTAGCGCCGGCCTCCCGACTCGATCGTCGTCGCGCGGGAGGCGGCCCTTCCCGCGTCGAGCTCCTCGCCCTCCGGCAGCCCGCGCGGCGGTCCCAGGCTCAGTCCCAGCGAGGCCGAGTCGAGCACGTCCACCCCGATCTCGCCGCCGGCCGCGCGCATCGCGATCGAATCGGCTCCCGTCCTGCCCGAGTCCATGAGGTAGCGGGCGGCGCAGAGGGCCGCGTCCGCGCAGGGGCCGCCCTCGCCGGCCGGGCCGAACACCCTGAGCCAGAAGTCCTTCTCGGCGCGCCCGAGCACGGCGAGCCTGTCGGCGCCCGCCCCCAGCCTGCGCCGGAGTATGGCGGCGGCCGCCTTCTCCCAGTCGCGGTCCCTGCCCTCCCCGCCGATGTCGTCGACGAGCACGAGGTCCGAGCCGCAGAGGCGCAGCTTGTAGAAGGTGAGCTCCATGGGGGTCATTGTAGGGCTCCTGGGATCGCGGGCGCAATGAGGGTAGGGCGTTTGCGCTCGGCTGTCGCGTCGCCGCCCGTTTCGATAGAATGCCGCAATGGATTCCGAGCTATTTCCCGGCCTGCCCGGCCCGACCGTCTCGGCCGGGCGAGGGGCGAAGCTCGCGGGCCGCCGGGGACGCCCTGCGGGCTCGCTCGTCCTCCGCCCCGCCGACTTCGCGCCGCTGGGGCCGCGCCCCGTCCCCCTGGGGCCGGCCGTCTGCGGCCTCGACGAGGCGGGGCGCGGCCCCCTGGCCGGGCCCGTGGCCGCGGGCGCGGCGGTCCTGCCCGCGGCCTTCCCCGTCGAAGCGTTAGGCGACTCCAAGGCCCTTACTGAGCGCGAGCGGGCGGAAGCCTACTCGCTCATCGTCGACAGGGCCCTCGCCTGGTCGGTGGCCTGGGCCTATCCCTGCGAGATCGACGAGCTCAACATCCTCGGGGCCAGCATGCTCGCGATGAGGCGGGCCTACCTCGAGGCCGAGCGCCTGCTCGCGCGCTCGGGCCTGGCGGCCCCGGCCGAGGTCTACGTCGACGGCAACCGCCGGCCCGAGCTCGGCCGGCCCTGCTCGCCCGTGGTCAAGGGCGACGCGGTCGTGCCCGCTATCATGGCCGCGTCGATCCTCGCCAAGGTCGCCCGGGACAGGATGATGGAACGGTACGACTGGCTTTATCCCGAGTACGGCTACGCAGGCCACAAGGGCTATCCCACCGCCGCCCACCGCGCGGCCTGTCGCGAGCTCGGCCCCTCGCCGATACAGAGGCTGACTTTCAATTACGGGCGCGAATAGGGCATACTCGTCGCATGACCAAGCCATCGATCATCAGGGTGCGCAGCTCGAGGCGCGTGGAGATCGTCGACATCACCGAGGGAGCGGCCCGCGCGATCGCTGAATCGGGGATAGGCGAGGGGATCTGCGTCCTGCAATCCCTGCATACGACCGCCGCGCTGACCGTCAACGAGTCGGCCGACCCGGACGTCCGCGCGGACATGGAGAGGCAGCTCGCCCTCATCGCGCCGAGGGATCCCGCCTTCCGCCATGCCGAGGGCAACTCGGACTCCCACATCAAGACGAGCCTCTTCGGGCCGAGCCTGACGGTGGTCGTGTCGGGAGGGAAGCCCGTTCTAGGGACCTGGCAGGCGATCTACTTCTGCGAGTTCGACGGCCCTCGCGAGCGCAGCGTCGTCGCGAAGTGCGTAGCGGGCTGAGCGGGCGATGCGGCCGGCTACCGATCTAGACAGGCCCGCGAATCTGCGCGTCATCCTCATCTTGGCCGGCGTCTCGCTCGTTGTCCTGGCGGTGATGCTCTGTTCCCGCGCGCCCGGCCTCTCGATCAGCGAAGTCATGATGGAAAACGATTCCTCGTATCCCGGGCGCGAGGGCGACTACCCCGACTGGATCGAATTGCGCAATGGGACGAATAAGCCGATCGACCTGAGCGATATGTACCTGAGCGACGATCAGCGCGATCTGAAGAAGTGGCGAATGGCCGATCGCGTGATCGAGGCCCGCGCTTACCTCGTCCTCGAATCGTCGGCCGATCCGGCGAAGGGCTTTCCCTTCGGCATCAGGCCGAGCGACAAGCATGTCATCCTGAGCGGGAAGGACGGTCGCATCGCGCAATCCGTATCCCTGCGCAAGGTACGGCCGGACGTCTCCCTGGCCTGGGACGGCATGCGCTGGACAGAATGCCCGCATCCGAGCCCCGGCTTCCCCAATACCGACGAGGGTTATGCCGCCTACTTCGACTCGATCAGCGACTACGAGTACAGCCTTCGCGTCAATGAATACTGTCCCTCCAATAAGGACGGCGCCTCCGACGAGAGCGGCGAGCGCCCGGACTGGATCGAGGTCCTCAATTACGGCGATAGCGACATCGATCTCGGCGGCATCGGCCTTTCCGATTCCGCCGATGATCCTTTCCGCTGGCGCTTTCCATCCGTCGTACTGCCGGCCGGCGAGTACGCGATGGTTTTCGCCTCCGGCAAGGACATTCGAGGAGGCGGAAAATGGTTCCACGCCCCTTTCAGGCTGGACGAGCGCCGGGACTCGATCATCCTGTCCTCTCCCCAGGGTCGACTGATCGATCGCGTCGACATCGAGGAATTGCCCCTTGGGGCCGAGTCGGCCGGCATCGTCGACGGGGACCGCCTGTTCTTCTCGAAGGCGACTCCGGGCATGGCCAATCGCGAGGGCTTGAGGGCCTGTCCTCATTCGGTCGCGATGTCGCTCCGGCCCGGATTCTACGACGATGCCGTCTCGCTCGAGCTCTCGGCGACCGGCGGCGCCATACGCTATACGATCGACGGCTCCGAGCCGGGCCGCGATTCGCCGCCGTACCTGAAGGCCCTTGAGATCCGCGAGAACGCCGTCGTCAGGGCCAGGGTCTTCGAGGACGGCTGCCTCCCGGGGCGGATCGCCTCGGCGACGTACTTCATCGGAGAGGAGAGCAGCCTGCCGGTCTTCTCCGTTTCGCTGGCGCCCGATCTCCTGTACGGCGAGGAAAGGGGCTTGCTTGCCTTCGGCAAGCAGCATGCGGGTAAATACCCGTATTTCGGCGCGAATTTCTGGCAGGAGTGGGAATACCCCGTCGGCGTGGAGATGTTCGGCGAGGACGGCGCCGAGATCTTCGCGGCGACGGCCGGCATCAAGGTCTTCGGCTCGTTCAGCCGAGGCTTGCCCCAGAAATCCTTCGCCCTGCATTTCCGCGGCATCTACGGCATGCCGCGCCTCGCCTTGCGGCTCTTCCCCGAAAAGGAGGTGTACGGCTTCGAGTCCCTCGTCCTCCGCTCCGGCGGCCAGGACTCTCAGGGATCGAAGATCCGGGACCTCGTCGCGGGCAAGCTCGCGGGACGGCTGGGGCTGGAGTACCAGTCCGGGTATCCGGTGCTGCTCTTCCTGAACGGCGAGTACTACGGCCTATGCAACCTGCGGGAAAAGGTCAACGGATCTTTCCTCGCGGCGAACGCCGGCCGCCCGGACAAGCGGGGCATCGACCTGCTCGAGGGGAACGGGATAATACTGTCGGGCTCCTACGGGCGCTACGGCAAGCTGATCCGCTTCGCGACGGAGCATGACCTCTCGATCGCCGCCAATTACGAGCGGATCGGCCGCATGATGGACATCGAGAACTACATCGATTACCACGTCCTGCAGGTGTATCTCGGCAATCTCGACTCGGGCAATATCCGCTTCTGGCGAGGCGACGCCGAGGAAGACCGATGGCGATGGATATTCTACGACGCCGATCACGCATTCGGCGATTATCGGATCGATGCGTTCAAGCATTGGCTCGACCCGGACGGAAGGGGATACGCCAAGCAGGTCTCGACCCTGCTTATCACGAAGCTGCTGGAGAACGAGGAGTTCAAGGATTTGTTCATCGAGCGATTCGTCCGCCGCCTCGACTCCGCGCTCAGTCCCGAGATCGTCGCCGGGCTGATACGCGAGCAGGCATCCCTTATCGCGCCCGAGATGCCCAGGCAGATCGAGAGGTGGGGCCTGCGATCCGAGCTCGGCTGGGAAGTGTCGGTCGACCGCATGATCGACTTCGCCCGGCGGCGCGATGAGGTCGTGCTGGATCAGCTGAAGAGTCGCTTCGGGCTGAGCGATTCGCGGCTCATGGAATACCGGAAGCCATGAGCGAATTCCGCTACGAGCACAAGTACCTGCTCTCGCTGGCGGAGTACCGCCTCATCAAAGGCAGGATCGGCCCCCTCATGAGCGTCGACGCGAACGCCCGCGGCGGCAGCTACTCGGTTAGGAGCCTGTATTTCGAAAGCGCCGCGAGGATCTGCTACGCCGGCAAGAAGGCGGGCCTGTACTCGAGGTGCAAGTACCGGCTCAGGATGTACCGCTTCGATCCGCTCACCCTGAGGTTCGAGCAGAAGCGGAAGCTCGGCGAGCAGGTCGGGAAGCGCGTCGTCAGGCTTTCCGCCGTCGACGCGAGCCGGCTGATCGAGGCCGACTATTCGCCCTTGCTGGCCGCGGGGGAGGAGGCGATCTACTACGACCTGGTCGGGGGGGCCTTCCAGCCCTGCCTCATCATCGATTATGTCAGGGAGCCCTATGTCTACGAGCCCGCGAAGGTCAGGATCACCTTCGACTACGACGTCGTATCGCGGCCGAGAGTCGGGGACTTCTTCCGGGAGATAAGCCCCGGGGTGCCGGTGAGCGAGGGGATGAGCGTGATCATGGAAATCAAGCACCGGGGCTGGCTTCCGCTATGGCTCAAGCGGACGCTGCAGGAGAGGACCGGATCGAGGCAGTCGATATCCAAGTATTGCCTAGGCTTCTCAGCCGCCCCCGTCCTGCGATAGTCTTTCGGCATGCGTGACGCCGACCTCCCGAACGGGCTTTTCAAGAACGACGCGCTCGAGCTGCTTCAGCAGGGCGAGCTAAATCCGCTCAACGCGCTGATGATCCTGGGATGCACGCTCCTCTTGTCGATGCTGGTGTATTTCGTGTACAAGCGCTCCTATAAAGGCGTGCTGTACAGCAAGGCCTACAACATCTCGCTCGTCCTCACCTCGCTGATCACCTCCCTGGTGATAATGACCATCGCCTCGAATTTCGTCCTATCCCTAGGCATGGTCGGGGCGCTCAGCATCGTGAGGTTCAGGACCGCGGTAAAGGAAGCCCTCGATATCGTCTTCATGTTCTGGGCGATCGCCATCGGCATCACCTGCGGCGCGGGATTCTTCGAGATCGCGATAATCGGCACGATCCTCATCGCCGCGGTGCTGCTCGTCCTCGACTCGAGGCCGATTCGCGCCTGGAACAAGGATCCCTACCTCCTGGTCGTGAACTACGGCGATCAAGAGGTCGGGGACGCCGTCCTGCGGATGATAGGGGAAGAGGCCGGGAAGTACCGGATCAGGTCCAAGACGATCGGCGATTCCCGCACCGAGCTCAGCATCGAGATACGGCTCGGCCGGGACAACCATCTGCTCGTGGATAAGGTGAGCAGGATAGAGGGCGTCGCCAATGTCCTGCTTGTGAGCTATACGGGCGACATCACCGGCTGATATCGCCCGGGCGGCCCTCGCCGCGAATCATTCATCCTTGTCCTTCGGGGCGGCGCTCTTCCGCTTGACGACGATCTTCTTCCGCGGCGCCGTCCCGCCGGGAGCGCCCGCCGAGTCGGCCTTCCCCGCGTCGACGGCCTTGCCGGCGAAGCCGCCGGGGGTACGCGGCCTCGCCGCGCGCGGGGCGGGAGGCGGATCGTAGGAGATCGCGGCCGCCTCGGCCGCGGCCCCGGCCTTCCCGCCCGAGGACATGAAGTCCAGGGCGCCCTGGAAGGCCTTGAGGAAGAGCGGCATGTCCTCCTTGAAGACGACGACCGAGCGGCGCTCGAAGCCCTCGGACTCGTTGGGCTTGGACTCCACGACCGTCAGGAAGACGTCGCCCATGCGGTTCTCCTTCACGTTGAAGAAGTAGGTCCTGCCCTCGCATCCGACCCGAGTGGAATACAACTCGCCCCTGATACCCATTACGACTCCTAAAGGCCCTCGCCCGCGCCTATCCTAGTACATCGCTTCGAGCGTCATCAAGTGCGCTCGTCGGCCTCGCGGACCATCGCCGCGTGCCAGTCGAGGAGGCGCTCCTCGTCCTCCGGCAGTCCGCCCTCGATATCCGCCATGACGCGGAAGACAGGCTCGGTGCCCGATCCGCGCATCCACAGGAAGGCTCGGGGCCTCTTCCCGGCGTCGGATAGGACTATCCGCAGTCCCCCCCGGCCCGAGGCCGCGAAATCCGACCCGACCCGGCTCTCGACCTGGCCGTTCGTCGCCAAGGCGTCCCAGGACTCGATGCCGTAGCGCCGGGACAGCTCATCCCGCCTCGCTTCCCATTCCCGCGCGAAGATCCCGGCGTAGCGCGCCTTCAGCGCGATCTGGTCGCTCGTACGGACGCGGAGCGCGGCCCTGGGCTCGAAGACGCTCGTCGTGGCGTAGCGGGGGAGCGACGAGAGGACGTCGTCGAGCGTGAAGTCGGGGCTATAGTCCGAGAGCCGACCGGACAGCCGCATCCACGCCCGGTAAAGGCCTTCCCCCTCGCTCGAGTCCCGCACGAGCAGGAGTTTCAAGAGGGCGCCGAGCGTGGCCAGTGGATCCCGCACGCGCGAGGGATGGGTGATGTTGCCCCCGTTGGAACCCTCGCCCAGTATCCGGACGATGTATCCCCTCTCCCTGAGCGACTCGGCGAGGCCGACGACGTTCGCCTCGCCGGTCTCGGCCCTGAAGACGTCGGCGTCGAAGGCGCGGGCGATCGAGTTGATCCGCATGCTCGTCGCGTCGTTGACGACGACGGCGACCCGCTCTCCCGCGTTGCCGGACTCGTCGAGCCTCAGCTTCCCCTCGCGGGCCAGCTGGGCCAGCTCGGAGACGCAGGCCAGGGCGAAGACCTCCTGGGCCTCGATGGGCCGCGAGAGCTCGCCGGCCTTGGCGCGGGCGACCAGGTTCCCGCGGTCGCCGTCGCAGTCCGGCACGTAGCCCGCGACGAAGCGGTCGTCGGCCCCGGCGGCCTCGTCCAGCTCGCGCATCGCGTCCGCGAGGGACTCGCCCTCGGGCACGATGCGGTGGGCGAAGGCGCGGGGCGCGTCGTTGACCGATCGGACGCGGACGCCCATGCCCTCGAGGAAGTCGCGGTCGATCGAGAGGCAGCGCGCGGAGCCGTTGAGCTCGGCGACGACGCCGACCGGGCGGTCGAGGGCCGCCCGCGACATGAGCTCGAAGAAGCGCTCCTGCTCGTCCATGTCATCCGCGCCGGACACGATCTCGCGGGCGAACAGCGTGTAGGCCGATACGGCGCGGCGCTTCCAGAGCGCGCACTCGGAGAAGGCCTTGGCGACGGCCCGCGGATCGGCCTGCTCCATGAGAGAGAGCGCGCGCGCCGCCGCCCCCGGAGCGGACGCGATCGCCTTGAAGGAGTCGCCCAGGGCCGTCGCCTCGGCGCCCGGAAGGACGCCGCCCCCGCCGCCCGAGGAGGCGAGGCCGAATTTAAGGCCGTTGTGCCCCAAGGGATTGTGGCTGGCCGAGACGTAGCAGAAGCCCTCGGCCCGCTCCTCGTGATCGGGGGGGAGGGCGCAGGCGCGGCGGCTGTAGGCCATGATCTCGGGGGCGGCTGTTATGAAAAGATAATGCGGCCTTATGCCGGCCCCGAGGAAGGCGCGGGTCATCGCGTCGGCGATCGCCGGCCCCGTCGGCCTCGTGTCGATGCCGACGAGGACGCTGGGCGTCGCCGGCGTCGCCGAGCCCGGCGTCGCGCGGCCGAGGATCGCGCGGGCGAGGGCCTCGGCCGCGGCGGCGGCGAGGACCAGGTCGGCGGCGGCGACGGACTCCTCCCGCGACTCCTCCCGCCCCGATGCGGCGAAGACCTTCCGCCAGCCCGAGGGGGATACGATGAGTCCCTCGAGCGCGCGGAGGACGTCCTCGTCCGAGGGAAGGGCGCTTGCGCGAAGCGGGACTAGCTCGGGATCGCCGACGAGGAAGCCCGTCGAGGGATGGAAGATCTTCGGCACCTTGATCGCTCCTCCGCGCGAGTATAGCCTCCGGCTCGCCCGAATGCACAGCGGGCGCTTGCCTATGTCCCGCCGCCTAAGTATCCTAGGCCGCGAATATGAGCCCGCTACCGTTGCTGAAGGCCCTCCTGCCCGGACTGGCCCCGCTCTTCGTCTTCGTCGCCGCCGACGCCCTCTTCGGCGAGACCGTCGGCCTCCTCGTCGGGGTCGGCGTAGGCATCGGCGAATTCCTGTATTCCCTGGCCAAGGAGAGGAAGGCCGATCCCTTCGTCGCCGCCGACACCCTCCTGCTCGCGGCGATGGGCGCGATCTCCCTGGCCCTCCATGACCAGATCTTCTTCAGGCTCAAGCCCGCCGCCGTCGAATTCATCCTCCTCGCGGGGATGGCGGCCCTCCTCTTCCTGCCTTCCGACTACCTGAGGCGCTACGTCTCGCGGCAAGTCCGCGGCGTCGCGATTCCCGACGCCGCCCTGCCGGCCATGAGGCGCAGCCTCGTCCTCGTCGTCGTCCTCCTCGCCTGCCACGTCGCCCTGACCCTCTACGCCGCCTTCGCGCTCTCGGCGGCGGCCTGGGGCTTCATCTCGGGCGGCCTGCTCTACATCCTATTCGGGGCGCTCGCGCTGGCGCAGTTCGGCCGGGCGGCCTTGGCGCGCCGGCGCGCCCGCATGGAGGCCGAGAACGGCGGCGAGATCCTTCCCCTCGTCGACGAGGAGGGCAAGGTCCTGGGTACCGCGAGGCGCAGCGATGTCCACAAGGGGCCGGGCAAGCTCCATCCCGTAGTCCACCTCCAGGTCCTCGACGGCCGCGGCTCGATGTACCTTCAGAAGCGCTCCATGGCCAAGCTGATCCAGCCGGGCAAGTGGGACAGCGCCGTGGGCGGCCACGTCGCCGCGGGCGAGGATCTCGACGACGCCCTCGGCCGCGAGATGCGCGAGGAGATCGGCGTCACCAAGCTCGCGCTCGAGGCCTCGGGCGCGCGGATCGAGCCCATCCTCCGCTACCGCTGGGATTGCGAGGCCGAGTCCGAGCTCGTCTTCTCCTTCGTCGTCACCTACGGCGGGCCCTTCTCCCACGACGGGAAGGAAGTGGAGGAGGGAAGGTTCTGGAGCTTCGCCGAGATCCGGGACAACCTGGGCAGGGGCGTCTTCACGCCGAATTTCGAGCACGAGTTCGCCCTGATCGACGCGGCGGCCACGCGGGTCCGGGCCGGCGCCGAGTCCGCCGTCGCCGAGGCGCCCGCGACGACCTCGACGGGATCCTCGGCCGCCGGGGCGCGCTCGCGCAAGTCGCGGCGCCGCGGCCGCCCCTAGCGCGCACCGCGCGGCCCCGACGATCGGCGCTAGAGCGAGTCGTCCCGGACGTATTCCGGGAGGAACGGGGGCGTGAAGCCTTCCGCCGAAGGGGAAGCGGCCGAGGCCGCCTCGATCGCCTCGTCGATCCGATAGCCTCCGGGCAGGGCGAAGAACGAGAAGAGCTTGAATCCGATCGCGTTCTTGGGGCAGGAGTAGACGCAGCGCATGCAGCAGATGCAGCGCCACCCGAAGGCGATCTTTCCCTTCCTCTCGGATATATTGCCCCTGGGGCAGCCGCGGACGCATGTTCCGCACATCGTGCACTTCTCGGAGGCCCTCAGGTCCTTGCCCATGAGCCAGGTGGACCTCGTTCCCAGGAAGGCGATCATCCCCATGAGCATCCGCGTCCCGACGGGGGCCTCGAGGAATCTCTCGCGGCCGGCCAGCACGTCCCCGGCCATCAGCGCGATCTTCCGGCTCGTAGCTTCGTATAGCCGCGCGACCGCCGAGGGGGCGAACTTCGTTACCCAGTTGCTGGCGATCGAGAAGAGGCGCTCGTGGAATACGTCATAGCCCTTCCTCCTCAGCGCGCGGATCAAGGGCTTCGACGCCCCGTAGTTCTGCGGCGCGACGCCGCCCGCGGTCCTCAGGATGAAGGTCCTGCGGCCCCCTCCCTCGGGCAGGGCCCGAGCGAAGTCCCTGACGATCGCCGGCACGCCGAATTCCATCACGGGCGAGGCGATGCCGAAGAGCTCGGCGTCGAGCGCCGGCATCGGCTCGGCTCCCTTGAGCGCATCCTCGATCCTGACGAGCCTCGTCTCGCAGCCCGAGTCCCTTAGGGCCCCCGCGAGCATCTTGACGGCGAGCTCCGTGGTGCCCGTGCCGGAAAAGTACGCGATAATGCATTTCATCCGCCGCTCCCCGCGGGCTTGACCGTCCCGCTCGCCTCGAGTAGATTTTGCTAAGTATACTGTTGATATACTAAGTATACCGATAGTATATATAACCACTATGGAGAGTCAAGCGAGATGGCGAGGATACCCGAATCCATGACCAGGGCCGAGCGCGAGCGCGCCGCGAGGAAGGCCGGCATAGTCGCGGCCGCCGATGAGGTATTCCGCGAGAAGGGCTACTACGATGCCTCGATGGACTCGATAGCCGAGGCCGCGGGCTTCACGAAGAGGACGCTCTACCAGTATTTCGCGACGAAGGAGGACCTCTACTTCGCGGTCATGGCCGGGATATTCGCGCTCCTCTCCGACAGCATGGCCCGGGCGGCGAGGGGCCGGGCGTCGGGGCTCGAGAGGATGGAGGCCGTGCTCGCGAGCTTCCGCGACTTCTACCGAAGCGACCCGCGCCGCATGCGCCTGTTCTCGCTCGTTTCCCAGCTGGGCGGGACCGGGAGCGGCGGGCCGCATTACGCGCTATGGCGCGAGGCCTCGGACTCGCTGATCGACGCCGTCGCCGCGCTCGTCGCCGAGGGCCAGGCCGACGGCAGCCTCCGCCCCGAGCTCGACGGAAGGCGGACGGCGTACTCGGTGGTCTTCCTTACGACGGCCTTCTTCAGCCTGCTCGCGGTCAACGGCGAGAGCTTCGCGAGGAGTAGGGGGATGGGAGCGGACGACCTGCAGGGCTCGGCTATGGGGCTCCTGGCCGACGCCCTCGCCTCGCGAGCGGCGAGGGGCCGAGAGGGCGGGGCTATTCCTTCGTCAGGGGAACGTCGATAAGCGGAAGCTGGGCGGGCGAGGCCGCGGCCCTGCGGTTCTCTTCCTGGATCGCGTCGAAGACTTCCTGCCTGAAGACCTTGA
Organism: uncultured Treponemataceae bacterium; assembly: GCA_964410245.1. GTDB lineage: Bacteria > Spirochaetota > Spirochaetia > Treponematales > Rectinemataceae > CAZXXZ01. The sequence continues at coordinate 338 of CAYPHO010000052.1, read as the reverse complement.
CGTTGCGCGGCGCCTCGATGCCCAGCTTGACCTGATCGCCCCGCACCTCGACGACCGAGATGACCACGTCATCGCCGATCACGATCTTCTCGTTGACCCGGCGCGATAGGATCAGCATTAGCCCTGGCCCTTCGACGCGGCGAGCTCGGCCATGATGTCGTGCTTCACGCGCCAGCGCGGGTCGGCGAGCACGGCTTGCATTCCCAGGCGGTTCGCCTTGTTGACGATCAAGGGGCCCATGAGGTTGGCGGTCGCGCTTCCTCCTTCCTGCGGCACGGTGACGATCGAGAAGACCAGCGCCTCGTATTACTACTCGATTACCAGATTAGCAACCGAAG
>CAYPHO010000051.1:8160-14924 GCA_964410245.1 uncultured Treponemataceae bacterium | reverse complement strand
GCCGCATTTCTACGAGATCTGGGCGCTGTGGGCGGATAAGGACAATGCGTATTGGAAGGAAGCCGCCGCGGCGAGCCGCGCCTTCCTGAAGAAGGCCGCGCACCCCGCGACGGGCCTCATGCCCGACTACGCCGAGTTCGACGGGACGCCGACCGACTTGTACAATGGCCAGCACATGGACTTCCGCTACGACGCCTGGCGCATCGGCATGAATGTCGCAATGGACTGGTCCTGGTTCAAGGCCGATCCCTGGCAGGTCGAGCAGAGCGATCGCCTCCTGGGCTTTTTCCGGAGCATGGGAGTCCACAGCTATCCCGACCGCTATAGCGTCGACGGGAAGCCGGACGGATCCGACCATTCGCTCGGGCTCAAGGCGATGAATGCCGCCGCCTGCCTGGCCGCGACCGGCGATGGCCGGAAGGATTTCGTCCAGGCGCTCTGGTACGAGTCCGCCCCCTCGGGCCAATGGCGCTACTACAACGGGATGCTCTATATGCTCGGGCTCTTGAACGTCGGCGGCGTCTACAAGGCCTACCTGCCGAAGTAAGCCGCGCCTCGGGGGCCCGGAGCGCCGGGCCCCCGCATGCGCCTCAGGGTCTCCGTCGAGACCCTATTAGCTAAACTCGCAGGAAAAGCTATACTCCCTCTCATGCCAACAGTCGAGCTGCTCGCGCCAGCGGGAAATCCCGAAGCCCTTGACGCCGCTTTAGGCGAAGGAGCCGACGCCGTCTACCTGGGCGCGCGCAGCTTCAACGCGCGCATGCGCTCCTCCAATTTCGCCTTCAATCAGCTCGAAGCGGCGGTGGACATCTGCCATAAGAAGGCGAAGAAGGTCTACGTCACGGTCAACACCGTCTTCGAGCAGCGCGAGGCCGACCGCATGTGGCAGTTCCTGGGCTACCTCGAGCGGGTGGGGCCCGACGGCGTCATCGTCCAGGACTTCGGCGTCGCCAAGATGGCCCGCGAGCATTTCCCGAAATTGAGCCTCCACGCGAGCACGCAGATGAACGTCGCCTCGGCCAAGGGCGTCAACCTCCTGTCCAAGCGCGGCTTCAAGCGGGCCGTGCTCGCGCGCGAGCTGTCGCTCGACGAGATCCGCGCCATCCGAGCCTCGACCAACCTCGAGCTCGAGGTCTTCGTCCACGGGGCCCTGTGCGCCTGCGTCTCGGGGCTCTGCCTCTTCTCCAGCTACCTGGGCGGCAAGAGCGCGAACCGCGGCGCCTGCGCCCAGGCCTGCCGCCGCCTGTACTCGAACGAATCGAGGACCGGCTACTGGTTCTCGCCGGACGACCTGGAGCTGATCGGCTACGTCCCCGAGCTCATGGAGGCGGGCGTCGAGTCCTTCAAGATCGAGGGCCGCATGAAGAGCGCCGAGTACGTCGGCGCCGTGACGGCGGCCTACCGCTACATGATCGACAACTGGAGGCTCGACCGGGAGCGCGCCCTGGCCAAGGCGCGCTCGATGCTCCAGTCGGACTTCGCGCGGCGCAAGACCCGCTTCTTCATCGACGGGAAGATCGATCCCGAGTTCATCAAGCCCGATCAGGCCGGCGGCACCGGCATCCCCCTGGGCAAGGTCCGCGATATCCGCGCCCTTCCCGAGGGACGTTATGCGCTCTTAAACGCCTTCGAGGGATTGGCCGAGGGCGACTCGGTCCGATTCCACCGCGCGGACGACTCCTCGCGCTGGACGGCCAAGGTCCGCGACGCGAGGGAGGCCCCGAACGGCCTATTGATGCGCGTCGACGCGGACTTCAAGCAGGGCGACCTCGTGTACCTCGTCCAGACGAAGTCGATGGGGCGGCGCTACGCTCCCGTCCTGCCGCGGGACCTGGGCCGCTACCGCGCCTTCCCGGGCTTCAAGGGCGCGCCCGAGCCCGCGATCGGGGGCCTCGAGGCGCGGGAGGCGGCCAAGGGCCTCAAGGCCGGCGCCTCGATCCTCCCCGACGGCGTCTACGCCCTGGTGCGCGACGTCGCCGACCTCCATATCCTGAACGCGGCCCGGCCGGAAAAGGCCATGATCCTCTTCGACCGCTCCAGCGCCGCGGTCATGCGCGCCGAGGAGGCGACGCTCCCCTTCAAGCGCGACAATCTGGTCCTCTGGCTCGATCCTTGGTTTCCCGAGTCCGATTCCGAGTGGCTGCAGTCCGAGCTCGAGTACTGGATCGGGCGGGGCCAGCGCCTCTTCGTCGCGAACAACCCCGGCCACCTGGCCATCCTGCGGCCCCTCGCGGCGGCCGCGGCCGCGCGCGCGGCGGAAAGGCCCCGAGGCGATCCGTCGATGCCCGAGCGCGGCCAGCGCAAGGCCGTCAAGGCCGATCCCGGCGTCACGATAATCGGCGGTCCCTGGCTCTACTCCTTCAACCTCTGGTCGGCCTCCTTCCTCCTCGAGGAGGGCGCCCGGCTGATCGTGCCTCCCCTCGAGATATCGAAGCAGGATTTCCAGAAGCTCGAGGAGGCCATCCCGCCCGCGGCCCTCATGCCCGTGGTCTTCTCCTATCCCGCCCTCTTCCGGATGCGGGCCGACCTCGCCGCCGCCTACGACTTCTCGGAATTCGCCGACCGGGACGGCTCGCGCTACGCGCTATCCCCCGCCGGCGAGGGATCCGTCGTGACGCCCGAGCTTCCCTTCTCCATCGTCGACCGGATTCCCTTCCTCATGAAGGAGGGCGTCGGCAAGTTCATCCTCGACTTCTCGCGGGCGAAGCTCGTGAAGAGCTACTACAAGCAGCTCATGAAGGCCGCGGAGGAGGGGAGGGCGGTCCCCGACTCGAGTCGCTTCAACTGGAAGGACGGCTTCTGGCGCGGCGACGAGGACGCGCGCTCCGACTAGCGGGGCGCGCCGCGGGAAGGCCGAGCCGGGCATGAAGCCGATACGGAGCGTGATACTCGATATGGGCGGGGTCCTGACCCTGCCCCAGGCCGAGGACGCCGTAGGGAATCTCATGGGCGCCATGGGCTTCGTGGGAGGGACGAGCGAGTTCCGCTCGGCCTACGGCGCGCGTCGCTGGGAATACGATCGCGGCGACCTGGGATATTCCGAGTATTGGAGCGGCGTCGCCGGGAGCCTGGGACTGGGCGCGCCTTCGGAATCGGCTTTGGAAGCGCTTCGCCGGCTCGACATCGAGAGCTGGCTCTCGGCGATGAACGAGCGCATGCTCGATGAGCTCGCCGACCTGCGCTCGCGATGCCGAAGCCTCGTCCTTTTATCGAACATCCACGAGGACGGCGCCCGCTATGTCCGATCGGGACCGGGCCGCTCCTGGTCCGACCGCTTCGACGAGCTGGTCCTTTCCTGCGAGCTGGGCCTGGCGAAGCCCGAGGCGGCGATCTACGCCGCGGCCGTGCGGGCCGCCGAAGCCGCGGCCTCGGACTGCCTTTTCGTCGACGACAGCCAGGAGAACGTCGAGGGAGCGAGGCGGGCCGGCCTCGAGGCCTTCCGGTTTACCGACTACGAGGATTTTATCGGCCGCCTCGCGCGCGATTACGAACTGGCGAGATAGCGGCCGCTCCCTCGCCGCCCGGATCGATCTTTTTCTTTACTCAAAAACATTTGCGCTCCCTTTACGCATTCATCGGCAAGTGGTATTCTAAGCCGGTTCAAATACTGAAACTATTTTCCTTTCGATAGCACCGTATCTGGCAGGGGTACTATGAGCGAATCGGCCGGCAAGGCACTCGATCTTCTTTTTTACCTAGCGCGAACAACCGGGGAGGTCAGCCTGGCGCGATTATCGCGCGAGACCGGCATGAACAAGGCGACGGCCCTTCGGTACTTGTCGGTGCTCGAATCGCGCGGCGTCGCCGAGCGGCGGGGCGGCGGCTGGTCCCTGGGCCTGGCCCTCTTCGAGCTGGGGGCCCATGTCCCGATCCGCTCCATCGTCGTCGATAGGATCCGCCCCTTCCTCGAGCGCCTGGCGCGCGACACCGGCGAGAGCGCGAACCTGGCCTGCCTGGCCGGGGCCAGCGCCATCTACCTCGACCGCGCCGAGGCCGACCGCAGCCTGCGCATGCGCTCCGCCCCGGGCGACCGCCTCCCGCTCTACTGCACGGGAGTCGGAAAGGCCATCCTCTCGCTCCTGCCCGAGGAGCGGGCCCGCGCGATCCTCGGCGCCGGGCCCCTGCCCCGCATCAACGAATATACCATCACCGATCCCGAGGCGGTCCTGGCCGACGTGGCCAAGGTCGCCGAGCAAGGCTACGGCCTCGACCGCGAGGAGTACGAGACCGGGCTGACCTGCATGGCCAAGCCCCTGAGGCTGCCCGGCGCGGACTTCGCGGGAGCGATCAGCGTATCCGGCCCCACGGCGCGCATCATAGATCCGGCCTACCGCGATAAGTTCCTGCAGATCCTCTCGCGCGCCGCCGCCGAGGCCCAGACCGCCCTCGAGGCGGCGGCCGGCGTCGACGCGGTGGCGGGCAGGGCGGCCGGAGCCGAGTAGCCGGGGCCGCGGCCCCGGCGCCGCATCGCGCCGGGCGCGGCCGCCGTCCGTCGCCGCTTCCTAGAAGACCATCTCCGCCTCTTCCGCCTCGGCGGACGAGGCGGCCGCGACGGCCTCGGCCTTCGGGCCCTGCCGGATCGGCTTGAACTCCACGTGCTCGGCGACGATCTTGACCCGCGAGCGCGTCTTCCCCTCGGGATCGCTCCATCTGTCCTGCTTGAGCCTGCCCACCACGCGCACGCCCCTGCCCTTCTTAAGGTTCTGCGAGCAGGCCGCCCCGAGCTTCGACCAGGCCTCGACGTCGAAGTACGAGACCTCCTTCTCGAGCTCGTCGTTCTGCTTATAGTACCGATCGGACGCCACGCAGAAGTCGCAGACCTGCGATCCGGTGCTCGTGGTCTTGCTCTCGGGGTCCCTGACCAGGTTGCCCTCGAGCAGGATGGAATTGAGAGAGTTCATACGGCCTCCTTGCGCGGCCCTCGCCGCGCATGCGCAGTACGCGCGATCGGGCTCCCGGCGATTGAAGGCCGCGCCGCCCGTCCCGATGCCCCCCGCTTGCCGCTCGGCGCCGCGGGGACCTAGAATCCCGCATGGATCCGAATAGGAGGGGCGCGGGAATCGCCGCGGTCGCGGCCTCGAGCCTGTTCTTCGCGGTCATGGCCGCCGTGACCAAGTCCCTGTCCGCGGACTTCAGCGGCGCCTTCGTCTCGCTGGGGAGGTTCGTCGTGGGGGCGGCGATCGCTTCGGCTACGATCGCCGCCAAGAGAGAGGGCTTCGCGATACGCGATCCCAAGGACGTCGTGTGGCGCGGCATCTACGGGTCGGTCGGCATGGTCCTCTACTTCGTCTCGATCGAGCTCTCGGGCGCCGGCCGCGGCACCGTGCTCAACACCACCTTCCCCCTCTTCTCGATACTGCTGGGCGCCCTCTTCTTCAAGGAGCGCATGGGAGCGCGCGCGGTGCTCGGGGCCTTCGTCTGCTTCGCGGGCGTGGCCCTGATCTTCTGGGACGGCTCGGCGACGAGCCTCCTGGGCGACGGCATCGGCCTCTTGTCGGGCTTCCTCGCCGGGATCTCGGTGCAGTACACGAAACGGGCCCGGCGTAACAACGGGACCGAGATCGTCTACCTCTCGGTCTGCGTATCCGGCATCGTCGTCACCGCCTGGACCATTCCCGAGGCGGCATCCCTGGGCCTGGAATCGGCTCTCCTGCTGCTCGCGGCCGCCGTCCTGGGATACGCGGGCCAGATCTCCTTCACCTGGGGAGTGAAGTACATGAACGCCTCCGAGGCGGGCATCATCTCCTTCACGAAGGTCCCCATCGCGATCGCGCTGGGCCTCTTCCTGGGCGAGGGCCTGACCTGGCGCTTCGCCGCGGGCGCGGCGGTCGTGCTCGCGGGGCTCGCGGTCGCCGAGCTGGGCGGGCGCAAGGCCGCCGCCGCGGCTTGATCGGCTCGGCTTCGCTCAGCGCGCCGCGAAATCGGCCCGCTGCAGGCAGGTTGAGCGATACTCGGTCGGCGAGAGCCCCGATTCGCGCTTGAAGGCTCGCGTGAAGTTGAACTGGTTCTCGAAGCCCAGGCGGTCGGCGATCTCGTTGACGCGCAGGTTGGTGCTCGAGAGCAGGGCCCGGGCGGCCTCGATCTTCAGGCGCGAGTAGTAGCGCATGGGCGGGATGCCCATCCTTCGCGTGAATATCCGGACGAAGTGCTCGCGCGACAGCTGGATGCGCCCGCAGATCGAGGCCAGCGAAAGCTCGCCCTCGATCGAGCCCTGCATGATCGCCAGGGCCTTCTCGACATGGGCCTCGTCGGAGGCCGCCCGGTTCGTGCCCGTTCCGGACTCGAGGCCGTAGAGGAAGGAGAGCAGGGCGTGGCGGGCAGCCTTCACGAGCCGGGGGCTGCTCGAGCGGCTCTTCTCCATGAGCTCCGCGAAGAAGAATCTCTGGGCCGAGCCCACCTTGAAGGCGCCGCAGCGCTCGGCCATCGCGGACAGGAGGCCGAGCGCCTCCTCGTCGCCCTCGGGATCCACCAGGATCGCGTAGTAGCTGACGGGCCTGCGGTCGCTCGCCGCGCATACCTGGTGGGGCGAGCCGGGCGCCGCCACGTAGAGCTCGCCGGCCGCGACCGAGAAGACGATGCCCCGATCCCTGAAGGCTCCCGCCCCCGAGATGAAGTAGTGAAGCTCGTAGCGGGAGCCGGGATGGCTGTGGAGCCTGCCGTGCCATGACGAGAGCCGCCTGTCGCGAAGCCTGTACACGAAGACGTAATCATCGAAGCGCATGCCGATTATCCGCATAAGCCGTGCCAATGGCCGTGAGGCCGGA
>CAYPHO010000051.1:0-8150 GCA_964410245.1 uncultured Treponemataceae bacterium | reverse complement strand
CGCCGCTGATCGCCCGCGCCCTGTCCGCGCCGTTCATTTCCGATCGCCTCCGTCCGGATCCGGACGCCCGCGGCGCGCGTCCCGCAGCCGCGTAAGGGTCGGTCCCGCCCGATATCAAGATTGGAGATGCAATATCAATCCCGTCCATAGTGCGGCGGGGAAGCTCCGTCTATCTTCGTGAATCGACGACGATCTTTTCATTCGGAGGTAGAGGTTATGAAGAAGTTGCTATCTTTCGCCGCGGCCGCCATGGTCATCGCGATCGCGACCGCCTGCTCGGGAGGATCCGGCGGCAAGCTCGTCGGCGTGGCTATGCCCACCCAGTCGCTTCAGAGATGGAATCAGGACGGGGCGAACATGAAGGCCAAGCTCGAGGAGAAGGGCTACAAGGTCGAGCTCCAGTACGCGCAAGACGACGTCAATACCCAGGTCCAGCAAGTGGAGAACATGATCACGAAGGGATGCAAGACCCTCGTCGTCGCCTCGATCGACGGCGCGTCGATGACCAACGCGCTCAAGACGGCGAAGGCCAGGAAGGTCCAGGTCATCGCCTACGACCGGCTGATCATGAACACGGCCGATGTCGACTACTACGCCACCTTCGACAACTTCAAGGTCGGCGAGATCCAGGGCAAGTTCATCGAGAGCGCGCTCGGGCTGAAGACCAATAAGGGACCCTTCAACATCGAGCTCTTCGTCGGATCGCCTGACGACAACAACGCGAAGCTCTTCAATGAGGGCGCGATGAGCGTCATCCAGCCCTATATCGACTCGGGCGTCCTCGTCGTGCCCAGCGGGCAAACGGCCTTCACCGCCATCGCCATCCCGAACTGGAACTCGGGGACCGCCCAGGCGAGGATGGACAACCTGATCACCGCGAACTACGCGAAGGGCCGCAGGCTCGACGCCGTCCTCTCGCCCAACGACAGCATCGCCATCGGCGTCATCGCCTCGCTGAAGGCCAACGGCTTCGGCACGGACAAGAAGCCCTATCCCGTCCTTACCGGCCAGGATTGCGACAAGCCGAACGTCAAGGCGATGATCGCCGGCCAGCAGTCGATGTCGGTCTTCAAGGACACGCGGACCCTCGCGGCGAAGGTCGTCGAGATGGTCGACTCGATAATGGCGAAGAAGACGGTTCCCGTGAACGACACCTCGACCTACGACAACGGGGTCAAGGTCGTGCCCTCCTTCCTCTGCGAGCCCGTGTTCGCGGACAAGGGCAACTACAAGGCCCTCCTCCTGGATACGGGCTACTACAGCACGGCGGATATCCAGTAGCCGAGAGATAGGCCGCCGCGCGGCGCGGCCCGCTCGGGATCGGATCCCGGGCGGGCCCGCTCGGCGGCCATCGCGGGGGAGAGCGCAGCGATGAAGGACAGCATCCTCGAGATGAGGAGCATTACGAAGGAATTCCCGGGCGTTAAGGCCCTTGGCGGGGTCGACCTCTCGATCGCCCGCGGGGAGGTCCACGCCCTGGTCGGCGAGAACGGCGCCGGCAAGTCGACCCTTATGAACGTGCTGAGCGGCGTCTATCCGCACGGCAGCTACGCGGGCGCGATCGTCTACGAGGGCAAGGTCCGCGCCTTCAAGTCGATCCACGACAGCGAGAGGATCGGCATCGTCATCATCCATCAGGAATTGGCCCTGATTCCCTACCTCTCGATCGGCGAGAACATCTTCCTGGGCAACGAGCGCTCGAGGGGGAAGGTCGTCGATTGGGAGAGGACCAGGCGCGAGGCGAGGCGCCTCCTTGAGCTGGTGGGCCTCGACGAGGATCCGCGAAGGCGGGTCATGGACCTGAGCGTCGGGAAGCAGCAGCTGGTCGAGATAGCGAAGGCGCTCTCGAAGAGCGTGAAGGTCCTCGTCCTGGACGAGCCGACCGCCTCGCTCAACGAGAAGGATTCCGAGCACCTGCTCGACCTGATACGGCAGCTGAAGGCCAAGGGGATAACGTCGATCCTCATATCCCACAAGCTTCGGGAGATCACCCAGGTCGCCGACTCGATCACCATCCTCAGGGACGGCAAGACCATAGAGACCCTGAGGAAGGGTCGGGACCCGATCGACGAGGGAAGGATCATCAAGGGCATGGTCGGCCGCGAGATCGTCGACCGATTCCCCCGACGGGTTCACGCTATAGGCGACATCGCCTTCGAAATCCGCGGCTGGACCGTCTACGGCCCGGTCTCGCGCGAGCGGCCGGTCGTCGATGGGGCCTGCCTGAATGTGCGCCGGGGCGAGGTGGTCGGCGTCGCGGGGCTCATGGGATCGGGAAGGACCGAGCTGGCCATGAGCGTCTTCGGCAGGTCCTTCGGCGAGCGGATCGAGGGCGAGGCCTATAAGGACGGGAAGCGCGTCGAGCTCGGGACCGTCAAGGGCGCGATCGCCCATCGGATCGCCTACGCGACCGAGGACCGCAAGACGGCCGGCCTGAACCTGATGGGCGACGTCAAGGAGAACGTGACGATCGCGGCGCTGGCGAAGATCTCGCCGAACATGGTGATCGACCGCGACGAGGAGGCGAGGGCCGCCGAGCTCTACCGGAAGGCGATGAGCATCAAGACCCCGAGCATCCTCCAGAAGGTCGGGAACCTGTCGGGCGGCAACCAGCAGAAGGTCGTCCTAAGCAAATGGATATTCGCCGACCCGGACGTGCTCATCCTCGACGAGCCGACCAGGGGAATCGACGTCGGGGCCAAGTACGAGATCTACACCATCATCAACAAGCTGGCCGTCGAGGGCAAGGCCGTGATCTTCATCTCCTCCGAGCTCCCCGAGGTCCTGGGCATGTCCGATCGGATCTACGTGATGAGCGAGGGAAGGATCGTCGGCGAGCTGGGACGGGAAGAGGCGACTCAGGAGAGCGTCATGGAATGCATCATGCGGGGCGGTCGGGAGAATGCATATGAAGATAGGTAGTTGGTCGCTGCACATAAACGTCAGGCAATACGCAATGCTCATCGCGCTCGTCGCGATCATGGCCTTCTTCCAGGTCACGACGGGGGGAGTCCTCCTGGTCCCGATGAACGTGACGAACCTGGTGCTGCAGAACGCGTACGTGTTCATCCTCGCGATCGGCATGACGCTCTGCCTGGTGGCCGGCGGCCACATCGACATGTCCGTCGGGTCCCTCGTGGCCTTCGTCGGGGCGGTATGCGGGACGCTCATCGTGAACATGAAGGCGAGCATCGGCCTGGGGCTCGCGGCCGGCGCCGCGATCGGCCTCGCCTTCGGGGCCTGGCAGGGCTTCTGGATAGCCTACGTGCGGATACCCTCCTTCATCGTCACCCTGGCCGGCATGCTCAGCCTGCGCGGCCTGACGATCTATATCCTCCAGGGCCTGACCATCGGTCCCTTCCCGGAATCCTACCAGGCGATCAGCGCGGGATTCGTCGCGGACCTCCTCGGATCGCCCGACGGGACTCTGAATATCACGGCCATCGCCGCCGGGGCCCTGGTCGCCCTCCTCTACGCCCTGGCCGCGGCCCGCAAGCGCGCTTCCCGGCGGAGGAGCGGCTTCGAGGTCCCGCCGACGGCCTTCTTCGCGCTGCAGCTGGCCGGCGTGGCCGCGATGCTCATGCTGATCGCCTTCTGGCTGGCGCTCTACAAGGGCCTGCCCGTCATATTCATCATCATCGCGGCCCTCGTGGCGGCCTATTCCTTCTTCATGGGCAGGACCGTGCCCGGGCGCTACATCTACGCGATGGGCGGCAACGAGAAGGCGGCCAAGCTGTCGGGCATCGACACGAACAAGGTCCTCTTCTTCACCTACGTCAACATGGGCGCTCTGGCCGCCGTGGCCGGAGTCGCCTTCTCGGCGAGGCTGAACGCCGCGGCGCCGACGGCCGGCGATACCTTCGCCCTGGACGCTATCGCGGCCTGCTTCATCGGGGGCGCCTCGGCCTACGGAGGCATCGGCACCATCGTCGGATCGATCATCGGCGCCCTGGTCATGGGCGTCCTGAACAACGGCATGTCGATCATGGGCGTCGGCAGCGACATCCAGCAGCTGGTGAAGGGCCTCGTCCTCCTCCTGGCCGTCGCCTTCGACGTCGTCTCCAAGAAGCGGGCGAGCTGAAGTTCCCTCGAGCCCCTCGGCGTACCTCCTCCGAGGGGCTCGCTTTAGGCCCGCCTCCCGGGTTATAAATCCTCCTAGCGAAAACGAAGAGCGGAGGACGTATGGCCGAACTCGACCTTGTCATGGGAATCGACTCGAGCACGCAGAGCACCTCGGCGGTGGTCTTGGACCGCAAGACCTTCGAGACCGTCGCGGACGTGAAGATCAAGTACAGGGACGACCCGAGGCTGGCCAAGTACGGCCTCACTGAGGGCGCTCCCATCCTCGCGCCGCGCGAGACCGGCGAGGCCGACCAGCCGGCGAGCCTCTTCCTCGACGCCCTCGAGGCCCTCCTCTCCGATATCGGGCCCGCCATCCTGGGCCGAGTGGCCGCCATCGACCTGTCGGCCCAGCAGCACGGCCAGGTCCTGGTCGCCGCCGAGGGCTCGAAGGCCATAGCCGCCTTGCGCGAGAAGGGCTCGGGCGCCAAGGGCGCTCCGGGCCTCGCCGCGAGGATCGGAAGCGGCCTCGCGTCGGACCGCGCTCCCATCTGGATGAGCACGAATACGACCGTCGAGGCCGAGGAGCTGCGCGCCGCGATGGGCGGCCGCGACAAGATGACCGCCCGCTCGGGCTCGGACTCGCCCCTGCGATTCTCGGGCGCGGTCCTGCGCCGCGTCGCCAAGCGCTTCCCCGAGGTCTACGAGCGCACGCACCGTGCCCACCTCATCTCCTCCTTCCTCCCCGGAGTCCTCGCCGGCGATCCGGACGCTCCCATCGACTGGGGCAACGGCTCGGGCACCAGCCTCATGGATTGGTCGGGCCGGAAGTGGGACAAGGACCTGATCGCGGCCGCCGCGGCGGGCCTCGCGGGCGGAGCCGAGGGCCTCTCCTCGCGGCTCCCAAAGCTCGTGCATCCCCTGACGGTAATCGGCAAGGCCGCCGCCTTCTTCGTCGAGCGCTTCGGCCTCTCGCCCGACTGCGCCATCGTCGCAGGATCCGGCGACAATCCCCAGAGCAAGGTCCTCGCGAACGGGGCCATGCTCTCGCTCGGCACCAGCTTCGTCTTCATGGTCGAGGGCGCGCGTCCCCACGTCATGGCCAACGCGATGTACGACGGGCTGGGCAGGCCCTTCCTCTTCGGCGTGCGCCAGAACGGCGCCCTCGCGCTTGAGGCGGTCGCCATCGCCCACGGCCTTAAGGCCAACGACTTCCCCCCGACCGAGCGCGCCCTGGCCGCGGTCGCTCCCGGCTCCACCGCCGTGCGCGCCGTGCACCTCGATCCCGAGATACTGCCCCCGGCTCCCGCCGGGACGCCGCCCTCGCTGGGCAGCTTCGAGCAGGATTACTGCGCGGCCGTCGATTCCGGCCTCGGCCTCCTCGCGGTCGCATCGGCTTCCTTCTCGGGCAAGCTGTCGGAGATCGCCGTCACGGGCGGCGCCGCGCGCAGCTCAGGCATCATGGCCAGGATCGCGGCGATCTGGGGCGTGCCCGCGACGCCCATCTCGAACGCCGGCGCCTCGGCGGGAGCCGCCGTCGCGGCCGCCTGCGCCCTGGTCCCCGAGGGCGAGCGCGAGGCCTTGGCCGCCCGCGGCCGCGCCGTGGCCGCGAGCCCCGGCAAGACGGTCCAGCCCGATCCCGCTGCGGTAAAGGCCTACCGCGGCGCGGGCGGCTTCCTGGAGAAGGTCGCGAAGACGATCTAGCCCGGATTTCCCACCAAGCGCGTATACATTATGAACAAGTGCCTCTTGTAACATGTTATTCGCGCTTGACAGGAAAATCGGGCTGATTTCTGCGTTGCTCGCTCACCCCGATGCTCACATGCAAAAAGCATGCTCCGCTCGGGGTATCGCTCGCGCCTTGAACTCAGCCCGATTTTCCTTGTGGGGAATCCGGGCTGGTTGTAAGTTGATACCGAGGAGCCCGCGCGCCGCGCGGGCTCTTTTTTCGCGGAATGGATAATTGGCGGCGGCCGCGCGCCTCAAGGCCGCTTCGGCGCCGCGAAGCCCGGCGCCATCCAGCGCTCCCGCGCCGATCCATGGCCGAGGGCCTCGAGCTGGACGATCGCGCGCGAGGGGCAGAGATTGAAGCACCTCATGCACTGCTCGCAGGCCGCGGACCAGCGCGGCCGCGCCTTGCCGCCGGCCCCGCCGCCCGCCATCTCGATGGCGCCGACGGGACAGGAAAGCGCGCAGAGGCCGCAGCCCGTGCAGGCCTCGCTCGCCGCGTACATCCTCCACAAGCGCTTGACGCCGATCTTGAAGCCCGCTCGTAGGAGGCGCGAGCCGATGGGGCCGAAGACCGGGAGGCTAAGCGGTTTCGCGTATCGTTCCCCGGCCAGGAAGGCGGCGGCCGCGGCGCGGGCCTTCGCTTCCCCGGCGTCGGCGATCGCGGCCGCCTCTTCCGCCCCGGGCACGCGCATGAAGGGGCCCCAGTTATTCGGCATCCGGATGAGGTCGGAATAGGCCGCGTCGTAGCCCCGCCCGGCCAGGGCGCGTCGGCCCTCGATCAAGGACCAGCCGCAGTCGTCGGGCGAGCCCCCTGTGACTAGGAGGAGGGCGGGGCGCTCGGCGGCGCCGGGCCGGGCGTCGGGCAGGGACATAAGCCAGCGCCTCGCGACGCGGGGCAGGTCGAGGGAGTACACGGGGAAGACGAAGGCGGCCAGGCCCGCGCCCGCGCGGGGGGGCGCGCCCCGCGTCCCGTCCGCCTCGGCGATCGGCTCGATATCGATCTTCAATCCGGCAGCCTCGAAGACCGAGGCGCAGGCTCTCGCGAGGAGATAGGAGTTTCCCGTGCCGGTGAAATAGCGGATCGACGCTTCCTTGCCCTGGATCATGACTCCCCCTTGGCGCCGCGCGATCGCGCAGCGGCCTTCTTCGCCCGCTTCGCCGCCGCCTCCTCGAGGCGGCCGAGCCACTTCTCCGCGAATTCGTAGTACTCGAGCCCGAATCCCCGAGTCGCCGCCTGAAAGAGGTCCGGCTCGGCGCGGGAATCCCCGAGCTCGACGATCGCGGCCTCGAGGGCGCCCTCGAGCCAGTCCCTTCGCTCGGCCGCGGCCTTCCTGTAATCGGCGAGGGCGGAGCGGGCCCTGTCCGGCTCCAGGGCGCCGAGGAAGAAGATCCTGGCCAGGAGGAGGGAGGGGCCCGCCGCGATGTCGAGCGGCGAGGCGAGCCATTCCCGCAGCGCTTTCCGGCCGGGGCCCAGGATGCGGTAGGCTTTCCGGGCCCTGCCCTCGGTATCGTCGCGGTCGGAGGCGACGAGCCCCTCGGCCTCCATCTTCGCGAGCGAGGGGTAGATGGATCCGAAGCTGGTCCGGTAGAAGTGGGACGTGGTGGCTGCCATGCGCCTGCTGACGTCGTAGCCGCTCATGGCGCCCGCGGACAGGAATCCGAGCATGACGTAGTCGGCCGTCGAGCGTTTCACGCGCGTCGCCCTCCAGGTATATATCGAGGTAGAATATATCGAGCCGATATATAGTTGTCAAGGCCGCCGCGCGCGCTCCCCCGGGCCGGCGCCGCCGCCTCAGTTCGCCGTCGATTTTCCCAGGTAGACCGTCGAGGTCGGGTAGGCGAGCTCGATTCCCCTCGATCGGAACTCGGAGATGATGTCCAGGATGATTGCCTGCTGAGCGTCCATGTAGGCGAGGTAATCGGGAACGGTCACGTAATAGACGCTTTGGAAGTCGATGCTGTACGAGCCGAAGCCCATCAGGTGCGAGCGGTCGAATTGAGCCATCTCTCGAGCCTCGATAGCCTGGCGGATGATGGAAGGAATCGCCTCGAGGTCCTCGCGCTTCGTCGCGTAGACCACGCTGATCGTGAACACGATGCGGCGGCGGCTCATGCGCTTGAAATTCTTGATGCGGGAGCCGGTGATGGCCGTGTTGGAAACGACGATCTGCTCGCCGGTAAGGGACCGGATCTTCGTGGTCTTGAAGCCGATCTGCTCGATAGTGCCCATGTAGTCGTCGAAGGCGATGAACTCCCCGACCTCGAAGGGCCGGTCGAAGCGGATGATGAAGTAGCTGAAGACGTCGCCGAGGATGGTCTGGGCGGCCAGGGCGACCGCGATGCCGCCGATCCCGAGCCCC
>CAYPHO010000050.1:0-14928 GCA_964410245.1 uncultured Treponemataceae bacterium | reverse complement strand
GGGCGCGCGCGCCGTCGTGGCTGTCGCCGGCATGGAAGGCGCCCTGGCGAGCGTGATCGGCGGCCTCGTCGAGGTGCCGGTGGTCGCGGTGCCGACGAGCGTCGGCTACGGCGCGAGCTTCGGAGGGCTGGCCGCCCTCCTGGCGATGATCAACAGCTGCGCTTCGAACGTTTCCGTCGTGAATATCGACAACGGCTTCGGGGCCGGCTACATCGCCGCGGTATCGCTGCGGAATCTATCGGGCCGCTGATGCAACGCTGACCCCCGCTTCACCTTGCCCTTCTTTCCGTGCATAGTCGAAGCCTACTCATATGATCGAAGACAAGACTAAGATTCCCATCGCCGTTCTGGCCCTGCCGATGCTCATCGAGAACGTCGTGCGGACCTCGCTGCTCGTCGTGGACCAGCTCATGCTCAACCGCTTCTCCGAAAAGGCCGCGGCGGCGATGAGCTCGGTCAATCAATTCTCCTTCTTCGTCCAGCTCCTGTATCTCATGGTCGGAGCGGGAGTCAGCATCCTCATATCGCAGAACCTGGGCGCGGGGAGGCGTGAGGAAGCGGGCCGCACCGCCATGGCCGGCATGGTCATCATGACCTGCTTTTCGGCCATCGTGAGCGTAATGGCCGTCCTCCTCGCGCCGACCGCGCTCGGTCTCTACGAGCTCGAGGACGAGGTCCGCGCCATGGCCGTCCGCTTCCTGACCATCTACGGCGGCGGCTCCTTCTTCATGGCCATGAATCTCGCTCAGGCGAATGTCCTCAGGGCCTACGGCCATGCCTACGATCCGATGGCGGTCAACGGCGCGGCCCTGGGCGTGACGATCCTGGGGAACGCGATATCGCTCTACGGCCTCTTCGGACTGCCCGTCACGGGGATCGCCGGCGTCGCCGTCTCGAATGTCGTCGGCCAGGCCTTCGCCTTCGTCCTCTCCGCCTGGCGGATCCGCGCCCGGCGCGAGATCGCCCTTCCCTGGCGCGACCTGGGCAAGGTTCCCGCGCGCGTCTATACGCTCATACTCAAAGTCGGAGTGCCGACCGCGGGCGAGAACCTGTCCTACAACATCGCGCAGATCTTCGTCGTCGGCATCATCTCGCGCATGGGCACCGAGGCGCTGGCCGCGTATGGCATCGCCATCTCGCTCTCCCGCTACGTTTTCATCTCGGGCATCTCGATCGGGAACGCCGGGCAGATAAAGGTCGGCTACTATGTCGGGGCGGCCAAGCCCGACGAGGCCTATCGCCGCGTCTGGCGCTGGTTCGCGACGGGTTTCTGCCTTTCAGTGCTATTCGTCCTCCTGCTGAATATCTTTAAAGCCCCCCTGCTCTCCTTCTTCACGGCCGATCCGAAGATCCTCGCCTACGCCTCGGCGGCCCTCCTTATCGGCTTCGCGCTGGAGCCGGCTCGGAATCTCAATACGATCATCATCCCCGCGTTGAAGGGATCGGGCGACACGATCTTCCCCGTACTCGTCGGCGTCTGCTTCCAGTGGGGCCTGGGTGTCTTCCTTTCCTGGCTCTTCGGTCTCAAGCTCGGCATGGGACTGGCGGGCGTATGGATAGGCCTGTCCTGCGACGAATGGACGAGGGGGATCGCCATGGCCCTGCGCTGGCGCTCGGGAGCCTGGCGGAGTAAAGTCCTCGTATGAAGTCCTACTCGAAAGAGCTGTGGTTCGAGACGAAGTCGCGCTTCGAGTTCATCGACATCACCGACCGGGTCGAGGACGCCCTTAGGGAATCGGGGGTGGCCGAGGGGCTCTGCCTGGTCAACGCCATGCACATCACCGCCAGCGTCTTCGTCAACGACGCCGAGTCCGGGCTCCACGCCGACTTCATCGAGTGGCTCGAGAAGATCGCTCCCCACGAACCGGTGTCCAGGTACCGGCACAACGTCGGCGAGGACAACGCGGACGCCCACCTGAAGCGCCAGGTCTTCGGCAGGGAAGTCGTCGTCGCGATAACGGGCGGGAAGCTGCACTTCGGCCCCTGGGAGCGGATTTTCTACGGGGAATTCGACGGCCGCAGGCGTAAAAGGGCGCTTATCAAGATCATCGGGGAATGAGGCGCCGGGCTTGACGAGGCCGGGCGGAGCCGGGTATAAAACTACGGTTCGCGGGAAACCGGCCCGTGCCGGCGGCCCGCAGGCGATTATTCGCCGCTGTAGCTCAGTTGGTAGAGCAGTGGACTGAAAATCCACGTGTCATCAGTTCAATTCTGATCGGCGGCATTTCGTACGGCCTCGGTGCGCGTTTCGCGCGCCGAGGCTGTTTCATTTCCGGGCGAGCGCCGGGCCGAGTGCCTGAGCGTCGGCGCCGCCCTTGGACTAGCGGGCCGGGCGGCGAGTATACTGGACCCAGCGGCGGCGGGCCGCGCGGAAGGAGCGAGAGTGAAGATCCTCATCATCGGCGGCGCGGGCTATATCGGGAGTCACGTCGGCCGCGCGTTCCTGGACGCGGGCCACGAGGTCGCCGTCTTCGACGACATGTCCACCGGATGTCCCGAGAATATCTTCCCCGAGGAGGAGTTCCTGCGGGGCGACATCCTCGACTATCCCGCCCTCCTGGGCGCGATGCGCGGGCGGGACGCCTTGGTGCATCTCGCCGCCGCGAAGGCCGCCGGCGAGTCGATGGAGAATCCCGGCAAGTACTCGACCCAGAATCTCTGCGGGACGATCAACATCGTGAACGCCGCGGTCGAGGCCGGCGTCGGCAAGCTCGTCTTCTCGTCCTCTGCCGCGGTCTACGGCGAGCCCAGGTACCTGCCCATGGACGAGGCCCACCCGACGGAGCCCGAGAACTATTACGGCTTCACCAAGCTCGAGATCGAGCGCATACTCGCCTGGTACGACCGGCTCAAGGGGCTGCGCTACGCGGCCCTGCGCTACTTCAACGCGGCGGGCTACGATCCCGCGGGCAGGGTGCGCGGGCTGGAGAAGGACCCGGCTAACCTGATCCCCCGCGTCATGGAAGTCGCCGCGGGGCTGAAGCCGCTGATCCAGGTCTACGGCGACGACTATCCGACCCGCGACGGGACTTGCGTCCGCGATTACGTCCACGTCGGGGACCTCGCCCGCGCCCACATGGCCGCCCTCGACTGGATATCGCGCAACGACGAGAGCCTGACCGTCAATCTCGGGTCCGAGGCCGGATTCTCGGTCGCCGAGATACTCGACGCCGCGCGCCGCGTCACGGGCAAGTCCATACCCTCGGAGGTCGTCGGCCGCAGGCCCGGCGATCCGGCGACGGTCTGCGCCTC
Source organism: uncultured Treponemataceae bacterium (assembly GCA_964410245.1). Classification (GTDB taxonomy): domain Bacteria; phylum Spirochaetota; class Spirochaetia; order Treponematales; family Rectinemataceae; genus CAZXXZ01. The sequence continues at coordinate 11,676 of CAYPHO010000050.1, read as the reverse complement.
GTCGGCCCTGGCCCGCGAGAAGCTGGGCTGGAAGGCCGAGCTCTCCGACGTCGAGACCCTCGTGGCTTCGACCTGGGATGCCTATAAAGGCAGGTAGGAGGAGCGATGTCCCTCAAAGAAGCGGTATTTAAGCGCCTGGAGGCTTCGGTCCCGGGCATCGTCGAGCTTCAGTCGCTCCTCACCTCCATCCCGGCGATAGCCCCCGAGTCGGGGGGCGAGGGCGAGATGAGGAAGGCCGAGGCCCTGGTCGGCTATCTCGCCTCCAAGGGCATCGCGGATATCGAGCGCTACGACTCGCCCGACCCGCGCGTGCCGGGGGGCCTCAGGCCCAATATCGTCGCCACGATCCCGGGCTCCCTGCCGGCCGAGAGCGGCCGCGTCTGGATCATGAGCCACCTCGACGTCGTTCCCGAGGGCGATCGGACCATGTGGAAAAGCGATCCCTTCAAGGCGGTCCACGAGGACGGGAAGGTCTTCGGCCGCGGAACCGAGGATAATCAGCAAGGCCTGGTGGGCGCGGTCTTCGCCGCCCTTTCGATCCTCGCCGAGGGCGGCCGCCCGGCCAGGACCGTGAAGCTGCTCTTCGTCGCGGACGAGGAGGTCGGGTCCTTCCACGGCATCCAGTACATCCTGAAGGCCGCGAGGCTCTTCAGGCCCGAGGATCTCATCGTCATTCCCGACGGCGGCAACGCCGAGGGCAGCGAGATCGAGGTCGCCGAGAAGAACCTCTGCTGGCTCAAGGTAACGACCAAGGGAAAGCAGTGCCACGGCTCGAGGCCCGACGAGGGCGCGAACGCCTTCCTGGCCGCCTGCGACCTCGCCCTGCGGGTCCATGCCCTCGAGGATCGGGTCTTCAACGCGCGCGATCCCCTCTTCCAGCCCGACCGCTCGACGATATCGCCGACGAAGAAGGAGGCGAACGTCCCCAACGTGAACACGATACCGGGCGACGACGTCTTCTATTTCGACATGCGATTATTGCCGGCCTATTCCGTCGACGAGGTCCTCGATCGCGTCTCCGGGCTCGCCCGCGCCGTCGAGTCCGAGCACGGCGTGAAGATCGGCTTCGAGATCGCTCAGCGCAACGAATCGAAGGCGACGCCGAAGGACGCTCCCGTCGTCAAGGCGCTGACCCGGGCTATCAAGGACGTGTACGGCATCGACCCCAGGCCCGTCGGCATCGGGGGCGGGACGGTCGGGGCCTACCTGCGCAACGCGGGCTTCGACTGCGTCGTGTGGGCCACCCTGGACGAGACCGCCCATAAGCCCGACGAGTACGCGAAGCTCGACAACCTGATCGGGGACGCGAAGGTCTTCGCCAGCCTGATGCTGCTGGAATAAGGGCGGCCGGAGGCCTAGAGGTCCAGGACCACGACCACCTTGCCCTGCCTGAGGAGCTCGCGGTTCGCGGCGCTGGAGAGGATTCGCAGCGCGTCCTCGCGCGGGATCACGTAGTCGGTCCGGCCCTCGCCGTAGACTTCCAATGCCATGATCCGCAGGGGATCCCCGCCGGCGCGCGACTCGGCCTCGACGCCGATGCCCTCGGCATAGCCCAGGACGCCCCGGGAAGCCAGGGCCTCCGGCGCGACGGCGTCCTTGTCCAGGATCAGGCGCATGTCCTCGTCGTAGATCCTGGGGAAGAGGCAGGGATGCGCCCGGCCGGCGATCCTTTCCCCGTGGACGGGCAAGGGGCCCTTCGCGTAGATCACGATGCCCGAATAGTCGCGCGTCGGCGCGGCGTCGATCGGGGGGCGCGCCGGCGCCGGCTCCGATCCGTCCAGGTAGAGGGCCGCGACCGAGCCGAGGGGGAGCTCGTAGCTGGCCCGGTAGGAGCGCAGGTCCCCGCTGAGCGAGGAGGAGGCCAGGCGGGCCTTCTCCGGCAGCGCCAGGACGCTCCGGGCCGGTATCGTGCCGTCCGCGATCGTGTCCTCGACGTCGCGGCGGGAATCGACGCGCACGGCGAAGAAATGCCCCTTCGCCAGCGAGGGGAGGTCCCGCTCGGTCATGCGCTCGGCCTCGAGCCTGCCCGAGGGCAGTTCGAGTCCCGCAGTCCCGAGGTCCAGGCTTATTCGCACCTCCAGGACGCGGGCCTCCCAGTCGATCGAGGACTCGATCGCGTAGGGCGATGCCGGGGCCCCTTGGGCGGTAGCCGAGTAGCGGGCCGCGAGGAGGGCGGCGGCTATGGCCGCCAGCGCGCGGACCTTGGGTCGCGGCGCGCACGGATGCTTTCGGTTCATGGCTTCCCCGTCATTATCGGCACGGCGAGGCGCTTTCCTTCGCGGATCACGCCGCCGACGTCGAGGCCGTTCCGGGCGGCCAGGAGCTCGACCCGCACCGAGTGCCGCAGGGAAATGCTCCAGAGAGTGTCCCCCTTGGCCACGATGTACGTACCCTCGAAGGCGGGCTCCTCATCGTCGACGGCCGGCTCCTCCCGGATCGGAATCGCCGGCGAGACGGGCATGACCAGCGACTGGCCCGGCCGGATCCTGTCGGGATCGATGCCCGGATTCGCCCCGGCGATGGCCGATACCGAGGTGCCGTAGCTCCGCGCGAGCGCGGAAAGGGTGTCGCCCGAGCGGACCAGGTGCAGGCGATAGGCCGGGACGTCGATCGAGGGGTCGGCCAGCGCCGCCGCGAGGGCCCCGGCCCGGGACGCGGGCACCTTCAGGCGGTACTCGGGATCGGGCGGCGTGACGCCGTAGCGGAGCTCGGGATTGGAGTCGCGGAGGAGCCCGGCCCCGATCCCCGAGCTCATCTCGAGGAGTCCCAGGTCGACCGACCTCCCGACGCGGACCGTCTCCCATCTCTCGGCCTCTACCCAGGACAGCTCGAGCCCCGAGCGCGAGGGGTAGGCCAGGATCGAGGCGAGGGCGAGGAATTTGGGAACGTAGGCCGAGCACTCGGCCGATAGGAGGCCGCGGTCGCGGAGCTCCCAGTAGTCCGGGGCCGCCGCGCCCGCGAGCTTGGCGGCGGCGAGGGCGCGGCCTATCGCTCCGGCGCCGGCGTTATAGGCCGCCAGCGCGAGATTCCAGTCGCCGAAGGTCGCCATGTTGTCGGCCAGCTTCCGCAGGGCGCCGTCCGTGCTCTTCATGAAGTCGCGGCGCTCGTCCACCCATTCGTCGATCCGCATCCCGTAGCCGGCCACGGAGTTCTTCATGAATTGCCACAGTCCCGCGGCCCCGCTGCGCGAGACCGCGCGCGTCGAGAACTCGGACTCGAGGACGGGGAGGAAGGCGAGCTCGTCGGGAAGGCCGTAGAAGCGGATGCGCTCGCGGATGTAGGGAAGGTAGGGCGCCGCGCGGCTCATGACCGCGGAGAGCCATTTCCGCGCGTCAGGGCCCAGGTAGGCCGCGCGCAGGGCCTCGAAGCATTCCCGGCCCCAGGGCATCCCGATGCCGTAGGCCGCCCGGCGCGGTCTCCCGCTTGGGGGCGGCGCCTCGCCGACCCGGCCGGCTAGTGCCCCCGGGGCGGCCGAGCGGAGCGGCCGGGCGGCCTCCGCCCGCGCCGGGAACGGCGAGAGGGCGGAGATCGCCGCGACGGCCGCGAGGACCGCGACGCGCGCCCCCGCGCGGGCGCGCCTCATCGCATCTTCTCCCCGTAGTAGATGCCGGCCCATTCCCATCGGCCGTGCATCTCGGGATCGGCCGGGAAGTACACCTTGCGGAAGTAGAAGTACCAGGTGGAGATCCGGTCGGTCCATCCCCAGGTCTTGAGGTAGGCCTCGCGGCCGCTGGACGCCGAATCGAGCGCGGGGGCCGACTTTATCCTTCCGCCCGACATGAACTCGCCGAAGTCGAAGAGGGCCGTCGGCGAGGGGGCGGCGTCCCGCTTCAGCCAGTCGACGGCGAAGAAATTGACTTTGGCCTTATAGGCCCGGAGCTTCTGCGCGTTCCCGGCGTCGAGCGCCTCCTTGATCCCGGAGACGAGCGCCTGCAGGTCGGCGTAGGCCCAGTCCTTCGGGCTGTTGTAGAAGTCGACGATGCCCCGGGCGTACTGGAAAGCGTCGGGATAGCCCGGTATGGGCTCCCCGTAGTGCGGGATGAAGCGCGAGTAGGCCTCGACCGCGCGGTCCCAATCGCCGACCCGCTCGTACTCCTTTCCCAGGAGGAAGAGGATCCGGCCGGATTCAGCCTCGAGGGGGAAGCGGGCGATCATGTCCTTGTAATACTCGATGCGCCGCTCGGGCGATTCGACGGTCTCGATGAGCCTGGACAGGCAGACGTAGTGGATCGAACGGCCGTCGACCGTCGCGTCGGGCCAGTCCTTGAGGACCCGGTCGTAGTAGATCGCGGCGATGGGCGCCGAGCCGGAGCGGTCGTAGGCGTAGGCCAGGGTGAAGTAGTACCAGGACTCGTAGGGGTCGTCGAGGCCGCCGGGCGCCTTGCCCAGCGCCGAGGTCAGGAAGGATCCGAGGCGGTCGAACTCGCCCTGCTCGATGAAATTCGCCGATATCTGCCTGAGGACGGCGAAGCGTTGCACGAAATCGTAGCCCGCCTCGTCCAGGAGGCCCAGGAGCTCGGCGAGCTCGGCCCGCTGGGCCCTGTCGCCCGGCATGAAGGCCCGCCGCGGGTCCGAGCAGGAAGAGAGGGCCGCGGCGAGGACGGCTACCGCGAGCGTCGCGGCGATGAGAGCGGACCGGGATCCCGCCATTCGCGGAGGATAGCACGCGGCATTTTCCATTGGCAAGGACGGCCTCTTTCTGTACAATTTATGGACGCATGAAAAGCCGAAGGCCCGGGTCCGACGACGTGCTCTTCATCTCCGCGCTCGCGGCGGTGCTCATCGGGATCGGGCTCCTCCTGCGCACGACCAGGCCGCTGGAGGGAGGAATCGCGGCCTGGCCGATCCTGGTCATGGCCGCGGGCGGCCTCCTGCTCTACCTGGCCCTCGTCAGGAAGTCCTCCATCTACATACTCTTCGGCGGAATGCTCTTCGCCCTGGAGGGAGCCTTCTTCCAGGCCATGCTGCTCGCGCATTGGCGCCTCGCCCAGGCCTGGCCCCTGATCATGGCGGTCGCCGGAGCGGCCGGCGTGGCCGCGGGAATCGTCAGGAAGCAGGGCAGGAAGGCCCCGTATCTCGTTCCATCCATCGGCTTCCTGGGACTGGGCCTCTTCTTCGCGCTATTCTCCTTTAAGTGGATAAAGGCGAGCTTCTCCGAGTTCATCGCCTCATGGTGGCCGACGGCCTTCATCGGAGGGGGAATCTGCCTATTCGTCGCCTACGGCCTGGCCCGCCGGAAGGCGGCCCGCGCCGCGGCGGAGAGCAGCCGCTCGGCGAGCGGAGCGGGCGCGGGGAAGACGATCGAAAGGCCTAGCCGCCGCTCTCCCGACCCATGAGATCGGTCCCGCGCGGCGATTTGCCCCGGTCGGCGGCAGTACTCTGCTCGCTCTTGCTCGCGCTCGCGTCCTGCGCCTCGACGCCCCCGGCTTCGGTCGGGGACACCCGCCCGGCCCCCGACAGCGGAACGCCGGCCGGGCCGGGCGGCGCTTCCGCCCTTCCCGCGGCTTCGGGTTCCCCTGCTATTCCTGCCCCCCTTCCCCCTCAGTCCGTCCCGAAGCCTTCGGCGCCCTCGTCGGCGACCCTGGCCGCGACCACGGACGGCAGCGCGCTCCGCATCGCCGATCCGGCCGAGCTCGCGCGCGGCCGCGAGGAGCGCGAGTCGATCGAGTCCTCGATCGTCTTCGGGTCCCCCGCCTCGCTCGAGAAGGCCATCAAGCTGGCGCTCTCGCCGAAATCGATGCGCCCGGAGGACGGGGCCGCCCTCGCCGCGATCGCCCGGGCCATCTATAACCTGGCTTATCCGTCCCGGGACGCCGCCCCGCCCGGCGAGGTCGATCCCGCCGCCCTGTCGGGAAACGCCTCCGCCCTGCTTTCCGCGATCGCCGAAGCCGCCGCCGGGCGCGTGCCGGCCGTCCCTCCCGCCGTCGCCGCGACCAGCCTCGGCGAGCTCATTCCGGCCTTGGCCCTCTTCAACCGGGTTTCCAGCGATACGGCGCGGCGCGCGATCGAATCCCTCGACCGCTTCGCCCGCCTCGGCATCCCCTCGATCCTGCCCAGCGTGCTTCGCGGCGTCGAGGCCGAGCGCAACGGGGACTACCAGGGCGCCCTCGGCCTCTATCGCTCGGCCCTGGCCATCGCGCCCGACGCGTGGATCGCCAGCCTGGGCATGGCCCGCGCCCTCATTTCGCTGAAGCGCAGCTCGGACGCGCTGTCCGCCCTCTCTCCCCTCGCCGAGGCGAAGTCTGGCATCCGGGAATTCGACCGGCCCTACGCCCTGGCCCTGTACGCGAGCGGGCGCTACGAGGAATCGGCGCCCTACGTCGCCCGCGTGCTCATGGTCGATCCCCAGGACTCGAGGCTGGTCCTCATCCGCGCCCACCTCCTGGTCCGGGCGAAGTCCTACCAGCAGGCCCGGCCCCTCCTGGACGCCTACGGGACCGTCGATCCCTCGAACCGGCTCTACCTCCTCCTGCGATGCCTCGAGTCCGAGGGGATGCGCAGCCGCGACGAGGCCCTCAAGTGGGCCAGGAGGGGCTTGGCGGCCTACCCCGACGATCCCGAGCTCCTCGTCGCCGCGTCGCGCGTCCTCTTCGCCGGGCCCGCCTCGGGGAGCCTCGAGGCCCGGACCCTGGCCGCGCGGGCCTTCGACCTCACGGCGAGCGGGGCCCCGCCCCTGCCCGATACCGGCGACTTCGAGTCCGGGCCGGCCTTGGCCGCCGCCAGGGCCGCGGCCGGCGTCGAGGCCGCCCGGCTCCTCCTCTCGGACGCCGTCGCGCGCTACCGCTGGCCCGAGGCCTCGCGCTACCTCGCGCGCATCGGCCCGAGCTTCGAGGACAAGGCCCTGGCCTCGAGGGTCATGCGGAAGTCCAAGGATCCCCGTGCCCTCGAGTACGCCTCCGAGTGGTACAAGGCGAGTCCCGGCTCCGAGGCCGCGGCCGAGGCCTACCTCCGCTGCCTCGTCGACGCGGGATCCGACAAGGCCGCGCAGGAGCTGATCGCGCGCATACTGCCGGGCACCATCGCGCAGCCGTACCGCTCTACCCTCTACTACCTCCAGAGCCGCCTGCAGAAGTCCGACGAGGCGGCGTTGACCCTGCTCCGCTCGGCCCTGGTCGAGAACGCGGACAATTCCGAGGCCCTGGCCGCGGTCTACGACATCCAGGTGCGGCGCAAGGACTACGCGAAGGCCCGCTTCTACCTCAAGCAGGCGATCGCGATCTCGCCGGACGATCCCGAGCTCGAGGAGCGCCTGAAGGCGCTCGACGCCGCCTCCCCGCAATGAGAGCCGAGGCCGGGCTCGGCGGGCCGGGCCGCCGCGGGCCCCGAGGCGCCCGCGACCCGTCACCCGACATAGCCGCCTTCCTCGAGGGGATCTACGCCTCCTACAACAGGATCGAGCGCTTGAATCGGGATCCCCTCGCCATCGTCCGGCGCTATCGGGATCCCGCCGATCGCGAGGTCGCCGCGCTCGTCTGCTCGACTCTGGCCTTCGGGTCGGTCGACCTCATCATGCGGGCCTGCGAGGCCGCCCTCGCGCCGCTGGGCCCGCGCCCCGCCGAGTCTCTATCGAGAATGAGCGAGGGCGATATCGAGGACGCGTACTCGGGCTTCCGCTATCGCTTCGCCTTCCCGAAGGACATGCAGGCCCTCCTCCTGGCCGCGAAGCGCGGCCGCGAGGAGCGCGGATCGCTCGAGTCGCTCTTCCTCGCGGGCGACGAGGGCGGCCCCGACCTCGTCGCCGCGGCCGGCGCCTTCTCCCGCGCCCTATCGCGCCTGGGCGCGGGCCGCTCGGGCCCGATACGCGCGAACCTCCTGCCCGATCCCGCGAGGGGCTCGGCCTGCAAGCGGCTCTTCCTCTTCCTGCGCTGGCTGGTCCGCGAGGACGACGTCGATCCGGGAGGCTGGAGGCGCGTGGGCCGCGCCCGGCTGGTCGTTCCCCTCGACGTCCACATGGCTCGCGTATGCTCCGATCGCCTCGGATTCGTCCGGAGCCCCGCCGCCACCTTGCGGAACGCGCTGGCCGCCACCGCGGCCTTCAGGGCCTACGCCCCCGGCGATCCGGTCAAGTACGACTTCGCGCTTACCCGCCCCGGGATAGATCCCGAGCCGGGAGACGAGATCTTCGGCTGCGCCTGAGCGCGAGGGCCGCCGCCGTCGCCGCTAGCCCGAGGGCTCCCGAGAGGACCATGCAGGCCGCCGCCCCCGCGGCCTCGGTGACCGCCCCCGCGTAGAGCGAGCCGATCGGCGTCACGCCCCCGAAGACCATCGAGTAGGTGCTCATGACGCGGCCGCGATAGCGGTCCTCGGCGGCCAGCTGGACGGTCGCGTTGGCCGAGGCCGTCATGCTGACGGTGCAGAAGCCGGCGAGGGCCAGGATGGCGCAGGAGAGGGCGTAGCTCCGCTGGAGGCCGCAGATCGCGATGAGCGCGCAGAGCCCGGCCGCCCCTCCGTAGATCCGGAGGAGGCGGGGACCCCTCGAGCTCGTCGCCGCCAGCGATACCGCCGCGGCGAAGGCCCCCAGGCCGAGCGAGGTCATGAGGAATCCGTAGCCCGAGGCTCCCATGCCCAGCCGCTCGCGGGCGAAGGTGGGCACGATGACGTTGAAGTTGATGACCAGTATCGAGATGGACCCGAGCAGCCCCAGCGGCAGGAGTATCTCGGTCTTGGACAGGATGTAGCGCACTCCCTCCCGAAGGCTCTCGACGAGATCCCGGACGCCTTGGACGGGAGCCGGCACGGCGACTGGGCGCGCTCGGATCGCGAAGAGGGCGGCTATCGTCCCGCCGAAGGAAAGCGCGTTCAAGTAGAAGCAGGGCGCGATGCCGATCGCGTCTATGAGGAGCCCCGCCACGCCCGGTCCCAGTATGCGCGCCAGGTTGAAGGCGGCGGAGTTCAGCGACACCGCGTTCATCAGGCGCTCGCGGCCGCAGAGCTCGATGACGTAGGACTGGCGCGTCGGCATGTCGACGAGGTTGACCAGGCCCAGGAGCAGCGCCAATACCAGGATCATCCAGAAGCGCGCGATGCCCAGGGCGGTTATCGTCGCCAAGGCGACGGCCAGGCCCATCAGCGAGAATTGCGTCGCGATGAGCAGCCTGCGCTTGGGCAGGCGGTCGATGAAGGGGCCCGCGAAGAGGGACAGGACCATCATGGGCAGGAACTGGGCCGCGCTGATGATGCCGAGCATCGCCGGGGAGCCCGTCAGCTCGAGCACGAGCCAGGCCTGGCCGACGTTCTGCATCCAGGTCCCGATCAAGGATACGCACTGCCCGAGCCAGAAAATCCGGAAATCCCGGCTGCCCAGCGAGGGGAACCAGGATTCAAAGAGTTTCCTAGCGCGAATTCCCATAGATTTCAAAGTATACGGCTTACGAATCATCGTGATAATACCGAGCCGAGGAGCCTTCTTCGCCTGGATTCGGGGGGGCTTCTGTCTATACTTTAGTACTAGCGATCAGACGGCTCGGCCGGCGGCGCTCCGCCGCGCGGCAGGAGGAAGGAGGGATGGCATGAGAGCATGTGAACCGAATACCGGCAAGCTGGAGCGCCTCATCGATCGGCATATAGAGCTTTCGGAGCTCTTCGACCGGAAGATCCCTTCGGATCGCCGCGCCCCTCCGATCCTCCTGACGACCATGAGCGCGGGAAAGACCGATGCCGAGTGCCTGGTAGTCCTCGCGGATCGGGTCTTGGCGGCCTACCAGGGCAATTCCTTCGACCTGGAGGAGTCCGTGCTGTACTTGAGGGCGGCCTTGGGCGGAACGATAGCGGATATGCTGGATAAGGAAATATGCGCACCTTGACCCGCTCCGGGGCCGCGTGCTAAAGTCCAGTCCGCTTCGCAAGGAGCATTCGGGCAATAGCGCAGGTGGTTAGCGTACAAGTCTGGGGGACTTGGGGTCCCCGGTTCGAGTCCGGGTTGCCCGAAAAAAATACCGCGTCGGTAAGACGCGGTATTTTTTTCGGGCAACCCGGACTCGAAGCGAGCGCGCGCCGAGCGGTAGCGAGGTAAGCGAGGCAGGATGCCGAGCGCAAGCGCGCGAGCCGGCCCTGAGCAAGGCGACAGGAAGTCGCCGAAGCGAAGGGCGAGTCCCTTTGGCCGGTCAAGGCCGCGTCGGTAAGACGCGGTATTTTTTTCGGGCAACCCGGACTCGAAGGGTTCGCGCTCCGAGCGACGATCGATCATTTGAGATCGGCGCGAGGTCGAGCCGCCAAGGAAGACGCGAAGTGTCGATGGCGGCGAGAGCGCGAACCCCGGCCCGGAGCGAGGAGATAGGATGCCGCGGTCGCGGAAGCGACCACTACAACACTTCCTTACGGCACAGGCCCGTCAGGCCTATGTCGACGAGCGGAGGGCGAGTCCGCTCTTGATAGTAACATGTCGGTAAGACGCGGTATTTTTTTCGGGCAACCCGGGACATCAAGGAAATCTATTGGACGTCGCCGCCTTCGGTGGCCGACCCTTTCTGGAAGGAGGGGGGCCGGGGGAGGGAACCTCTTTGCGCAAAGAGGTTCTTTCCCCCGGACGATCCTGGCCGAGGGGCGTAGTGAGCGAGGATTCGCGCGGCTTCGAGAGGCTAGAGCTTGTGCTTGGCCTTAACCTTGGCTTCGGCGGCCAGCCAGTCGGAGAGCTGGTCCCCGGGCGCTTGCTTCGCCTGCCGCTTCGAGTAGATGTCCTGGGCCATGGTCTTGATCTCCTCGCGTATCGCGTCGGGCGACGGCGAGGCGTGGACGGTCCTTTTCGTCGGCATCGCATGCCTCCTCGATACTGAGTCTATGGCTCGGGCGCGGCAATGCAATGTCCCCCGCTTGAAATCGGCGCGGCGCGGCCTATACTTCTCGCTATGAATGTCTCGGCTATCGGCTTGGAGGCTTCCGGCGCCTACCTGCGCGATATGGTCGGCATGTCCGTGCTGTCCAAGTCCTTGAAGGGAACCGAGGAGCGGGCCGCGCAGCTCCTGAAGGCGATGGAGTCGCCGGCGCCGCTTCCCGAGGGCTCGGGGACGGTCGTCGACCTCTACGCTTAAGGGCCGCGCTTCCCGGCCGCCTTCGGCGGCTTCGCGTACCCGTACACTTCTTCCGACCATCGGGCCGACCATTCCCCCAGCGGCATGAGCGCCTTCCGCAACCGCTTCCCCCGCTCGGTCAATTCGTAGCCGTCCGGCGCCTTGGCTACGATTTCGGCCTCTCGCAGCTCTTTCAGCCGGATGTTCAGTATCGAGGGCGAGATGGTCTCGCAGCGCTCCTGGAGCTCTCGGAAGGTCAGCGGGGCATCGCCGAGATTCCATACTATCCCCAGCGCCCATCGGCGGCCGAGCAAATCGAAGAGGGCGTTGATCGGGGCTCCGGATCGGGAGCCCCTGACATTCGTTCCCGGGCGGGGGGCGGCCATGGGCTAGGATTCTAGCCCATGGCCGCGGGACGCGGAAAGGCCGCCCGGGGGCGGGGACTCAACTGGATTTCATGGCCTCGGCCCGGTTTTTCCCCCCGATCCCGATATTCGAGTCCTCGAGCTCGTTTATCAGGACCACGAAGGCCTGGCTCGGGACCTTGGTGGCCTCGGCGGCCGCATCGGTCAGCTTCCTGATCAGTCCCGACTTCTGCTCGCTTCCTACCTTGTGGATGTCGACTGTGATGACCGGCATGATTCCCTCCTTTTAACGATAGCGGCGCTGC
>CAYPHO010000049.1:0-14957 GCA_964410245.1 uncultured Treponemataceae bacterium | reverse complement strand
GCGGCCCCGACCGCCGAGGCGGCGTCGCCCGCGGCGGCCCCGAGGAGGTACTCGCAGCGCAGGACGGGTATGGCGTTGGGGCCGAAGAAGGGCAGGCCGCGATCGGGGACGGGGCCGCGCAGGAGCAGGGCCGAGGCCTTCGCCGCGCCGGCCTTGGGCGGCGGGGCGGCGGCAGGCGAAGCGGCGCCCGCGGGCAGGGCCTGCGCGGCCGCGGCGATGAGGCAGAGGATCGCGGCCAAGCCCGGCGCGGATCGCGGCGGGCGGCTCGGGGCGATCATGCGGCCGGCCCTACTCCACGGTCACGGACTTGGCCAGGTTGCGCGGCTGGTCCACGTCGCATCCCCGCTCGAGGGCGCAGAAGTACGCGAAGAGCTGGAGGGGCACGATCATCGTGAAGGGATAGAAGCGGCTGTCCATCCTCGGTACGGGGATGAAGTCGTCCACCATCGACTCCAGCTCCTCGTCCCCCTCGACGCCGACCGCGATGACGGGGCCGCCGCGCGCCTTGATCTCCTTGATGTTGGAGATGACCTTCTCGCGCATGCCGTCGTCCGGCACCAGGAAGACGCTGGGCACCTCGCCGCACACGAGGGCGATGGGGCCGTGCTTGATCTCGCCCGCCGCGTAGCCCTCGGCGTGGATGTACGAGATCTCCTTCAGCTTCAGGGCTCCCTCGAGGGCGATCGGATAGAGGAGCCCTCGGCCCAGGAAGAGGAAATCGTCGCGATGGGAGTACTTCTTCGCGATCGCCTGGACGCGGTCGCGCTGGAGGAGGGTCTCCCGGACCTTGTCGGGAACCTGGGCCAGGGCCGAGAGGAACTTCTCGCCCTCGGAGCGGGAAAGGTCGCGCATCCTGGCCATGTTCAGCGTGAAGAGGTAGAAGGCGGCCAGCTGGCTGGTGAAGGCCTTGGTCGAGGCGACGGCGATCTCGGGGCCCGAGTGGACGTAGACGCCGCCGTCGGACTCGCGCGGGATCGTCGCGCCGACGACGTTGCAGATGCCCAGGACCTTGGCGCCCTTGCGCTGGACCTCGCGCATCGCGAAGAGGGTGTCGATGGTCTCGCCGGACTGGGAGACGGCGAACCAGAGGCTGCCCGGCTCGACGACCGGGTTGCGGTAGCGCAGCTCGCTGGCGAGCTCGGCGCTGGCGGGGATGCGGGCGACGGACTCCAGGAGCTGGGCGCCGACGAGGCTGGCGTGCCAGCTGGTGCCCGCCGCGATCATGCAGACGCGGCTCACGGCCCGCTGGACGCCGCGCTCCAGGTTCAGGCCGCCCAGCTTGGCGCTCGCGCTATCGGGGTCCATGCGCCCGCTGATCGCGCGGTCGATCGACTCGGGCTGCTCGAAGATCTCCTTCTCCATGTAGCAGGGATAGCCGTCCTTCTCGATGGCCCCCAGCTCCCAGGTAATGGCGTCGGCCTTGCGGTCGACCTGGCTGTCCTTGCGGTCGGTGATGCGGAAGTCGCCCTGGTCTATGGATACGACCTCGCCGTCGTTCAGGAAGACTACCTGCTTGGTCCGGGAGATGAAAGCCATGATGTCCGAGCCCAGGAGCATCTCGCCGTCGCCCACGCCGACCGCGAGGGGGCTGCCGTTGCGCGCGCCCACGATCCGCCCCGGCTCGTCCGCGTGGATGACGGCGATGCCGTAGGTGCCCTGCAGGTGCCTAAGCGCCGCCTTGACCGCGGCCTCGAGGTCGCCCTCGTAGTACTTGGCGATGAGGTTGGGGATGACCTCGGTGTCGGTCTCGCTGGTAAAGGCGACGCCCTCCTTGGCGAGCATCTCGCGGAGGGAGCGGTAGTTCTCGATGATGCCGTTGTGCGTGACCGCGATCTTGCCCGAGGCGTCGAACTGCGGGTGGGCGTTGGCCTCGGTGACGCCGCCGTGCGTCGCCCAACGCGTGTGCCCGATGCCCCAGCTGCCCGCCAGGTCATTGGGCGTCGCGTCCTTGAGCGCCTGGATCTTCCCGACTCGGCGGATCGATCGGAAGGTCCCGTCGCCCGAGCCGACGGCGATGCCCGCCGAGTCGTAGCCTCGGTACTCGAGTCTCTTCAATCCCTCGAGAAGTATCGGGCTCGCTCTCTTAGGACCGGTATAGCCGACGATTCCGCACATGTTTTTTCCTTTTCAGCGCCGGGAAGGCCTCGGTTGGGCTTTTTTCTCATACCGAGTATAACGCGGCCCTTTTAGCCTGTTCAATCCCGAGGGGCTTCGGCGAGATCCCTTCCCTCGAAGGCGGGGCCCCATGCGTCATGGTTGAAAGCGATCATCGGTCAATGGGTGTACGCGCGGCTATCAGGTCCCATATTCCCGGATCCTCCTGCCCCAGCCGCCAAAAGGCGATGTTCCGGACCGAGGCGCCGGCGTACATGGCCAGCCGTGCCCGCGTCGAGGCGGCGTCGTCGAAGTAGGCCCTGACCGTGACCGTCTCGGCGTACTCGAAGAAGGGGACCTCGCCCAGGCGCTCGACCTTCTCGACGCCCTTCTCGGCGATTAGGGTCGAGATGGCCGAGTGCTTGTAGGCCCGCGAGAGGCTTTTGTCGGCCCAGGCCCGGCCGTAGAAGGGATTCCCCATGACGAGCCTCCCCGGGTCCACCTTCGAGACCGCGTAGTCCGCGACCCTCGAGCACCAGTCGATCGAGGCGATGGGCCCGGGGGAGCTGGCGCTCCAGTGCTCGTCGTAGGCCATGACGACGAGGCGGTCCGCGACGGCCGCGAGCCGGGAATAGCCGAAGTAGTCCGTCTTCTCAGTCATGCGCGCCGGCAGGGCGAGGCTGAGCGTCTTGCCGCCGAGCCTCGGCTTCAGGATCGAGGCGAATTCGAAGAAGGCGTCGTAATCCTTCGACGAGACCGCCTCGAAATCCAGCTGGACGCCGTCGTAGGGCTCGGCCGCCAGGGCGATATCGGCGGCCAGGCGCTCCCGGATCGGATAGGCGGGATTGAGGCAGAAATGCGTCAATGAGTAATTGCCCAGCTCGGCGACGACGAGATGGACTCGGCCCGGCCATTCGCCCAGGCGCCCGCGGTCCGGCACGCCGGCGAGGCCGCCGTAATTGTCGATCGTCGCGCCGAAGTAAGCCAGGTCGGTGATCGGATAGGAGGGGTCGAGGTATTTCTCCTCGCCGGCCATGAGGTAGGCCCAGACCTCGGCGAAGGCGAGGGGCTCGGCGGAGACCGCCCCGGGCGCGGGCGGCGTGGCGATCGGCGCGGCCGTCTGGGCGGCGGCCGTCGCGGCGATTAGGGCGGTAAGGACTAGGGCGGCGAGGCGGGGCGGCTGCATGATGTTCCTCTCTCTCTATGTGTATCGGAAAAAGGACGCCCCTCCGCGACGCTTTCGCGGTCCAGGGGCGCCCTTCCCGCCGGCGGCCGCCTAGGAGGCCGCGACTATCGAGAGGAAGTCGAAGCTCGTCTCGACGAAGTACTTCAGGTCGTAGTCCTCGTGGGTCACCACGATGAGGACGGTCTCGTTCTGGGCCATGTAGTCCGAGAGGGCCTGCATGACGGTCCGGCGCGTCGCGAAGTCGATGTGGGCGAAGGGCTCGTCGAGGAGGAAGACCTCGGGCTTGGCCGCGAGGGCGCGCGCGATGTCCATCCGCTTCATCTCGCCGGAGGACAGGCTGCGGGGGTATGCGTCGAGCAGGCGGAGCGGCAGGCCGATCAAGCCCATGCACCTCTCCAGCTCCTCCCTGGCGCGCCGGACGCGGCGGCGATCGCGCCGCCCGCCCCGCGCGGCGGCGGCCTCGATCTGCCCGATCGAATCGCGGATGCGCAGGTCGGGGAAGAAGGCGAAGCGCGAGTCCTGCTGGACGATGGCCATCTTGCCGCGGAATGGGAGGAAGGCCCTGGGGTCGTAGCCCCGCTCGTCCGGCTTGAGGCGCACGAGATTCTGGCCGTCCAGCTCGATCTCGCCCGAGGTCCCGTCGATCAGCCGGAGGATCGCGCGGATCATGCTGGTCTTGCCGCAGCCCGAGGGGCCGGTGATGCCGTAGATCGTGGACTTCCCGAACTCGACGCAGAGGCCCCGGAAGGCCTCGTAGTCGCGCTCGCCGATAAGGAGGCGCTCGTCGTAGCGCTGGGCGACGTTCCGGAGCGAGAGTCCCGGCGCGCCGGATCCGCCGCCTCTCTCGCGCTCGAAGGCCGGGCTCTCGGGCACGCCGTCGCGCTCTATCAGCCGCCCCTCCTCGAGGGACATGACCGAGTCGACCCGTAGGGCCCGCACGAAGTCCAGGTCGTGGCTCGCCACCAGGATGGTCTTCGCCCGGTCGGCGAGGATCTCCTCGTTCAGGAACTCGATGAAGCGGCCCCGCAGCTGGCGGTCAAGGTTGACCGTGGGCTCGTCCAGGTAGACCAGCCCCCCCTTGCGCGCCAGGAGGATCATGAGCGTTATGCGCTGCAGCTCGCCGCCCGACACCTCGTCGGGATACTGGCGGGCGAAGCGCCCGAACTCGATGCGGAAGCGCTCGCGCAGGCGGCGCTCGACCAGGGCCCCGGCCTCGGGCGCCAGGAGCTTCTGGTTCTGCTCGATCGTCAGCGCGGGGTTCAGGGATTGGGCGCTCTCCGCCGGGACGTACACGAGCCCCGAGCCCATGATCGCCCGCCAGGTCGCGCGGCTCGTCTTCTTCCCGTCGCGGTAGGCGACGCGTCCATGGAGGCGCATCGAGCCGCCGATCGAGAAGGGCCGGGCAGGCAGGAGGCCCGACAGGGCCCGCAGGAGGACCGACTTCCCGGAGCCGGTCTTGCCGACGATGGCGGTCGAGCTGCCCGGCTCGGGCGAGAAGCGCTCGATATCGAAGAGGAGCCTGTCCCCCAGGGCCACGGAGAAATTCTCAAGTACGAGGGGCTGGGCGCTCATTCGGCGGCCTCCTTGCGCTCGCCCAGGGCAAGGACCAGGGCGAGGCTGATGGCCGCTATCGCCAGGGAAGGCAGCCAGAACAATGCGGGCGAGCCGCCGGGGAAGAGGGCGTCGCGGTTGGCCGCGATCAGGGCCCCGGGGCTCAGGTGCGAGGGCGTGCCGTAGCTGCCGAAGCCCAGCTGGACGATGAATCCGAAGGAGGTGTCGAGCACCAGGGTCTTGAGCAGGATCCCCGCGACGGCGCGCGAGATCGCCCCCCTCATGGTCCTCGTCCTGAGCAGGATGCGCAGGATCCTCGACTTGCGGAAGCCGTAGGAGCGGAACGAGAGGCTGTACTTGCGATAGTACAGCTCGCCCAGGGGTATCGAGATCCCGCGCACGGCCTCGGGCAGGGCGACCGCGGTCGCCGCCAGGATGAACACGATGAGCGACACCGCCTGCGACGAGGACTCGGCGTGGCTGGCCAGGTAGCCGGACACGGGCGCGTAGCAGAACAGGGCGATCAATATCGCGGGCACGGACTCGACGGCCTCGAGCGCGCCCGATACCATCCTTCCCGCGGCCGGGGCGAAGATGCCCAGGTAGCCCAGGCCGACGGCCAGGCACGCGGCGAAGAGCGCCGTCGCGGCCAGGGTGACCGCGAGCTGGCGGAAGGAAGCGGCCAAGGCCGCGAGGTACTCCGCCGATAGCCCCGGGAATACGCCGGCCAGGAAGCCGGCCCCTCCCCCCTCGGGCAGCCAGGCGACGAGGAGGGGCGAGGCGAGGACGAGGGCGGATGCGGCGAGCACCGCGCTAGAGCGCTTTTTCATACCACCTCGGATAGACCAGGAATAGGACCGACCTGACGACGAAGGCTACGATCGCGTTCAGGCACAGGAGCATGAAGACCGAGGAGACCAGGAGATCGGCGTTCCGCTCGAGCAGCGCGTCCATGAGGAAGCTGCCCAGTCCGGGGAAGGAGAAGATGATCTCGGCGATGGTGACGCCGCCGATGATGGCCGGCACCTTGCCCGCGAGATAGGGAAGGAAGCGCGGCACGCTGGAGGACAGGAGATAGCCCGTCAGCGTCCCGGGCAGGGGGAAGACCCGGCCCAGGGGCAGGCCCAGGGTCGAGAAGACCATGGCGTTCGTCGACTCGGCCTGCCTTCGCATGTCGGAGACCAGGTATCGCGTCGCGTCCCAGCCCAGGCCCCCGGTCAGCACCGTCGCGGCCGCGATGAGGAAGAAGGGAGCGTCGCTGCCGTAGTCCTTGCCCAGGACCCACAGGCCGACGAAGAGGGGTATCGCCGCGAGGGCGCAGGCCGCGATCTTGACCGGCTTTATGAGGCGCGACTGCGCCTTGGTCCCGTAGGCCGACTTCAGGTGGTCGGCGCTCGTCGCGAGGGCGGCCCCCGCGAAGGCGACGAAGCAGAGGAGGATCACCGAGGCCAGGGCCAGGGGCAGGGTCACGGCCGCGCCCGAGGAAATGATGCGAGAGGCGCTGAAGCCCGGGTGCTCCGCCGAGAAGTCGGGCGATCCCGAGAGCATGAGGATGAAGGAGCGGCCGGCCTCGGCGTAGCTCTCGGCGCCCGCGCCGATGGACGCGAGGTAGAGGGCCGAGAGCGCCGCCGTGCCCAGGACCGCGAAGGCGAGGCCCCGGAGCCCCAGCTCGTAGAGGAGGAATTTCGCCGCGCGCACGTCAGCTCCCCGCCAGGGACCAATCCTCGGCCGAGAGGAATGGGTTATCCGACGCGATGGCGACGTCCTTCAGCCCCTTGGAGTACACGTCCTTCTCCAGCGTGCAGAGGTAGACCGCCGGCGCCATGCCCGAGACGCGGTCGTGGATGCTCCTCGTCGTCGCGACCCACTCGGAGGCGAGGACGGCCCGGTCCCACTCGTCCAGGAGCTCGTCGAGCTTCTCGTCGCCGATCCCGTAGATGTTGTAGGTCCCGTCCGACTTGTACCAGTCGCGCAGGTCCGAGTAGAGGTTGTCGAAGCCGTCCGAGTAGACCAGGGCGAGCTCGTAGTTCTTCTCGGAGAACACCAGGCGCTTGAAGACCTGGTCGCCCGTGCGCTTGGGCTCGACCTGGACGCCGATCCGCTCGAGCTGCGTCGAGATGCCCTCGGCCATCCTGGCCCCGAACTCGCCCAGGGAGTCGGGATACAATAGTATAACTTTCTTGCCGCTGACTCCGCCCGACACCGCCAGGCGCCTCGCCAGGCCCACGTCGAGGGGGCTGGGGTCGGGCAGCCGGTCGAGGCCGTACTCGGGCAGGTTGCGGTCGAAGATGTCCGAGGGGAAGGGGCCGTAGTTGATCACGACGCCCTCCTCGCGGTCGGTGACCGAGGGAACCAGGGCCGACTTGTCCAAGGCCGCCGACAGGGCCCTCCGGCCGTCCACGCTGGAGAAGATCTCGGAGCGGGTATTGATAGCGACTTGGTAGAAGGCGTAGGGCACGTACCAGTTGATGTCGATGCCGGGGATCTTCTCGGCAGCGGGCCTGTCCAAGGGCGAGGTCTCCAGGACGAGGTTTACCCTCCCCTTCCGAAGCTCGTTCATCCGGATGACCGGATCGACCATCTTGCGGATGACCAGGGTCGCGGACTGGGGCTGCTTCTTGAAGTAAGCGGTGTTCGCCGAGAAGCTGAGCCACTTGCCGATCTCCCAGGAGTCCAGCTTGTAGGGGCCGGTACCGATCGGCTCGACCGAGAAGAGCCGCTCGTTCTCTCCCGACCGCAGGTCCTCGGAGAGGTACTCGCCGCGGAAGCGCATGGGGATGATCTTGAAGGAGAGCACGGGGTAGACGCGGAAGGGCGGGATGGGCCTGCGGAAGGTGATCTGGACCGTGGAATCGTCGACGGCCCTCACCTTCTCGATGAAGGAAGACAGGTACTCGCGCTTGGGCGAGTGGTTGTCGGGGGATACGTAGGCCCTGTAGGAGAACTCGACGTCGGCCGCGGTCAAGGGCGCGCCGTCGTGCCAGGACACGTCTCGGAGCTTGACCGTGTAGGTCTTCTTGTCCCTCGGGTCCTGCTCGATGCTCTCGGCCAGGGCCAGCTCGGAGCTGATCGCCCCCGAGCCCGAGTCGACCTCGAAGTTCACCAGGCCGTCGAATACGAGCTCGGCGGCGTTCAAGCCCGCCGTGTTCTGCACGAGGACGGGATTCAGGGAATCGGGCAGGCTCGCCGTTCCGACGACGATGCCCTTGGGCTCGGGCTTCCACAGGAGGGCGAGGACCCCGGCCGAGAGGGCCAGGGCGCCCGCCGCCGCGATGATGACTATGTTCCGCTTCTTCATGGCGCTTACCTCTGCCTCGCGATGAAACTGCTGTAGATGACGACCTCTCCCTCGTAGGCGGGCTTCTTGCCTTCCTGCACCTCGATGAAGTAGAGGGTCGAGGGGAGCTGGGAGCCGGCGTTGAGGACGGGCCAGGAGTTGCCCATCTTGTAGCCGCGATTGACCAAGTCCTTGACGCCGTTCTTTCCGACGAGGGACCCGGACTTGGTGTTCGACGCGTAGACGCGGACCTGCCGGTCGTCGGCCATGGTCACGACGAGGTCGTTCATCGCGCCCTTGGAGATCTCCTCCATGCCCCACCAGTAGTCGGGGCCTTTCGAGGTCGAGCCGCGGAGGATCGCGGGCCGGCTCTTCTGGTCCGCGCCCTTGGTCCCGGGCACCGAGTTGAAGAGGCCGATGAGGAGGGGCGATACCGGCTTGCCGCGGCTCGCGATCTCCTTGGCGGTGCGGATCTCGGCCTCGACCCTCGCGATGCGGATCTCCATCTCCTTGCGCTGAGCGTCGACCTCGGCGAGCATTCCCGCGTCGATGACCGCGGGGAAGCGCTTATGGAAGGTCTCGAGCTCCTGGTATTCCCGCTCGATATTGGCCTTCTTCTCGGACTCGAAGGCGAGCATCTCCTCCCTCGTCATCGAGCCCAGCTTGTCGCCCTCGGGCACGCGGGCGAATTCCTCGCCGATGCGGTCCTTGAAGGTATACTGCCGCTCGCGAAGCCGCCTCTCCATCTCGACGCGCGAGTCGAGGCGCTTCTTCTTGAGGCGGGCCGACTCGGCCTCGACGGCGGCCGTATCCGAGAAGCCGCCCTGCTCGGCGCCCTGCGCCAGGGCCGCCTCGACCTTCTGGTAGGAGGCGGTCGCGCCCTGGTAGAGCGCGATCTTCGCGTAGAATTCCTCCTCGGCGCGGGCCTTCTCAAGCTCCTCGTCGGCCCCGGCGGCTTGGCGCTGGGTCGCCAGGAGGAGCTCGGCCTCCTTGAGCATGTCGGGCAGGCCGTGGGCGTCGCCGTAGTCCGAGGACGCGGACCGCGCCAGCTCGCGGGCGCTCGCCGTCCGCCTCGAGTCGAGGAGGGCGCGGACCCGCGCGGCCGCGATCTCGGCGGCCCGGTCCCTGACCTCGGGCCGGATCTTCAATTCCGGGGGGAAGGAGCCGAGCGCCTTGCGCGCGCGGCCGTAAGCGGCGTCGAACTTCGCCTGCTCCTCGACCTTGGCCGTCGCGGCGGTATCCAGGTCGGTCCCGAGGGCGGCGTAGGCGTCCACGTAGCCGACGTAGGCGGCGCGGGTCTTGGCGTCCGCGATGGCCGCCCAGCTCTCGCGGGCCATTTCGGGCTCCTTGCGGTTCCAGGCGTCGCGGCCCCGGGCGATGAGCTTCTCATCCGCGACCGCGGGAGCGCCCTCGGCGGGCGCGGGGCCCGTCTGGCAGGAGAATAGCCCGGCCGCGGCGGCCGCCGCGAGGGCGAGGGCCGCTATGAGGATCGGCGCCGAGGCGCCGGAACGGGAATGCCTAGTCATTCTGAACCTCCATCACTAGCCTGAAGCCCACGTCGGGATAGCCCTTCGAGGGATCGAGGCCGCGCCTGTTCGAGACGCGAAGCTCATTCGGGCCGTCCATCCAGGACCCGCCCTTGACGATGTACCGGGGCGCGGCGCCGCCCGCTTCCTCCGAGACCGCGATCGCGGCTCCGGGCGAGGAGCCCTCGGCCGTCGATGTCCATTGCCACACGTTGCCCGCCATATCCAGGAGCCCGTAGGCGTTCCTGCCCTTCTCGAAGCTGCCGACCGGCGAGGGGCCGTCGAAGAGGCCGTTGCCGTTGCAGTTGGCCAGGCCGGAGTTCCGGCTCGGCTGCTGGTCGCCCCAGGGGAAGATCGAGTCCGCGCCGCCCCGGGCCGCCCGTTCCCATTCATCCTCGGTCGGCAGGCGCTTCGCCTTCCCGAAGCGGGCGGACACCCACTCGGCGAAGCGCGCGGCGTCCTCGTAGCGGACGCCGATGACCGGTTGATCCGGAGCGCCGTAGTCGGGGTGGTCTATGTAGTCCGGGTAGGCCGAGGCGGGCGCCCCGGTCTCTTCCAGGAAGGCGCGGTAGAGGTCGTTGGTCACGGGGCAGGCGTCCATGAGGAAATCCGCGACCTCGGCGCTCCGCGCGACTTCCTTCTTCCGGTCGGCCTTGCGGTCCTGGGCGACAGGGCCCGCGGCGAACTCGCCGCCGGGCACGCGGATCATGTCGTAGAAGGCCGCCTCGATGTCGCTGAAATGGCGATACGCGAAAGACGCGGCCGCGCGGCCGTCGAGGGAGCGCGCGATCTCCGAGTCCGAATCGAGGGACAGCGAGAGCGAGAGGCGCACGCGCCGGTTCGACAGGCCCTCGCCGCCCGCGAAGGACAGCGCGGCCGTCCCGCCCGATCCGACGACCAGCGTCGATCGCTCGGAGGCCGCGGCGGCGCCGTCGGGTCCCGCGGCCTCGGCCTTCCATTCGGCGATGACTCTCGCGCCGGCGACCGAAAGGCCCTCGGCCGACGAGAGGGAAATCTCGAAGGTCGCGGAGTCGTCGATCAGTCCCGCCTCGGGCGAGGCGGAAAGGCTCAGGCCCTCGACGACGAGGCGGCAATAGAGCGCGACCCGGTCGACGAAGAGCTCGTCCTGGCCGTCGGCGACGGTCAATACGCCGGAGAGCCCCTCGCGCGCCGCTCGATCGGCGATGGACTGGGCGGCGGAGATCCGCTCGCCCAGCGGCATCCGCTTATCGGCGGCCAGGGCGTCCAGCCGCGAAGCGAGTTCCGAGCGGATCGCCTCGCGCCTCGCGAGCTCCGATGCGTCCCACTCGACGATCGGCATCCTCAGGGCGATCCGGTAAATCCCTTCCTTCTTTTCCTTGATGAAGGGCTTAAGCGCCGGCAGCTTGGCCGATGACCGCATGTCGTCGGTGACATAGAAGCCCTCCGGGGAGATCCCCAGGGAATGGGCCAGTCCCGCTGCGAGCAGGTCTTCCCGAGCGGCGGCGAGGGCCTCGTCGGCAGAGGCGCCCGATCCGGCTCCGTAGAGGAACTCGCTCTCCCTCTCGAAGGAATCGAAGCGGGTCGTCGCGCAGGCAGTCGATAGAAGCGCGGCAAGAAAGCCGATGAAGGCGAATCTCGCCGAGCTCGCGATGGACGAATGCTTTTGCATAGACTTCTCTCCTAATGCTTTGCGCATCATGAGGCTATTGCAGTATCCGTGCCACGCTTATGTTGTAGTGAAGTTGTGCTTTAAGTATAGGAAAAACGCCGAGATATGCAAATTTCGGCGGCATTTCCCGCGAATGCCGCTTTCACTTTCGTAATGCGTATTACGCTTTTCCGCTCGGCCTAGAGAAGGGGGATACCGGCGGCCGCGCACTCCACGCGCATGGAGTCGGGCCAGAGGCCGACCTGGATCTCGCCGATATGCGCCTTTCGGAGCGCGTACATGCACAGCCGAGACTGGCCTATGCCTCCGCCGATCGACAGGGGAAGCCGGCCGGCCAGGAGCTCTTTATGGAAAAAGAACTCCTTGCGCGACTCTTTGCCGCTTATCGCCAGCTGGCGCTCCAGGGCCGCGACATCCACTCGGATACCCATGGACGAGAGCTCGAAGGAGCGTCCCAGGACCTCGTTCCAGACCAGGATGTCGCCGTTGAGCCCCTTGTGCCCCTCGCTCGTCGGCGTCGACCAATCGTCGTAATCGGGGGCCCGGCCGTCGTGGGCCTTGCCGTCGGCCAGGGCGCCGCCGATCCCGATCAGGAAGACGGCCCCGTGTTCCTTGGCCAGCGCGTCCTCGCGCTCGCGGCTGGACAGCTTCGGATAGCGCGCCAGGGCGTCCTCGGCATGGACGAAAACGATGTCCTCGGGCAGCTCCAGGGGCAGGGAGGGATAGAGGTCGTGCATGCGGAACTCGAGCCGCTTGATCGCGGCGTAGATCTTGCGGACGATCCGGCTCAGGAAGTCGAGGCTGCGCTCCGACTCGTCGATGACGCGCTCCCAGTCCCATTGATCGACGTAGAGCGAGTGGATCGCGTCGAGGTCCTCGTCGGCGCGGATCGCGTTCATGTCGGTGTAGAGCCCGAAGCCCTTCTTGAAGCCGTACTCGGCCAGGGCCAGGCGCTTCCACTTGGCGAGCGAGTGCACGACCTCGGCCCGCCGATCCCCCAGCGACTTGACCGGGAAGGAGACCGCGCGCTCGACGCCGTTGAGGTCGTCGTTCAGGCCCGTGCCGGAGAGCACGAAGAGCGGCGCCGTGACGCGAGTCAGGTTGAGCTCGGTCGCCAGGCTGAGCTGGAAGAAGTCCTTGATCTCCTGGATCGCGCGCTCGGTCTCGCGCACGCCGAGTAGCGGGCGGTATCCCCTCGTCTCGCTCTTTCCCATAGAAGCCCCCCGTTCGATCCGACGATAGTCACGGATAGGCGGGCCCTTGTCAATGCGCGGCGCGACCGGAACGCGTGATCGGCGGGCGCTCGCTTTAATTCTTGACAACCGCCTCGATGCTTGGTAGGGTACTGGTTATGCCAACGTTGGCATAACCAGGACATCCGGGTGATCACGATTAAGGACATCGCGCGCGAGGCGGGCTGCTCGATCCGCACCGTCTCCAGGGTCTTGAACGGCGCGAGCAACGTGAACGAGGGGACCCGGGCCCGCATCCTCGGGATAACGAGGGCTCGGAACTACAGTCCCGACCCCCACGCCCAGTCACTGAAGACCAAGCGCAAGCGCACGATCGGCATCGTGGTCAACTCGGTCACGAGCGACGCGAACCGCCAGCGCATCGAGGTCATTACCAGGCTCTTCAATACCGCGGGATACGCGATCCTCTTGAGCTACGCGGACGACATCGAGTCCGAGGAGGAGATCGTCCGGCGCTTCGCCGTCCGGGCCGACGCCCTCATCCTCTTCACGAACCTCCATAGCCCGCGCTCGGCCGTCCTCGACGACCTCGAGTCGCGCGGCCTGCCCTTCATCCTGGTCGACCCACCGGTCAAGGTCGCCTATCCCAGCATCGAGATCGACCGCGCCTCGGGCTACCGCGAGGCCGTCCGGCATCTCGCCTCCTCGGGGCGCCGGACCATCGCCCTGGTCATCGAGGAATTCAGGACCGAGGACCGGATCGAGGGCTACCGCCAGGGCCTGGCGGACGCCGGCCTGGCTTACGACGGCTCCTTGATCGCGCGCTCGGCCAAGGGCTTCCGCGGGGGCAGGGACGCGGCCGACGCCCTGCTCTTCCTGATCCGCGAGCGCGCCATCGACGCCGCGCTCTGCCACAACGACAAGGTCGCGGCCGGGATCCTCTCCTCGCTCTCGAGCCGCGGGATCCGGGTTCCCGAAGACCTGGCCCTGGTCGGCTTCGACGACGACGAGTACTCGGCCTACCTCTCCCCGCCCCTCACCACCATCGCGCAGGGCGGCGGCGAGGTGGGCGTCGACATATACGAGCAGCTCTACAACCGGCTGGAGCTGGGCCGGCCGATCATGGGCAGGACCTACCACACCTCCCTCGTGATCCGCCGCTCGGCGCTGTAGGCCGCATACCATCGAAGGAGCGAAGCGATGCTGATAGCGAAGGGCGGCGAGAAGCCGCTTGCCCGGGCCGAGGCCGAGGCGGTATTCGAGGAGGCGCTGGCGCGCGAGGAGCTCGCGGGCAAGTCCGTCCTCTTCATCATCCCGGACTCGACGCGAAGCTTCCCGACCAACCTTGTCTTCACGACGATCCACCGCCTGCTCTCGGGCAAGGCCCGCGCGATCGACTTCCTCATCGCCCTGGGAACCCACCGCGCGATGCCGGACGAGGCTATCCGCGCGATGATCGGGATCTCCGATGAGGAGGCGCGGACGAAGTACGCCGACGTCCGCTTCTTCAACCACGCATGGGACGACCCGGCCGCGCTCAGGAACATCGGCTCGATCCCCGAGGGCCGGATCGCCGAGCTGACCGGCGGCCGCTTCTCGCAGGAGGTGCCGATAGCCGTCAACAAGCGCCTCTTCGACTACGACAAGGTCGTCATCGTCGGGCCAGTCTTCCCCCACGAGGTCGTCGGCTTCTCCGGCGGGCACAAGTACATCTTCCCCGGCGTGGGGAACGCGGACTTCATCAACTTCTTCCACTGGTTCGCGGCCGTCATCACCAACCCGAAGATCATCGGCAACAAGGACACGCCGGTCCGCGCCCTGATCGAGGAGGCCGCCTCCATGCTGAGCTTCAAGGCCTCGGCCTTCTGCCTATCGGTCGTGGGTCCCGAGCTCCACGGGGTGGCCTGGTCGGACTCGGCCTACGAGGCCTGGGGCGCGGCTTGCGAACTGTCGAAGAAGCTCCACATCGCCTACTGCGACCATCCCTACACGTCGGTCCTGGCCTGCGCGCCGCATATGTACGACGAGCTGTGGACCGGGGGCAAGTGCGCCTACAAGACCGAGAGCGTGGTCGCCGACGGCGGCGAGATCATCATCTACGCGCCCCACATCACCGAGGTATCGTTCACGCACGGCAAGGTCCTCGACGAGATCGGCTACCACACGCGCGACTACTACATAGCGCAGTGGGAAAAGTTCAAGAAGTATCCCTGGGGCGTGGTCGCGCACTCGACGCACGTCAAGGGAATAGGCAGGTACGAGGACGGCGTCGAGAAGCCGCGGATCTCGGTCAAGCTCGCCACCGGCATCCCCAGGGAGAGGTGCGAGCGGATCAATCTCGGCTATGTCGACTACAGGACCATCGACCCCGAGGACTGGCGGGACAAGCCGGACCGGCTCTACCTGGAGCACGCCGGCGAGATGCTCTACAAGCTCAAGGACGCGCCCGAGTGGCAGAGACTATAGGAAGGAAAAGGAG
>CAYPHO010000048.1:0-14960 GCA_964410245.1 uncultured Treponemataceae bacterium | reverse complement strand
ACCTGGCCGAGCAGCAGGTGAAGCTGATGCGCCGGAACAAGTCGGGCTTCTTCGTCCTCTACGCCGACCTCGACGGGCTTAAGCGGATCAACGACGCCTACGGCCACGCCGAGGGCGACCTGGCGCTGCGCAGCGCCGCGGAGGCCCTTCGGGAGTGCCTGCGGGACTCGGATATCGTCGCGCGCCTGGGAGGGGACGAGTTCACCGCCCTGATCAGCCAGGCCATGCTGCCGAGCATCGAGGTCATCGAGAAGCGGATCGCCGCGAGCTGCGAGCGGGCGAGCGCGCGGCTCGGCAGGAGCTGGAAGGTCTCCCTCAGCATCGGCCACTTCCACTCGGGGCCGGACTGCGACCTCGACGTCCCCAAGATGCTCGAGCTCGCGGACGCGGAGCTCTACAAGGCCAAGCAGCGGAAGCGGGCGGTACGGAAAGAGCCGTCCTGAGCCCGCTCGCGGAAATTTGGAAATGCCCCTCGAATCCGCTATGCTTCTCGCGCGTATGGCGCGAGAGAACGAAGGCGGAGCGCGTCTCAGCGAGAGCGACCTCGACATCGTGGCGATCAAGCGCGTGCTCGACGGCGACCGGGAGGCCTACCGCTCCCTCGTAGAGCGCTACGGCGGCGCCCTCGCGCGGTACTGCGCCGGGAGGCTCGGATCCGCCGAGGAGGGCGAGGACGCGGCGCAGGAGATCCTGGTGCGCGCCTACAAGGCCCTGGGGGGCTTCCGAATCGGCGCGAGCTTTCCCGCCTGGCTCTTTTCCATCGCGGCTAACTTCGTCAAGAGCCGCGCGGCGCGCGCCAGGAAAAGGCGGGATCGCGCGCCGAGGGCCGCGTCGGAATCGATCGAGGCCCTGGAATCGGGGCAGCCGGGCCCGGCCGAATCGGCTATCGGGGCGATGGAGTCCGAGATCGTCGCCGCGGCCGTGGCCGCGCTGCCGGCGGAGGCGCGAAGAGTCGTCGAGCTCCGATACTACGCCGGCCTTTCCGTCGCGGAGGCAGCGGAGGCGCTCGGGATCGGCGAGGAGGCCGCGAAGTCCCGCCTGTTCCGCGCCAGGAAAATCCTTCGAAAATCGCTCGACTCCCAGCAACCCTTCACGGACTCGGGGAGTATACGGGAATGATGGACTGCCGGGAGATCGAAGCCGTCATAGAGCGCTGGGAGCGGGACGGCGAAGTAAGCGCGAGGGAGCTCGAGGGCCTTCGCGCGCACCTGTCGACCTGCGCGGGATGCGCGGCCGCGAAGGGAGAGCTAGCGAACCTTCTCGGGCACGGCTCGAGCGCGGATCGGCGCGGATACGCATCGTCCGCCCGCTTCGTCGACTCGGTGATGGCCAAGATCTCGGCCGAGGACGCGCCGGCATACGGCAGGCCAAGGGCGCCTAAGCCCTTCAGGCGGCTCGCCTACGCCGCGATGGCGGCGGCGGCGGCCCTGGCGATCTGGTTCGGCGCCTCGCGCATGGCTGGCGGCGCCGAGGGCGGCGCCCCGCGCGGCGATACGATCGTCGTGCGCTTCACCCTGGCGGCGCCCGAGGCCCGATCCGTCGCGGTCGCCGGCGACTTCAACGGCTGGGACGCCGCGGCCGCAAGGCTCGAGCGCGCGAGGGACGGAGGCCCCTGGGAAATCGAGCTCAGGCTCAGGAAGGATTCGCTCTACTCGTACAATTTCGTGATCGACGGCGAGCTCTGGATCATCGATCCCTCGACCGTCGACGTCGTCGAGGACGGCTTCGGGGGCTCGAGCAGCCTCCTGCGCCTGTAAGGGGCGAAGCCTGTTCCGCGTAAGGCAAGGAGAAGGACTATGAACGCTATTCGTAAATACGGCAAGGCCGCGCTCTTCGCGATACTCGCATCGATCGTCTTCGGCGCCGGCTCGGCCGCCTATGCCCAGGATTCGACGGATCCCGCGCTCCTCCAGAACCGGGAGGAATTCCGGCTCGCGTACCGGGAGATGGCGCGCGAGAAGGGCTTCGAGCCTTCGGCCCTAGCCCTGAGGCTCGCCCTCCGCGAGGGCGGTCCCGATTGGGAGGCCCTGCCCCCCGAGGAGGCCGCTCGGCTCGCCTACGAGCACGCGTACCGCGTCGAGCGGGCGCTCAGGTCGGGCTCGACCGCCCAAGAGGCCCAGGCGCAGGTACGCCAGCGGCTGCGGCTCGAGAGCCGGCTCCGCGACGGCGACGGGACCGGGGACTGCGACAAACTGCAGACGGCCGATCGCCTGAGGACGCGGCTGGGAACCAAGCTCCGCGAGGGCGCGGGCGAGGGCATCTACGGCCCCGGCGGCAATTCCGGATCCGGCGGCTCGGCCGGCAAGGGACCGGGGCGCTGAGGATGGTCCCCAAGGCCAGGGCGATCGGGGCGATCCTAGCCCTCGCCCTGTGCGCGAGCCGGGCGGCGGCCGACGAGGTGGCCGCCTGGCTCGATTCCGCGCCGGAGGCCGCGGCCTACGGCTCCGTCCGGGATCGTATCGAGGCCGTCGCCGGCCGGGCGGGCCGGGACGGCGTGCCCGAGCGGCTCCTCGCCGCGCGCCTCGTCGAGGGAGCGCGCAAGCGCGCCGCGCCCGAGAGGCTCGCGGAGGCGCTCGAGGAGGAGGAGCGGCGGCTGGCCTCGCTCGCCGCGCTCCTCGCGGCAAGGGAGCTTTCGCAGCGGGCGCGCGAGGAGCTCATCGAGCAGGGAGGGATCCTCCTCCGCTCGGGCGCGACGATCGAGGAGATCGAGCTGCCGCTCGCGGCCGCCGAGAGCGGCGAGGAAGGGGCCCGCAGGGCCTTCGCCGCAGCGGCGACCGTATCGGTCCTGAACGCGCGCTTCGCGCTGGACCGGGACGCTAAGCGCCGCCTCCCCCTCGCGCTCGTGAGGGGCGATGTCCCGCGCGGGGGTTTTTCCTCGCTCGTCTCCATCTTCACGAAATGGCGCGCCAAGGGGCTCGCGACGAGGTCCATCGCGTCCGCCGCGATCGCCGCCCTCGAGTCCGGCGCCTCGATCGAGCGCGTCGACCGGGAAATCGAGAGGAGATCCACCAACCATGAATAAGCGTTCGACGGCCGGTATCGCGATACTCGCGGCCGGCCTCTTGTCCGCCGCATCCGCGGCGGCCGAGATCCGCGCGGAGCTCGCGGGCGGGTACTCGACGGCAGAGGGGATCTTCGCGGGCGTCCAGGCGGGCGCCGCGATCGACGGGATGAAAGGAAATGCCGGCTACAAGCTCTCGGCGGGCGGCGAGGCGACCTACGCCTCGGGCGGCGAGGCCTCCGGGGAGGCGAACGCCGCGGCGCAGGGATCCCTCAGCCTGGGACAGGCGGTGATCCTCGGATCGGCGGAAGGCGGCGCGTACTCGTACGCCGAGGGATCGGGATTCACGGCGGGCGCCGGCCTATCGCTGACCTTGAACGGCGACGCGGCCTCCGCGAGGCTGGCGCCGCGATTCCTCTACGATTCTGGCCCGGAGGGCTATTCCGAGATCGGCGCCTTGCTCGGGGGATCGATGCTCCTCGGCTCGATCGTCCTGAAGCCAGAAGCCGATATCGCCTGGACCTCCTACGCCGAGGGCGGATCGGCCTTCACGGCCATCCCGAGCCTCGGGCTATCGTGGTACCCCGGCATCCCCCTCTCCGCCTCTATCGGAGCGGGATTCGAGCGAAGCTGGCCCTCCGAGGGCGGCGCGGTCGACTCGATCCCCGCGAAGGCGGCGCTCTACGGCGCTATCGGCGGGTCCGTCGTCTGGAGGCTCGGCGCGAGCATGAAGCTCGCCCTGGCCGATCTCTCGATACTCGAGGCGTCGGCGAAGGCCGAAGCGGCGCTTTCGGTTGCCAGATGGGACTCTGCCGAGATCGAGCTTCCGATAGCGGCGTCCTGGGACCTCGACGAGGCGATCGGGTTCTCCGCCACCGCGGGGATACGGCTGCTGATCGACTAGGAGGGATCCGAGGGCGGCGGGGCCGCGGGCTCCGCCGCAGCTTCCGGCGCAGGCCCCGCCGCGGGCTCGAGCCTCCGCCCGGCCGCCATGAGCACCTTGCTCCCCAAGAGGCTGAAGCCCAGGAGGAAGATGCCGGCGCCCGTGGCGACGAGCATGTACTCTATCCGGAGGCTGTCCGCGAGGGGCCCGAAGACCAGCATGCCCATGGGCATGGTCAGGGTCGAGATCATGCCCATGGCGCCGAAGACCCTGCCCATGTACTCGCCCTCGACCTTCTCCTGCAAGAGCACCGTGGCGGGAGTGTTGAAGAGGGGTATCGAGACGCCGCAGAGCGCCATCAGCGCGAGGTAGGGGACGAACCAGGGCAGGAGGCCCAGGCCGAGGGTCGTGGCGCCGACGGCGAAGCTCGCGAGGGCCATCGTCGCCACGCGGTTCGCGAAGCCGCCCCAGGCGCCTATCAGCGCGCCTCCCGCCATCATGCCGACCGAGAAGAGGACCTCGATGGCCGTCAGGCGCCATACGTCGTCGCCGAAGCTGCGCGCCACCTGCAGGGGCGTCAGGAAGGCCACGGGCGCGACGAGGAAGAAGAAGGCCGCGCAGAAGAGGAAGAAGCGCTTGATATAGGCGTGCCCGGCGATGTACGCGAAGCCGTCCCGGAGGTCCTTCCAATAGCCGACCTCGATCTTCGACAGGGCGCGCTCGTGCGGGGGAACGCGGACGAAGCCCAGGAGGATCGCGATGGCTACGGCCGCCGTCGCGACGTCGACGAAGAAGAGGGCCTGGACCGAGGCGAGGGACATGAGGGCGCCGGCGGCCAAGGGAGCGCCGAGCATGATCGCCGACTGGATCGAGCCCATGGCGGCGTTAGCCTTCATGAGCTCGTCCTTGGGCACGATCTGCGGGAAGAAGGCCGACACCGCCGGGCTATGGAATCCGCCGCCTATCGCGCGGATGGCCTGGGCGAGGAAGAGGAGCCAGTACTCCTCGTGGCCGAGCGCGAAGGAGAGGGCCAGGGCCAGGGTGACGAGGGCGATGGCGGCGTCGGCGAGGATCATGATCCTGCGGCGGTCGAAGCGGTCCGCGACGACGCCGCCGAAGGGCATGACGAAGAAGGTCGGCAGGGTCCCGCAGATGATCGAGATCGTCATGAGCGATCCGGACTTCGTCGTCAGGGTGATGTACCAGGTGATCGCGTACTGGACCAGCATGGAGCCGAAGAGCGAGATCGATTGCCCTCCCAGGAAGAGGGCGAAGGTCCTTTTCCAGCCGAGCGCCATAGTCGGACGAATATACTGGGCGCCGCCTTTGGAAGGATAGGGGGCGGGAAAGGAAACCTTTCGCCCGGATTCCTCACCAAGCGCGCAGAGGAGTGATTTGCTTTACACCACAGAACTTCATGCGCGCTTGCCAGAAAAATCGGGGCGGAAACCTAGATTAGGCCGATCCGGAGCAACGCCTTTCCCGCTAGGCGCGCGTCAATCCGAGATGCCCGCCTTGGCGCGATCGGAGAGCCTGATCTGCGCGCTCATCCGCCTATCCCCGCGGTAGTAGACGACCTCGACGACCGCGGCGGGCTTGGTGTTCTCCAGGGCGACGTAGAGCTGGGCGACGGAGTCGGTCTTGACGCCGTTGACCGAGACGATGATGTCGCCGCCGACGAAGAAGGTGGTACGGCTGTGGCGTACCTGGAGGCTGCCGCCCTTGATGCCAGCCTTGTCCGCGTTGCCCGATTTCTTGACCTGCGAGACGAGGAGGCCATCCTCGACGGGGGCGGGTATGCCCTTCTCTTTCATGTACTCGACGAGGTCGGAGAAGAGGGGCACGAAGGAGGCGTCGATCCAGCCGCGCGAGACGCGGCCGTCCTTGATGAGCTCGGGGACGACGCGCTTGGCGGTCGCCGCGGGAACGGCGAAGCCGATGCCGACCGAGCCGCCCGAGGGGGTGTAGATCATGGTGTTGACGCCTATAAGCTCGCCGCGGGAGTTGAGCAAGGGGCCGCCCGAGTTGCCGGGGTTGATGGAGGCGTCGGTCTGGATCATGTCCTGGATGACGACCGTCGTGGTGCCCCTGTCGCTCCGCTCCGACTGGGACACGGGCCTGCCGATGCCGGAGACGATGCCCTCGGTCAGGGTGCGCTCGAGGCCGAAGGGATTGCCGATAGCGAGGACCTTCTGGCCGACGCGGAGGCGGGAGGAGTCCCCGAAGGGAATGACGGTGAGCCGCATGCCCTTGGGAGGATCGAACTTGATGACGGCGAGGTCGTTCTCGGAATCGGTGCCGACGACCTTCGCCTCGTAGCGGCTGCCGTCGGCGAGGCTCACGTAGACCTTGTAGGCGTCCTTGACGACGTGCTTGTTGGTCAGGACGAAGCCCTTCTCGTCGATGATCGAGCCCGAGCCCGAGTCGCCCTCGGCGGGGACGGCCTCGGAGAACCAGTTGTAGTAGAGCTGCTCGGTAGTGATGTTGACGACGCCCTCGTTGAGGCGCTCGTAGACGTCGATGTTCTCGCGCTCGCCCGTCGAGTACTCGGCGGCCACCTTGGCCTCTACCGGCGTCGCGAGGGCCGGGGCATCCATGGTCATGGCGTCGGGAATGTAGTCGGCGGCGGCCGAGCCCGCTTCGGCCGAGCCGCCCGCCGCGGGGGCGGGCAAGCGCGCGAGGCCGAAGGCGAAGGACAGCGCGATGGCAGCCGCCGCGCCGGCGAGGCCGGCGATAGCCAGATGCGATCGGCTATATAGTCTCATGATTCGCTCCTCTAGGTAACTTCGAATATATTGGAACCGATGCCGAGGGTAAACAGAGGAGCCGAATTTACGGCGCTAACCCTCAAGCGCGGCGCCGACCGCCGAGCGCGGCGCTGACTCGAGAGCGGGCATCGGGGTATCATACCGTCATGGCCGGCCAGATATCGCACATCATCGCGGGCGAGGACGCGCTTAGGCGGGCGGCGGCGGAACTCGGGATCGCCGCAGGGAAGGGACTCGAAGCCCTGGGGGCGGCCGCGCCCTGGTTCCGCTTGGGCTGCCAGGGGCCGGACATCTTCTACCATAATCAGAGGACCATGCCCTCGGGACTGCACTACGGATCGCTCGCGCATCGCCGCGGCTACGGATCGATCGTCGCGGGCTTCGCCCGGGCCATGGGCGAGGAGGAAGGCCGGCCGGACAGCGCCCCCGGCGCCTACCTCCTGGGGATGGCCACCCACGCGGCGATCGATCGCGCAACGCATCCCTTCGTCGTCTACTTCTCGGGCTGGGCGCGGCCCGGCGATCCCGATTCGCGGAAGCTGCGCGGCTGCCACCCCTTCCTGGAGCGGATCCTCGATATCCTCCTCCTGCGCCGATCGCGGGGCCTGGAAATCCGGCAGTACGATATCGACGCGATGATTGCCGGCGAAGCGGCCGCGGAGGGCCGTATCGCCGCGCTCTGGGCCTCGGCCCTCCGCGCCGCGTATCCGAAGGCGGCCGCCGCGGACGAGCTGATCGAAGCGCGCGCGGCCAACGCCCTCGTCGACGCCAGGTACTTCTTCGCGGTCACGAACCCGGCGTCCGAGAATACCCGCCGTCTGAAGGCCGCCTACCTCGACGACGATCCCGACAGGCGTCGGATAGCCCTGCTCTACCCGAGGCTCGTCCCCGAGGGCTTGGACGCCGCGAACGAGAAGGGCGCGCGCTGGGAAGATCCCTCGGGCGAGGGCGAGGCGTCGAACGCCTCTTATTTCGAGCTCATCGAGGAGGGGACCGTCGAGGCGTCGAGGGCCGTCGCCGCGCTGATCGAGGTCTGGGGCTCGGGAGACTTCGGCGATATCGCCGGCATCGTTGGCGAAGGCGGGCTTTCCGTCCGCGACCGCGAGGGGAACCCGATTCGGCCCAGGATCTCGCGGCCCCTGCCCCTGCCCGAGATCATGGAGACCGAGTACCGGCTCAGGATAGCGGAAAGCTGAGGGGACATCGCGGGCTGCCGAGCGAGGCCGGCCTGACTTGGCAGCCCGCGCGGCGCGGCCCGGCTTGGCAGTGGGCCCGGCGCGGGATAGGATGGGCCGCATGGGCATGAAGGACAGGGTAGATAAGGCCTACGGGGCCTCGAAGCGCGGCGGCGAGCGGGACGCGAAGGGCCGCGACGATCGGGGCCCCAGGCCCATCCGCCCCGCCGAGGAAAGCTTCCCTCCAGATCCCGAGCCTCGCCGGCCGCATAAGGCGGCTCGGGCCGAGCCCGCTGGCCGCGCCAAGGCAGGCGCCGCGGCCGGATCGAAGGCCGCGTCCCCGGTTCCCGCCCTCAAGAAAAGCTCGATGGCCCTGGGCGAGGCCCTGGCCGCCGCGGGCGCGGAGGCCGAGGCCCTTTTAAAGACCGGGGACGAGAGCGGCGTCTCGAAAGCCGCGAAATTCCTCCTGCTCCTGGGCACCGACCAGGCCTCGAAGGTCCTTTCCCACCTGAGCCCCGCCGAGATCGAGGCCGTATCCAAGGAGATCCTCAAGGTCGAGAACCTCGGCGCCAGGGAGGCGAACGAGGTCCTCGCGGAATTCGGCTGGCTGGTCAAGACGAAGGGCTGGTCCGTGGACGGCGGCCCCGAGATCGCCGAGAAGATGCTGACCGCCGCCTTCGGCGAGGAGCGAGCCCAGGCCCTCATGCGCAAGGCCGCTCCGGAGAGCCGCAGGCCCTTCAAGTTCCTCGAGGCCTACGACGATCGCGAGCTCGGCATAATCCTCAAGCGCGAGTCGACCCAGGTGCTCTCGGTCATCGTGCCCTACCTGGAGCCGAAGAAGGCCTCGAAGCTGATCGAGCGGCTCCCCTCGGAACAGCGGGTCGACCTGGTCAAGCGAATCGCGAAGCTCGAGAAGGTCGGCCCCGACGTCATCCGCGGCGTCGAGGAGGGCATCAAGGAGCGGATCCGCAAGGTCGGGACCATGAGCTCCGAGGAGATCGACGGCAAGGCGGCCCTCGCCGGCATCCTCCGCCACGTCGATCAGGGCCTCGAGGAGCAGGTGCTGGACGCCCTGGACGAGGAGAGTCCCGAGCTCTCGAGGACCGTCCGCGAGCGGCTCTTCACGATCGAGGACATCCTGCGCGTCCCCGGCCGCGCCATGCAGGCCGCCCTGCGCGACTTCCAGGACCGCGACATCGCCCTGGCCCTGAAGGGGCGCGATGCGCGATTCCGCGCGAAGCTCCTGGAAAACGTATCCGCCAACCGCCGCGCCATGATCCTGGACGAGTACTCGATCCTGGGCCCCGTGCGCCGAGACGACGCGGAGGAGGCCGCCCGCGAGCTGGTCGGCTACTTCAAGCGGGCCTGGGAGGACGGCGACATCGCGCTCGAGGGGGACGAGGACCTGGTCGAGTGACCGACGGCCCCCCGCGCCAGGCGGCCCGCGCGGAAGCCGCCCGCCGCGGCCTCAGGCCCGCTCGATCTTCCCCTCCGCGTCCTCCTCGGAGCGGGCCAGCATGAAGAGGTAGTCCGAGAGGCGATTGAGCCAGCGCCTGAGTATGTCCGATACCGGGACGGCGCGGGCCAGGGCGACGACGCGGCGCTCCAGGCGACGCGCCGCGGCCCGAGCCAGGTCGATGCGCGCCGCGGCCTCGGTCCTGCCCGTCAGGACGAAGCCGCTTAGCGGGATCCGGGCCTCGAGCTCGGCGATCCTGCCGCTAATCGAGGACTCGTCCCAGGACTGGATGGGCCTGTCGAATGCCGGATCGGTCGAGGCTATCTCGCCCCCGGCCCGGAATAAGTCGCGCTGGAGGGCCTCGAGGGCCTCGGCCGTCGCCGGGAGCCGCGCGGCGAGCCGCGCGAAGCCCAGGAGGGTCGAGAGCTCGTCGACCTCGCCCATGGCCTCGACCCGCGGGTCGTCCTTGGGAAGGCGCTGCCCCGACCAGAGCCCGGTCGTGCCGTCGTCGCCGGTCTTCGTCGTTATTCCCATGGCCGGAATGATAGCGCCTCGCGGCGGGGCGGGGATAGGCGCCCGGGGCGGTTGACCTCGGCGCCCGCGAGGAAGCATCTTCTTCGCATGAGCGACATACATCCCGCCTTCGAGGCCCTATCCAGCCACGAGCTTCCCGAGTACCGCGCGACCGGCGCGCTCTTCAGGCACCGCGCCACGGGCTGCGAAGTCTACCGCCTCGAATCCGGGGACGAGGAGAACGTCTTCGCCTTCGCCTTCCGGACCCCTCCCTCCGACGCGACGGGAGTCGCCCATATCGTCGAGCACTCGGTCCTCTGCGGCTCGGAGCGCTTCCCGGTCAAGGACAGCTTCCTCGTGATGGCGCGCCGCAGCCTGGCCACCTTCATGAACGCCTTCACCTACCCCGACAAGACCGTCTACCCCGCGGCGAGCGCCGTCGAGGCCGACTACTTCAACCTCATGGACGTCTACGGCGACGCCGTCTTCTTCCCCCGCATGACCGAGGACACCTTCCTCCAGGAAGCCCACCACCTCGAGCTCGACGCCGAGGGGAAGCTGGGGATCGCCGGAGTCGTCTATAACGAGATGCGCGGCGACTACTCCTCCTCGGAGTCCCTCGCCGCGACGGCCTCGTACACGAGCCTCTTCGCGCCCGGCCATCCCTACTCCTTCGACTCCGGCGGCGACCCCGAGGCCATCCCCTCCCTTACCTTCGAGGCCTTCAAGGACTTCTGGGCGAGGCACTACCATCCCTCGAACTGCCGCATCTTCCTCTACGGCTCCTTCGATACGGCGAAGCAGCTCGATTTCCTCGAGTCCCGCTTCCTCTCGCGCTTCGGGCGCATCGAGCCGGACAGCGAGATACCCCTCGAGCCGATACGGAGCCCGAGCTCCAGGATCGAAGTGCCCTACCCCCTCGCCGAGGGCGCGGATTCCGCGACCTCGATCATCGTCAACTGGCTGACCGTGCCGATCGACGACGGCGAGAGGGCCTTGGCCATGGAAGTCCTCTCCGAGATCCTCCTGGGCCACGACGGCTCGCCCCTGGCCAAGGCCCTGCGCGACTCGGGCCTGGGCGAGGACCTCTCGCCGCACTGCGGCCTCGACACCGGCTTCCGCCAGATCGTCTTCTCCGCCGGGCTCCGCGGCGCCGAGCGCGGGAAGGAAGGGGAGGTCGAGGAACTGATCCTCGACGTTATGCGACGCCAGATCGAGTCCGGCTTCGCCCGGGAGGCCGTCGACGCCGCGCTCCACTCGATCTCCTTCGCCAACCGCGAGATCCGCCGCGGCTCCGGCGCCTACGGCATGCGGCTCTTCAACCGCGCGGCCCGGGGCTGGCTCCACGGCGCCGGCCCCGAGGCGACCTTGTCCTTCGAGAAGCCTCTCGCCGCCCTCCGCGGCCGAATGGCCGAGGACTCCCGCTACCTCGAGAAGCTGGCCGGCGAGGTCATCCTGGGCAACGGCCACCGCAGGACGATCACGGTCTACCCCGAGGCCGGCCTCTTCGAGCGCAAGCGGGCGGAGCGGGAGGCGGCCCTCGCCTCGCGCGCGGCCGCGATGCCCGAGGCCGAGCGCGCGGCCGTCCGTGAGCGGGCCGCCGCCCTCGCCCGCGCCCAGGCCGAGCCCGACTCCCCCGAGGCGGTCGCGAGCCTGCCCCGGCTGAGGCGGGCCGAGCTCCCCGCGAAGGTCGAGTCGATCGAGAGGAGGAAGGCGCGGATCGCGGGTTGCGACGCGAGCCTCCACCCGGCCTTCACGAACGGCATCGTCTACCTCGATCTGGCCTTCCCCCTCGACGGCCTGCCGCGCGGCTGCCTTCCCTGGCTTCCCCTGCTCTCGCGCTTCACGATCGGCGCCGGCCTGCCCGGCCTGCCCTACGACCAGATGGCCGCCCGCCTGGCCCGCTCGGCGGGCGGCTTCAGCGCCGCCCTGGAATCGGGCACGCCGATCGGCGACGCGGGCGAGGGGCCGGCCGGCGGCGCCCGCCCCGGCGCCGCCCGCTCCTTCGCCGTCTATCGCCTGAAGGCGCTCGAGGAGAACTTCCCCGAGGCGCTCGGCCTGGCGCTCGGCCTCCTTTCCGGGGCCGATTACGGCGACGAGCGGCGCCTTGCCGACATCTTCGCCGAGCTGCGCAACGACGTGGCCTCGGCGATCGTTCCCTCCGGGAACGCCTTCGCCCTGTCGCGGGCCTACTCCGGCCTCTCCGAGGCCCTGGCCAACGAGGACCTGTGGAGGGGCACGAGCCAGGTCGAGTTCGTCCTCGGGCTGTCCAGCGCCCGCGGCGGCGCGGCGCGCAAGGGCCCCGACCCGGCCGAGCTCGCCCGGAAGCTCTCCTCGATCGGCCGCGCGGTCTTCTCGCGAGAGGGCCTGCGCGTCAACCTGACGGCCGGCGAGGAGGCCCTGGGAAGCGCCTCGGCCGCGCTCGAGGCCGCCCTTGGCGCGTTGAGCGGCCGAGCCTCGGCGGCGCCGGGGCTCGACGCGGCGCCCCCGGCGGCGCGGGGGGCGGAAGCCTTCTCGCTGTCGGCCCAGGTCGGATTCGCGGCGGCCGCCTGCCGCTCCTCCAGGCTCGGCGAGGCGGGGCTGGCCCACGAGTCGATACTCGCGCACCTCCTCTCCACGGGGCCCCTGTGGGAGGAGCTGCGCGTACGCAGGGGCGCCTACGGGGCCTCCGCCTCCGCCGACGGCCTCGAGGGGGCCTTCGGCTTATCCTCCTACCGCGACCCGCGGCCCGTCGACTCGCTCGCCTTCTTCGGCGAGGCCCTGGAGGGCGCCGCCCGGGAGCTCGGGCGAGCCGGCGCCGAGGACCTGGTCGAGGAGGCGGCCGTGGGCTCGGTCGGCCGCGACCTGCGGCCGCTCCTGCCCGAGGAACGGGGCTACGTGGACTTCCGGCGCGAGCTGTACGGCATCCGCGACGAGCACAGGCAGGCGAAGCGCGATTCCCTGCTCGCCGCCCGCGCCGCCGACGTCGCGAAGGCCGCCGAGCGGATCGCGGTCGCATATCGCGACGCGTCGGCAGTCTTGATTTCCGGCGCCGAGGATGTACAATTAATGAGCCGGGACCGTTCGGGAGTCCTCGTCAAGGAACTGCCGATATGAAGGAGGGGTCATGGACCAGCGGGGCCTCGGGCTGCTGCGCCAGCTGATCAGCGACATCGAGGGAGCGCCGTCCCCGGGCGTAGTCGGCAAGGAGCTGTACTCGATCTGGTACGAGCACGCGCAGAGCGTGGCGCAGGAGGCCCTGGAATACCTCGACGAGACGGATCCCGACTACGACCGCGACGGAGACCTGCCCTCCGAGTTCCGCTAGGCCCGCCATGACCGGCTCAGGGACCGGCGCCGCCGGCGTCGGAACGGACGGCGCCGCGGCGACGCTCAACGACACGGCTCGCCGGCTCATGCTCTCCTCGCCCGAGGAGGCGCTCGACCTCGCCCGCGAGGCCCAGGGAATCGCCGAGTCCTCGGGAGACCGCCGAGGCGCGGCCGCGGCCCTCCTCAACATCGGACTGTGCCAGCACTACCTGACTCGCCTCTCGCCCGCCATAGAATCCTGCCAGCGGGCCCTCGACGCCTTCTCGATCATCGGCGACCGCGGCGGCGTCATGGAGTCGCTCAACGCGCTGGGCATGTCCTACCAGAGCATGGGCCGCTACGAGCGGGCGATGGACTACTACACGAGGAGCCTCGAGGAGGCGCGCAAGTCCGAGAACCGCCTTCGCGAGGCGGTGACCCTGACCAATATCGGCGAGGTCTGCCTCGACCTGGGCGAGATCAAGGAGGCGATCGACTACTTCCTGCGCGCCTACGAGACCGTCCCGGACGACGACGAGCCCACGCTCATCGCCAGCGTCCTCATCGACATCGGCTCGGCCTTCCATCGGATGGAGAACTGGCCCCTCGCGCGCGAGTTCACCGAGAAGGCGATGGACATCGCCCGCTCGAACTCGAACTCGCACGTCGAGGGCAGGGCCTGGCACCTCCTGGGCCTCATCTCGCAGGCGACCGGCCGGCCCGAGCTCGCCGAGGAGCAGTACCTCAAGGCCCTCGCGCTCTGCGAGCGCCTGAAGAACGAGCGCGAGCGCGCCTCGGTCCTCCTCGACCTGGGGGCCATCCACGTCGCCAAGGCCGAGGTCGACCTCGCGCTGTCCCGCTACAGGGTCGCGCTCGCCAGCGCCGAGGCGATACGCGCGAAGTCCCTCATCAACCTGTCATACGAGCGCCTCTCGGAGGCCTACGAGCTCCTCGGCGACTACCGCCTCGCCCTGGACTACTACAAGCGCTTCGCCCGCTACCAGCACGAGGCCCTCAACGAGGACGCGAGCCGCAAGATCAAGAACGTCACCGTCCAGTACGAGGTCGAGAAGACGAGGCAGGAATCGGAGATCTACCGCCTCAAGAACATCGAGCTCAAGGAGAAGACGGAGGAGCTGGAGAGCGCGAACCGCCAGATCCTCGCGATAGCCGAGACGGGCAAGCTCATCACGGCGAGCCTCGACCTCGACACGATCATCGCGACGCTCCACGACACGCTGAAGCAGCACATCCCCTTCGACGTCTTCGCCCTCGCCCTCTACGACGAGGCCGAGCCCTCGCTCGACTACCGCGGCTATATCGAGCGCGGCACGCGCAAGCAGCGCGCCCGCGCCTCCCTCGACCCGAAGCGCAGCTTCGCGGCCGTCTGCCTTCGCGAGAAGAAGGCCCTCCACGTGCCGGACGTCGCGGCCGAGTACTCGAGCATCATCGAGGGATCGCCGCTGCCCGGCTTCGAGAGCTCGGGCTCGGCCATCTTCCTGCCCCTCGTCATCGACGACCGCGCGATCGGCATGCTGTCCCTCCTGGGGGACAAGCGCGGCTCGCTGAGCGCCCGCCACCTGACCCTGGTCGAGGCCCTGGCCCCCTACGTCGCCATCGCGGTCGAGAACAGCCTCATCCACGACCGGCTGGCGGAGTTCAACCGCGCGATCGCCGGCGAGAAGGCGGAACTCGAGAAGGCGGCCGTGACGATCACCCACATGGCGAACCACGACCCGCTGACGGGCCTGCCGAACCGCCGCCTCCTCTTCGAGCTCATCCAGAAGACCTTCGACATCGCCGCGCGCAACGACGCCAAGGTCGCCGTCATCTACCTCGACCTCGACGACTTCAAGCCGATCAACGACATGCTCGG
>CAYPHO010000047.1:10086-15251 GCA_964410245.1 uncultured Treponemataceae bacterium | reverse complement strand
ACGCGGCCATCGACGTCATCATGAGGCGCAACCATATCCATCATTGCACCATGGGTATCTGGACGGACTGGGAAGCTCAGGGCACGCGCATAAGCGGGAATCTGCTTCACGACAACCAGAAGCCCGCCTTCGCGAAGCAGCTCCGCGGCGGCATGATGAGCCAGGACATCTTCGTCGAGGTCGGTCACGGCCCCACGCTCATCGACAACAACCTGCTGCTCTCGGAGGTCTCGCTCCGCATGGCCACCCAGGGCGTCGCCCTGGTTCACAACCTCGTCTGCGGCTCCTTTACATCGGTCGGCGAAGGGGTCGATTCGATAGTCGAGGGCAAGCTGCGTCAGCGCTATACTCCCTACCATATCCCGCACCGCACCGAGGTGATGGGGTTCATGACGATACTTCACGGCGATGACCGATTCTACAACAACATCTTCGTCCAGCGTTGGTCGGACGAGGAGATAGTCGTCCGCAGCGACAGCCAGGAGCTTTTTTTTAAGGAGAATCGCCAGGTCGGAACCCATGTCCTCGACGACTACGTGACCCACGATGAGTGGATCAAGGGCTTCGACATGGATAGCGAGACTC
Source organism: uncultured Treponemataceae bacterium (assembly GCA_964410245.1). GTDB lineage: Bacteria > Spirochaetota > Spirochaetia > Treponematales > Rectinemataceae > CAZXXZ01. Next base: position 14,666 of record CAYPHO010000047.1, on the reverse strand, counting down.
CCGACATGAAGGGCATCGAGCCTCACCATTTCCGTCCGCTTCCTGTCTGGGTCGATGGGAACGCATATCTCGCCGGCGCGAAGGCCTATAAGAACGAGAAGCGTAACTTGATCGATGAGGATGCCGAGCTCCGCATCGATCTCTCTGAAGAGGATGGCAGGACCTGCCTCAGTACGAATATCTATGACTACATTAAGGACTTCACCGCGAAGATGATCGATTCGGATACGCTGGGGAAAGCCTTCGAGCCCGAGCAACGATATGAGAACCCGGATGGCACGGATATCGTGTTCGACACTGATTTTCTCGGAGATAGGCGAAGCGGCGCAGTCATTCCGGGGCCCTTCGCGAAAGGCCCTGGATGCGCGAAGCGGGTAGTCGGCTGACTTCAAGCAATCGGGGGAAGGGCGCGCAGGGATATAGCTTTGTCCCCTTGGATCGGGGAAGCGCGACCTTCTCCCCCGCGCATTCATCTTGGCTGAATTCTTTATCGGCCGCGGCCCCGCAGCCAGTCGCCGAAGCTGCGCCGAGGGTAGCGAGCCTTGATAGTGCCCGAGAGGACCTTGCCCCTGACGCGCAGGACGGGACAGCCCGGCTCGGAAAGCTCGCCGACTTTGTTCCTGATAGCGCCGCTTGTGGCCGAGGCCTGGTCGACGTTGACGCCCCAGCCCTTGGGGACGACGAGGAGGACGGTGCCCGAGCGGGCGCTGACCTCGACGCTTACTTCCCGGTGCGGGCATCTCGCCTGGGTGAAGTCCAGCCTGATGGTGCCCGAGGTGCATTCGGCCGAGATGCGGGAGGGGACGCTCCAATAGCCGGCCTTCTTCAAGGAGCCGCTCTTGGTGCGCAGGACGAGGGGCTCGGCGCTAGCGGCCTCTTCGGCCCGGGCGGCGAGGCGATCGGCGGGGAGGTCGGCGAGGAGCTCGTCAAGCTGGCCTCGGGTCTTGGAGGCGTAGACCGAGGTCAAGCGGTCTTCCAGCTCGATAAGGTCGAGCCGGCCCTCGGTCGAGGCGTCGCGTAGGCGCTGGGCCGCGGCCTCCCGGTCCGCGTCGGAGACGCGGAGGGCGGGCGTCGGGACCGTGCCGTCTTTGGGATTCGTCATGGTCGGGAAAGTATACCGAAATCCGAGGCCGGCGGCGAGCGCGGCCGCCAGGGGCGAGGCGGCATCGGCGCGATGCCTAGCCCGCGGCGGATCCCTGCGCGGAGGGTCCCTCGGCCCTATACATTACCGAGCGGTTGCGGCCCGCGTTCTTCCCTTCGTACAGCGCGACGTCGGCGCGCTTGACCAGGCTTTCCGCGCTGTCGTCGATCGCCGCGACCGAGAGGCCCAGCGTTACGGTCGCGCGGAATGATACCGCGCCGTATCGCCAGGTCCTGCCCTCGATCCGCGCGCGGACGCGCTCGGCCAGGATCAGGGCGCTTCCGCCCTCGGTCGCGGGCAGGAGGAGGAGGAATTCCTCCCCTCCCCAGCGCGCGAGGATGTCATTCGCCCGGACTTCCGCGCCGATCTCCTTCACGATCTCCTTCAGGAGGAAGTCCCCGCAGTCGTGGCCGTGCCGGTCGTTCACCTTCTTGAAGTAGTCGATGTCGATCATGGCCAGGGCGAGAGCTTGGCCGGTCCGACGGTAGCGGCCCAGCTCCTCGTCGATACGCCGTTCCATGTGCCTCCGGTTATGGATGCCGGTCAGCGGGTCGGTGTCGGAGAGCCGCTCGAGCTCGATCTGGCGGCGCGCGGTCGAGATAGATACCGAGATGAGGTAGTAGGTGAATACGATGAGGGCGATGGACAGGAGTATCGGGATTATGCTCAGGGCCTCGAACTCGTGGAGGCCGTAATACGCGAGAAGGATGAAGGACAGGATGGGGAAGGCCGTGAAGCTGGGCCTTTGGCTGTCGATGATGCCGATGATGCTCCGGACCGGCTTGCGCAGGTAGCGGAAGGCGAGGGGAAGGGCGGCGAGCTCGGCGAGGAGGCCCAGCATGACGCAGAGCTGCTGGACGGGCGGCGAGATGAGGCGGTCGAGGTAGAGCGACAACAGATAGATGAACTGGGTAATCGAGTAGTTCATGAAGAAGACGAAGATCTTGGCGCGGATCGATTCCTTGAAGATGAGGACGCAGGGCGCGAGGTAGAGGCAGCCGAGCAGGTATCGCGCGATGGGGTAGGCCTCGAAGACACGGCCGACGAAGTAGGGGAGGAAGGCCGCGATCGCGGTGATGCCAAAGGCCGCGGCCTGGAAGGCGCGCGATCTCCCGGGCGTAAGGAAGACGTACAAGAGGATGATGTTCTCGACGAGGTAGAGCCCGCCCGTAACGAGAAGGGAGAGGGGACTGATGCTTTGGGTCATGCCGGCGAATTCTCTCCAGGCGAAGCATAATCCTTCGGCGCTTTCCTGTGAATACGGCCGCTTGCGCTCGCCTTGACCGGACTCGCCGGAGGCGACTACGATGTCGCGATGCGACTCGCCTACGACGCGCCCGCGAGGACCTGGACCGAGGCCCTGCCCATAGGCAACGGCCGGCTGGGCGCCATGGTCTTCGGCGGGGTCGAGCGCGAGCTCCTGCGGCTGAACGAGGATACGCTCTGGTCCGGCTTTCCCCGATTCGAGGAGAGGCCCGGCGCGCGGGAGTCCCTGCCGGCTATCCGCGCCGCCCTCGCGGCCGGCGACTACGCCGAGGCCGACCGGCTAAGCTGCGGCCTTATGGGGGCCTTCACCGAGTCCTACCTCCCGTTGGGGGACCTGGAGCTGCGTTTCTTCCACGGGGACTCTTGCCGGGACTACGGGCGCGAGCTCGACCTGTCCGAGGCAGTCGCGCGCGCCTCGTACCGCCATGCCGGCGTCCGATACGAGCGCGAGGCCTTCGCTTCGGCGCCCGACGGCGTCATCGCGCTGCGCCTAGCCGCGAGAGTTCCCGGATCTTTGAACTTCGAGGCGAGGCTCGACTGCAAGCTGCGCCACCGCGTCGGCCAAAGCGGGGACTTCCTCGCGTTGCGCGGCATCTGTCCCGAGCATGTCGTCCCGAGCTACTGGGACGCCGATGAGCCGGTGGCCTACGGGGATCCCGAATCCTCGCGCGCGATGCGCTTCGAGCTGGCCATCGGCTTGTCCGCGAGCGGGGGCGCCGTCCTCCGCGGCGATCGCGGCATCCTGGTGGAGGGCGCGGACGAGGCAGTGATCGTCGTCGCGGCGGGCACCACGTTTAAAAGCTGGAAAGAGGACCCGGGACGCGATACGGAGGAATTGTCGGCCCGAGTCGCCGGCGCCTTGGGCGCCGCCCTCGCTAAGGGCTACGAGCAGCTGCGCGATGACCATGTCGCCGATTACCGCCGCTACTTCGATCGCGTAACGCTGGACCTCGGTCCCTCGCCCGATCCCGATGCGCCGACCGACCGGCGCGTAGCCGAGCTGGGCGCCCGCGATCATGATCTCGTCTCGACCCTGTTCCGCTACGGCCGCTATCTCATGATCTCGGCCTCGAGGCCGGGCACCAGGCCCATGAACCTCCAGGGCATCTGGAGCGAGGAGGTCAGGCCGCCCTGGAGCTCGAACTACACGACGAACATCAACCTCGAAATGAACTACTGGCCCGCGGAGAGCTGCAACCTCGGAGAGATGGCCGGCCCCTTGCTCGACTTCATCGGGGAGCTCGCGGAAAGCGGGGCGCGGACCGCGGCGGCCTACTACGGCTGCTCCGGTTGGAGCCTGGGGCACAACAGCGACATCTGGGCGCACTCGACCATGGTCGGCGATTTCGCGCGGCCCCATCCCGGCGGCGGTCTCCAGCCGGAGGAACGCCTTTCCTGGGCGATTTGGCCGATGGGCGGCGCCTGGCTCTGCGCGCATCTGTGGGAGCATTGGCTCTTCTCCCGCGACGAGCCCTTCCTTCGCGAGAGGGCCTGGCCGGCTATGCGCGATGCCGCCCTCTTCATCCTCGATTGGCTGGTCGAGCTGCCGGACGGAACGCTGACGACCGCGCCCTCGACCTCGCCGGAGCACCGCTTCCGCGACGCGACCGGCGAGCTGCGCTCGATCTCGGCCGGAAGCGCCATGGACCTGAGCCTGTGCCGCGAGCTCTTGGGGAATGCCGCGATCGCGGCGCGCCGCTTGGGAGTCGAAGCCGATCTGGCGCGCCGCTGCGACGAGGCGGTTGCGCGCATCGCGCCTTTGAGGATCGGCCGCGGAGGCATGATCCAGGAATGGTCGCGTGACTTCGAGCCCGAGGACCCGCATCACCGGCACCTCTCGCCCTTGTACGGCCTTTTCCCCGGCGATTCGATCGCGCCCGGGACGGCCCTCGGCCAGGCCGCGCGCGCCTTCCTCGAGGAGCGGGGCGACTCCGGCACGGGCTGGAGCCTCGCCTGGAAGATCTGCCTCTGGGCCCGGCTGGGCGAGGGCGACCGCTGCCTAGCCCTCCTCTCCAGGATGCTGAGCCCGGCCGGCGCGAAGGCCTACGGCGAGTCGGGCGGGGTCTACCCGAACCTCTTCGACGCCCATCCTCCCTTCCAGATCGACGGCAACTTCGGCGCGGCGGCGGGCATCGCCGAGATGCTCCTGCAGTCGCACGGAGGACTACTGCGA
>CAYPHO010000047.1:0-10076 GCA_964410245.1 uncultured Treponemataceae bacterium | reverse complement strand
CTCGGCCTGGAAGCGGGGGAAGGTCCGTGGTCTAAGGGCGCGCGGCGGCTTCGAGGCCGACATCGAGTGGGAAGGGGGCGAGCTCGCGGCCGCCGAGCTGCGCTCGCTCGCGGGAAGCGGCTGCGTCCTGGCGGACCCGGGCCGCTACGCGGTTCTCGACCCGGCCGGCCGCGAGATAGCCCTCTCGGCCGACGAGGGCGGCGGCCGCTTCCCGACCCGCGCCGGCGAGCGTTATGCGATACGACTAAGGGGAGGACAGGCATGATAATAGAGGTCGATGCGGGGAAGCCCGTCGGGCGGATCGAGAAGTACTGGTCGAAGTGCGTCGGCAGCTGCCACGCGGCGACCGCGCTGCGCGAGGACTGGCGGGCCCAGCTGCGCAGGTGCCGCGAGGAGCTCGGCTTCGAGTACGTACGCTTCCACGGCCTCTTGGACGACGACATGAGCGCCTGCGTCAGGCGCTCGGACGGCTCGCTCGAGTACTCGTTCTATAACATCGACTCGATCTTCGACTTCCTCCTCGGGATCGGCATGAAGCCCTTCGTCGAGCTCGGCTTCATGCCCGAGGCCCTCGCGTCCGGATCGAGGACGGTCTTCCACTACAAGGGCAATATCACGCCGCCCTCGTCCTACGAGGACTGGGGCGCGCTGATAGGCGCGCTGGCCTCGCACCTCGTCGGGCGCTACGGCGCCGAGGAGGTCCGCCGCTGGTTCTTCGAGGTCTGGAACGAGCCCAACCTCGACTTCTTCTGGGCGGGGACGATGGAGGAGTACTTCCGCCTCTACCGGAGCGCGGCCCTCGCCGTCAAGGCGGTCGACCCCGCGCTCAAGGTCGGCGGCCCGGCCACCGCGATCGACGCGTGGATCCCCGAGCTCCGGAAGTTCTGCGAGGAGGGCGACGTTCCCCTGGACTTCGTCTCCACGCACCACTACCCGACGGACGCCGCCATCGGCCTGGACATGGGCCTCGAGGAGCAGATGGCGCGCGCCGACCGCGGGGTCCTGGGCGCCAGGACCAGGAAGGCCCTCGCCGAGGCGGGGCCGCTCCCGCTCTACTACACCGAGTGGAACTGCTCGCCGAGCCCGCGCGATCCCTATCACGATCTGCCGTATAACGCGGCCTTCGTCGTCAAGTCGATCGGCGATAACTTGGGGCTGTTGAGTTGCTACTCCTACTGGACTTTCACCGACATCTTCGAGGAGTGCGGGCAGAGCTCCGTCCCCTTCCACGGGGGCTTCGGACTCTTGAATATCCACGGCATCCCCAAGCCGAGCTACCGCGCCTTCCAGCTCCTGTCGCGCCTGGACGGCGATCGGCTCGAGGCCGACCTCGGGCCGGGCGCTCCCACGGTGGATTGCCTCGCGTCGCGTGGACCTGCCGGACTCGCCGTCATCCTGTCCAACCACCACGTGCCCAAGGCGCCGATCGCTTCCGAGCGGATCGAGCTGCGCGTCAAGGGCGCGGGAGGCTTCCGCTCGGCATGGCTGGAGCGGATAGACGAGAAGCACGCCAACCCCGAGCGCGAGTGGCGCGAGATGGGAAGCCCGACCTACCTCGACGCGGCCGGAATCGACCGCCTCATGCGTGCCTCGGAGCTTCAGCGCGAGCCGATGGAAATAAAGGCCGAGGGAGACTCGCTCGTCCTTAGCCTTGATATCGCGCCGCATTCGGTCGTATCGGTCGTCCTGGAGCGCTAGCCGGGCGCGCCTCTGCGGGCCCGCGTCGCCGCGGGGCCGCAGCGGCCGGGATTAAGGAGAGACGCATGCAGACTTTCAAGCCCTTCGGCCTCCGCGACGTCGAACTGCTCGATCCCCTGTACCTGCAAAGGCGGGAGGACGACCGCGCCTATCTTTTGCGGCTCTCGACCGACAACCTCCTTAGGCCCTACCGCTTCGAGGCCGGACTCTGGTCCGAGGGCGCGAGGCCCGAGGGCATTCACTGGGGCTGGGAGTCCCCGACCAGCCAGCTGCGCGGGCATTTCCTGGGGCATTGGCTTTCCGCCGCCGCGATGTGCGCCGCCGCCACGGGCGATCCCGAGATCCGAGGCAAGGCCGAGGCGGTCATCGACGGCCTCGCGCTCTGCCAAGAAGCCAACGGGGGCGAGTGGCTCGGCTCGATCCCCGAGAAGTACCTCTACCTCATCGCCGCGGGACGGCCCGTCTGGGCCCCGCACTACACCGTGCACAAGACCTTCATGGGCCTCCTCGACGCGTACAAATTCCTCGGATCGACCAAGGCCCTGGGCCTCGCGGAGAACTGGGCGCGCTGGTTCCTCAAGTGGACCTCGGCCTTCTCGAACCGGAAGATGGACGAGCTCATGGACAACGAGACGGGCGGCATGCTCGAGACCTGGGCCGAGCTCTTCGCCGTCACCGAGAAGGCCGAGTACCGCTCGCTCATGGACAAGTATACCCGCCGCGCGCTCTTCGACGCCCTGCTCGCGGGGAAGGATCCCCTGACGAACATGCACGCGAACACGACGATCCCCGAGGCCCTGGGCGCCGCGCGAGCCTACGAGGCGACGGGCGAGAAGCGCTGGCTCGATATCGTTAAAGCTTACTGGAAGCTCGCGGCCGAGCGCCTGGGAAGATTCGCCACGGGGGGAGGGACCTCGGGCGAGGTTTGGATCCCCGAGGGACGCGCGGGCAGCCGCCTGGGCGACAAGGATCAGGAGCTCTGCACGGTCTACAACATGATGCGCCTGGCCGAGTTCCTCCTGCGGCATACGGGAGAAGCGCGCTACGCCGACTACTGGGAGCGGAACCTGCGCAACGGCATCCTCGCGCAGGGCTTCTGGAAGTGGCGCGGCCTCATCCACGGCCTAAAGATGGATCATCCGACGACGGGACTGGTGAGCTACTTCCTGCCCCTGCGCCCCGGGGCCTCCAAGCTCTGGGCTTCCGAGACGGATCACTTCTTCTGCTGCCACGGAAGCAACGTGCAGGCCAACGCGTCGCACAACGCGGGAATCTTCTACGAGACCGAGGAGGGCCTGGCGATCTGCCAGCTCGTCGAGGCGGCCCTCTCCTGGGATCGCGGCGGCGAGAAGCTCCGCGTCGAGCTCCGCAGCGCCGATCTCGCGGGCCACATGACGAGGATCGACGGCGTCGCCCCCGGCAATCCGGCGCGGCCCGATCGGCTCGCCTACGAGATTCGCATAACCTGTCCAAAGCCCGTCGAGTTCGAGCTCGCGCTCCGGCTTCCCTGGTGGCTCGCCGGCGAGGCGCGGATCGCGGTCAACGGCGCGCCGGCCCGCGTCGACTCGAGCCCATCCTCCTTCGCGCGAATCCGGCGGGAGTGGCGCGACGAGCGCGTGTCGATCGAGCTGCCCAAGCGCCTCGCCTCCGAGCGCCTCCCGGGCTCGGAGAGCGCCGTCGCCTTCATGGACGGCCCCGACCTCCTCGCCGGACTCTCGGCCGAGGACAGGACGATCTACTGCGAGGATCCCCGCGCGCCCGAGAAGGAGCTGGTCCCCGACGACGAGCGCGAGTGGAGCAGGTGGAACCAGGGCTTCCGCACGCGCTCCCAGGATCCCGGGATACGCTTCGTCCCCCTGCGCGAGATCGGCTACGAGCGCTACTCGGTCTACTTCAACGTCGCGCCCCGACGCTAGGGATCGGCTAGGGCCGGACCCTAGTACTCCGCGGGATCGAGGTAGTCCGAGAAGAATCCGTCGACGCCGAGCCTCATGAGCGAATCGGCCTCGGCGCTCTTGTTCACCGTATGCGCGTAGACCTTGAGGCCGCGCTTCTTGAATATCGCGGCGGCGCCGTTCGAGGCCCATTCCTTCGGGAAGGCGATCGCGGGAATGCCCCGCTCGACGCAGAAGTCCGCGACCTCGTCAAGGCGAACCTGGCCGTGCCTGTACAAGGTAAACAGGTAGTGCTTGAAGTGATGGATGCCGTCGATCAGTTCGTAGCTGGGGATGTCGAAGACCTGGATGACGAAGCGGTCGATGACGCCCCGCCCCTCGGCCTTCGAGACGATCTGGTTGACGTAGGTCCTCGTGTTCGCGTAGAGCTTGTCGACGACGACGTAGGCGTCCTCGTAGCGGGCCATCAGGTCGACGAGGTCGTCGATCGATAGGGGCGTGAAGAGCTTGTAGATCTTCGACTTCTTGTAGCGCTCGAGGCTGGGCGGCGCCTCGATCGAGAACTCGGGCGTGTCGCAGAAGTCGCTCCAATTGTGGCGCAGCACGGCGACGCCGTCCGATGTCAGCTCGAGGTCGACCTCGAAGAGGCGGTAGCCGCGGCGGTAGTTATGCTCGAAGGCCTCGAGGGAATTCGAATAGGAGCAGCCCCCTACGGCGCCCATCGCGTGGGCGATCAGGTCCTGCGATTCCCACCATCCCGGATCCGCGCAGAGGCGAGGCGCTAGGAATATCGCCCCCAGCGCGCCGATGAGCCTTCTTGTCCCGTCGGTCATGCCGTACCTTATCGCGGATGCCCGGAAGGGGCAAGGCTTGGCCCTGCCCGAATCGCGGCGAATTAGCATGATTATCCCCTCGGCATCCGATAGAATTATTCGAGGAGCGTGCCTGTGAACGAAAGATCCCCCTCCGCCTTTTTAGCGGCCATGGCCATGGCCATGGCCGCGGCCTTCCTGTCCTGCGCCTCCATCCCCAGCCTCAACGAGGCGCCCGTCTATTCCAGCTACGTCGACGAGCGCAGGACCGGGGCGGGAATCGAGAGCGTCCGCGTCTTCGTCCTCCATAGGGCGAGGGGGCAGGCGAGCGAGGACTTGCACGAGTTCCTCGTCGAGGCGCGCGCCGATGCGTCCGGGACCGCTTCCTTCCTGCTCGTCCTCGGCTATAAGGGATACGTCGCCGAGAATATCTCGGGCATGTCGGCGAGCGTCGACGGGCGCGACCTCGAGCTCGGCGAAGTCCTCGTCGAGCGGGGATACTCGGGACGGTACATATCTGAGCGGCTGCGCGCCGCCCTTCCCGAGGGGGCGCTATCCGCGCTTATGGGCGGATCGAGGCTGGCGCTCCGCTATTCCTGCGATTTCCCCGCCCCGGTCGTCGAGCTGTCCGGGCCGGGATTCGAGGCGCTCAAGGCGTTTATCGGCCGATAGAGCTCGTCGATCGCGCTTTTGGGTGTTATTATCTCCTGCGATGAGCGTCGCAAGCAAAACAGCGTCCGCGCTGGCCCTCTGCCTCGCGATTATCGCCTGCGCCTCCGGTCCCGCGGACTACGCGATGGCTGATACCGACGGGGAGATCGGGATGAGGGAATGGACCTACGAGGAGAGGCTCGCCGTCGAGCTTTCCTTCCTGTCGTACGCGGGCTTTTGGCTCAACGATACCGAGGACGTAGAGGACGCGGTGGCCGAGCTGACCGGGCGCATCGCTCCCGATCAGGAGATCGTGTGGGGACCCGTCGCGCATCAATCCGGAAGCGGAGTGCTCGACAGCGCTACCGACGCCCTCCTGCTGATTTGCCGGGACCGGAATACCGGGTCGCTTAACGTGGTGCTTCGCGGCACGAATCCGGTGTCGATCATGGAATGGGTCATACAGGATTTCCAGGTGACCGAGAGCTTCCCGTGGCGGGATATCGTCCCGGGGAACGCGCCCGCCGACGCCTGGATATCCGAGAGCGCCGCCAAGGCGGTCGAGATCCGGGCCGGGCTAAGGCCCGGTCCGAAGAGGCCCGGCGCGGGCCTCAGCCTCATCGAGGAGCTGACGCTCCTCCTGGAGAGAGCCGAGGGCGGATGCCGCGTCGGCTTCTCGGGCCATAGCCTCGGCGGGCTTCTTGCCCCGGTCATGGCCCTCTACCTGGCGGACGCCCTCGAGGCCGAGGGAAGGGCCGATCTCCTAGGGAAGCTCGACCTGGAGGTCTACGGAATCGCCGGCCCGACCGCCGGCAACTCGGTCTTCGCCCAGTACCTCGCGACGCGCCTGTCGGGGGCGGCCCCGGGCGCTTCCGGACCCGCCGCGGCCGGCGCCGCCGCGCCGGCGCCCCTGCGCTCCTCGCTAGTAGCGCGTTATGCGAACGACCTCGATATCGCGCCCCTCGTCTGGGACGAGCGCGCGATGGAGGCTATGCCCTCGCTCTACCTGCCCACGATCAAGCTGAAGGGGCTCACGAAGGCCCTGTACAATGTCTGCATGGACATGTGCCGAGGTAGGGGATACGCCCATCATAGCGAACGCATAGAAGTCCCTTCGAAGACGATACCGGTGAAAGGCCGGATCTACCTGCTCGAGGCGGCCTACCAGCACAGCATACCCTACCTGGACATGCTGAGCCCCGAGCGCGAGGAGGCGATACTCGTCGAGATCATCGAGCCGTTGGTCGCCAAGATCGGCGTTAAGGGCGTGGCTCCTAAGTATCTCAGGGCGCTAATCGAGGAGAGGCGGAAGAGGCTCTAGGCGGCCGCTCGCGCCCTCGGGGAATGCGTGGCGGAAGGAATCGGCGACGATCCCGCGGGATATCGGGCCGTTATTGAAGGCGATACGCATCGGGAATCAATCCAGGCCGAGCATCCTCGCGAGCTTCGCGATCGTGAACCTGGGGCGCAGGTAGTGGGCGTCGCGGTAGGCCAGCCGGAGCTCCTCGGCCCCGAGCCCGAGGGCCGCCGCGTCGGTCGGGCAGCCGGCCCTCGCCAGCAGGCCTCTCGCCTCGGCCGGGGAGGGGACGGAAGCGGCGATCGCCGCGACGGAATCCCAGGAATCCGATAGCGTACGCGTTATGCGCTTGTGCTCGGCCGCGCTCATCGAGAGGAAGGCTTCGTGCGCGGAGGCGATCTCGTCGGCCTCGGGGCCGTAGGACTCCCGGATCCGCTCGATCTCCCGCTCGCGCGGCGGGGCTTCGAAGGACAGGAGGCGGGAGCGGGCCTCGGCGGCGGGCAGCGATCGGACGGCCTCCCAGAGGCGCGCGGCCTCGATCGTCCCGAATCCGGCTTTCAGGCCGTGGAGTATCGGCGGCCTGAGCTCCCTGTACAGCTTCATCTCCCAGTAGTGCGCGTACTGGTGCTCGGCGCCCGAGGCCGGCCTCGAATTGCCCGCGAGGGCCATGCAGGTCCCGGATTCGACGAGGGCGGCGATCAGGACGCCGATTCCGGCCTCCTCGGCCGCCCCGATCGAGTCGACCGCCGCGACGCACTCGCGCGCGGCCGCGACCGACCGGCCGGCGATCGCCTCGTCGTAAACCTCGCCCCAGGCGAGGGCGCCCAGGCGCCAATCGGCGTCGGCGCTGAGCTTGGCCAGCATGTCGCCGAAGCCCGAGGCGATCATCGGCCGGGGCGCGGCGGCCAGGACGGCGGGATCCGCGAAGATCCCGATAGGCGGGCAGGCGCCCAGGCTGCGCTTGACGCCGTCGATCAACATGGGAGCCACGATCGACGAGTATGCGTCGACCGAGGGCGCGGTCGGGACGCTGATGAAGTCCCGGCCCGACCTATGCGCGGCGAAGCGCGCGATATCGGTGAGGGTGCCGGAACCGACGGCGACGTAGATCCGCTCCGCGGCCTCGCTGTCGACGAGGAGCCGGAAGGCCGCCCGGGCGTCCGGCGCGAGGTCGGGATAGTCGAAGACCGTGGACTTGACCGCCAGGCCCGCAGCCCGCAGCTCGCGCTCGGCCTCGATGCCGGCCGCGGCCCATGTGTTCCTATCGGCGACAAGCCGGACCGCGGTCGCGCCGCTCGAAGTCGCGCCGCTCGAAGTCGCGCCGCTCGAAGCCGCGCCGCTCGGCGCGGTTCCGCCCGCGCCGTACGCGGCCGCCCCGCCCTCGGCGAGTCGCGCCGCGCAGAAGGCCGCCATGCGCCGCGCGGCGCCGGGACCGATGTCGACTAGCTCGGGAACGATCGCTCCGCTCATCGCGCGGCCGCCCCTCGTCTTCTCGTTGTCTTCTTCATCTCGCCCAGCCTTCCAGGTACCGATTCGCGTAAAAGGATAGCGGGGGACAGGAATCTTGGAAAGGCCGTCTGCTTCGCGGCGCCGTCCGGGCTCCGCGGAGTCGAACTCGACATGACCGGGCGCCGGCTTTAACTCTGGCGGCTCTTTGGGCGGCTCTGTCCCCGGGCGCGAATAATCACGCCCTTTTTCCTTGACCGATCGCCGAAGCGGTGCTAGAAAGTTGTTATACGTGTACGTACACGGTCCTTTTCGTGTACGTACACGCGTAATCGAAAGCCGCATGCTGAGTGAACGCATTACCGTAAAAGAGATTGCCCGTCTCGCGGGCGTCTCCATAGGCACCGTGGACCGAGTGCTCCACGACCGGGGAGGAGTCTCGGTCGAGACCAAGGAGCGCATCGACGAGATCATTGAATCGATGGACTACCGCCCCGATGTCGTCGCGCGCAGCCTTTCGCTCAAGAAAACTTATACGCTCCGCGCCGTCCTGCCTAAGGCCGACCAGGACTCCGGCTATTGGTCGCTTTGCCTCGCGGGCCTTCGCCGCGTCGAGCGCGATCTCTTCGCTCCCTACCGGGCTCGGCTGCGGATCGACGAGTTCGATCGATACGACCGGGCCGCCTACGCCCGCCTCCTGGACGAGGTCGTCCGCGAGAGCTGCGACGGCCTGCTGTTCGCGCCCGTCCTGCCCGATGAGCTCCTGGACGCGCTAGGGCGGCTGTCGGGAGGGGACGGCGCCGCGCCGCCTTACGCCTTTTTCGACTGCGAGGTCCCGGGCGCCTCTCCCGTGGCCTCGGTCACGCAGGATCCGCGGCGGGGCGGGCGCCTGGCGGGGCGTCTCATGTCGCTGCTGGCCCCGCCCTCGGGCAGGCTCGTCGCGCTCAGCGCCCACGCCGGGGACCGGCACATCGCGGATCGCATCGAAGGATTCCGGTCCTGGTTCGCCGAGGCCGAGGGAGGGCGCCGCGAGGTCGAGTCCTTCGAGTGCCGCGATCTCGAAAGTCCCGAGGAGCGCGAGCGCTTCCTCTCGGGCCTCTTCGAGGGAGGGCACGGCATCGCGGGCGTCCTCGTCGCCAACTCCTCCGGGCATCTCGTGGGCGATTGGCTGGCGGGGCGCGGCCTCAAGCGAGACCGCGCGGTCGTCTCCTGGGATCTGGTGCCGGCCAACGCGCGAGCCCTCCGGGAGGGGCGGATCGACTGCGTCCTCTCGCAGCGGCCCGCCGAGCAGGCCCGCGAGGCCCTGCTCGCGCTCTTGAAGTCCGTCCTCGAGGGGACCGCCCCGCAGGGAGGCGGCGACGCGCAGGGCGGGGCCGCCATACCCCTCGACGTGTATTTCAAGGAGAACATTCCCTCCGGCGCCGAAGCCGGCGAGGGCCCGGGCTTCCGGGAAAGGAGTTGACGATGGGCATTGACGGAGGGAGATCCGGCGCGTCCGCCGCCCTGATCGCCGAGGGGAAGGCCGTACTCGGGATCGAGTTCGGATCGACCAGGATCAAGGGGGCGCTGATCGCCCCCGACGGGAAGAGCCTCGCCTCGGGCTCCTACGAGTGGGAGAACCAGCTTAAGGACGGCGTCTGGACCTACGGCCTGGACGAGATTTGGAAGGGCCTCGCGGGCTGCTATTCCTCGCTGGCGGCCGACGTTAAGGCAAAGTACGAAGTCGAGCTCGAGCTCCTCGCGGGCATGGGCATAAGCGGCATGATGCACGGCTACATGGCCTCGGACGCGGAGGGGAAGCTCCTCGTTCCCTTCAGGACCTGGCGCAATAACATCACCTCGAAGGCCTGCGCCGAGCTCACGCCCCTCTTCGACTTCGCCATTCCGCAGCGCTGGACGATCGCCCATCTCTACCAGTCCATCCTCGACGGCCAGGAGCATGTGTCGCGCATCGCGCACCTGACGACGCTCGCGGGCTTCGTCCACTGGAAGCTGACGGGCGAGAAGGCCGTCGGCCTGGGCGAGGCCTCGGGCATCTTCCCGATCGACTCCGCGACCGGGAGCTACGACGCGGCGATGGCGGGCAAGTTCGAGTCCCTCGTCGCCGGCAAGGGCCTCGGCCGGAAGCTCCTGGACATCCTGCCCAAGGTCCTGCCCGCCGGCGCGGCGGCCGGCAAGCTGAGCGAGGCCGGCGCCAGGCTCCTCGACCCCTCGGGCAAGCTTAAGCCCGGCGTCACCTTCTGCCCGCCCGAGGGCGACGCGGGCACCGGCATGGTC
>CAYPHO010000046.1:0-15432 GCA_964410245.1 uncultured Treponemataceae bacterium | reverse complement strand
GGAAGCCGACGGATACCGTGGAAATACGCGATCTGGACGATCCCAAGCTCGCAGCGGCCGTGGGCGGAAGCCTGGCTGAAAAGCTTCGCGAGGATATCGCCCTCCTTGGCGGCGTGTATCCGCCCTTCTCGGCGGAGGACTACCTATCGGGAAACGCGACGCCGGTGCTGTTCGGCTCGGCCTTGAACAATTTCGGCGTGAGCGAGCTCCTGGACTGCCTGGTCGCCTTCGCGCCCGCCCCCCTGCCCAAGACCGCGGAGGAGCGCGAGGTCTCGCCGCGCGAGGAAAAGCTGACGGGCTTCGTCTTCAAGATCCACGCCAACCTCAATCCGAACCATCGCGACCGCATCGCCTTCCTGCGCATCTGCTCGGGGCGCTTCGAGCGGAACAAGATGTATCATCATGTACGGACGGGCAAGAGCTTCCGCAGCGCGAATCCCACGGCCTTCATGGCGCAAAGCCGCGAGATCATCGACGAGGCCTGGGCCGGCGACATCATCGGTTTGCACGACACGGGGACCTTCGCGATAGGCGACACGATCACCGAAGGCGAGGTCCTCCATTTCAAGGGGATACCGAGCTTCGCTCCGCAGCTCTTCCGGATCATCAGGAACGCCGATCCCCTGAAGGAAAAGCAATTCCACAAGGGGCTCGAGCAGCTCGCCGAGGAAGGCGTCATCCAGATATTCCAGAAGCCGAACCGCGTACGGACGCGGGTCGTCGGCGTCGTCGGGAACCTGCAGCTCGACGTGCTCCGCTCCCGGCTGGAGAGCGAGTACAGCGCGTCCTGCCTCTACGAGCCGATCGACTACACGATCGCGCGCTGGGTGCGCTCGGAGGACCCGAAGGCCCTCGCCTCCTTCATCGAGGAGCGCCATCGCAACATCCTCGTGGATGTCCGCGGCGGCCACATCTTCATGACGAACTCGGAATGGCTGCTCGAGCGGACGATCGAGCAGAACCCGAAGATCGAATTCCGCCTGAGCTCGGAAATAGCGGCCGCGTCCTAGGCGATCCGGCGCCGCCCGCCGGAATCCCAGCTGCCGGGATTCCAGGTCCGCTCGATCCCCTCCCCGCACGCATCGGCTCCGCCCGCTTGACGGCGGATCTGAAAAGCTTTAACTTTGCATCACAGAGTTAAACGCGGAGGAATGATGCGCGACCTGGAAACGCGGACGGATGAGCTGAAGCGGCTCCTCGCGACGGGATCGAAGCGGCACTTCGAGCCCTACAGGAAAGTCTTCCTCGTCTGGGGAATCCTCCTCCCGATCGCGGGAGGAGGATCGGAGATCCTGACCCGTTACGGGAAAGCGGGGGCGATATCGGTCCTCTGGATCGCGCTCGTCGCCCTGGGCATCGCGATATCGATCTTCGCGTCCAGGCGCATACAGCGGAGCACGGGGGTGCGGCCCGCGCTCCTCGGCTACCACGCCGCGCTCTGGCTCGGCTGCTCAGGATGCATCGTCTCGCTCTACCTGATCGGCGCATTGGGCAAGGTCTTTCCCCTCGCCTACCTTCCCGCGCTCAGCCTGCCGGTCATCGCCCTCTGCGCCCTCGTGTCGGGAAGCCTCTTCCGCTCGCGGGGCCTGTACGCGGCGGCGGCGTGCTTTCTCGCGGGCGCGGCGCCGGCGGTCATCTTCCCGGAATGGGGAAGCCTGATCCAAAGCGCCCTCGCGGGCTGCGCCCTCATCATCCTCGGGTCCCGACGCGATGCCTGATATCGACTTCGACCTCGTCCACGAGCTCCTCGAATCCAAGAATCGGATAGCCATCATGGCTGCCCTCGCGAGCGGGGACGAGTACGACTTCCCGGCGCTGAAAAGCGAGCTGGGGCTGACCGACGGCAATCTTTCCTCCCACATGGCCAGGCTCGCGGAGGCCGGGCTCGTCGCGGTCAGGAAATCCGGCGCGGGGAAGGCTTCGCGCACCGTATACGCGATCACGAGATGCGGGACGGCGGCTTGGGGCGACTATATCGATTTCCTGCGCGCCGTTATCGCCCGCGCGCGCTGAAGGAGGAACAATGGACGAAATGGAATCGACCGTCGGAATCGCTCGGAAGGGCCGTTACGGGCTTAATCCGCGCGCGGGAAGGCTCGCCTCCCTCGTCGCCCTTCTCGCCTCGCTATCCGTCCTCGCGTCCTGCGCGGGCGATCGCTACGGATCGATCAAGCTGCCGGAAATAGGGCTGGACGGATTGCCGCCCGGCGCCCTCGTCGAAGGCATTACCCGAATATCCGATAGTCGGGCCTACTGCATCCCGACCTGCCTTAGGATGATCGCGGATTCGTCGGGCGTCCGCGAGTCGATCGAGTACGTGAACTGGATTACCGGCTTTTCCTATGGCGGCATTAGGAAAGACAGCTTCGCGTCATTCATGCCGATCTCGGACGCGATGACGGGATTGCGATTCGGCGCGCCCTACCTCGGCCTGGAAAGAGAGCTCTACTGGAGCGACGACCGGGATCTCCTCGTCCGCGGGATCAAGAAGGAGCTGGCGGGCGGCTCTCCCGTCATGCTGATGTACGATTACAACGCCATCGCGGGCGGGGACTTCTTCTTCCCCCACGCGGCCGTGATCGTCGGATACTCGGAAAGCGAATTCATCTACTTAGAGCCGGGCTTCGCCGACGCGTACGAGCCCGCCTCGAGCACGCGCTCCGCCGCCCCGATCGACGCGTTCCTGACGGGCGTCTTCACGCTGCAGCGGATGTTCACCGGAACGGCGGGCTACTCCTTCATGGTATTCAGGCCGCGCGAGCGCCGAAGGGACTACGACGCCGTATGGGAGCGCGACGGGAAGGAGCTGCGCGGCATGAAGGTGCCCTTCATCGACCTTACGATGGGGGCAGAGGCCTGCCGCGCCCTCGCCGACGAGATCGAGGCCGGGAAAGTCCCCGCCCGGGGCTGGGACAAGCTGCTTCCGGTCTGGTTCGAGTTCGGCAGGTATTCCCGCGAGGATAACGCCGCCTTCGTTCTCGGCCTCCTCGGGGCGGACGAGGGCTCTAAAGCGGCGGGGCTCCTCCGATCATCGTCGGAGTCCTACTCCCGCATCATGAGTTCGCTGCCCGATAGCGCCGATCGCGAGATATCCATTCCTCGACTTCTCAGGGACATCGCGGAGACCGAGGAAGCCCTGGGCTCGGAGTTCCTGGCCATCGCGAAGAAAGCGGCGCGGAAACGCCGGTAAAATCGGCATACGCCGCGGACAAGCGCCTCGGCGCGATCGAGCGTCCTTCATTGACATGGCCCCTCGAGCGCCGCTACTCTTGATCCCGATCCCGGAGGTCAGCATGTTCGGTTTCCGCTTCGTGAAGTTCGAGCCCAACGCCCACGTCTTCGTCGTAAAGAACGGACGAACGGTCCGCCAGGGCGCGGGACTCTCGCTTTGGTACTTCGTCCCGACTACCTCCTTCATTAAGGTCCCGCTCGAGAGCGGCTCGGCGCCCTTCATCTTCGAGGAACTGTCCTCCGACTACCAGGGCCTCTCGATCCAGGGCGAGATCACCTATCGCGTCTCCGACCCTTCGAAGATCAAGGACCAGATGAACTTCACGGTTTCCAGCAGGACGCTCTCGTACGAAAGCGAGGATCCCCTGCGCATCGACCAGAAGATCGTCAACATCGCCAAGGCGATCGTCAAGCGCGAGATCGAGCTCATGAGCCTCAAGGAGGCCATCAAGGCGACGGACCGGATCAAGGCGGCGGCCGAGCGCTCGCTGGCCGCGGACTCCTACCTCGCGAGCCTGGGGCTCGAGGCTACGAATCTCAGCATACTCGCCGTGCTCCCGAGCAAGGAGACCGGCCGCGCCCTGGAGGCCGAGACCCGCGAGAGGATCCTCAAGGAGGCCGACGACGCGATCTACGAGCGGCGCAATTCCTCGGTCGAGCAGGAGCGCAGGATCAAGGAGAACGAGCTCAATACCGAGATAGCCGTCGAAGCCAAGAAGCGGCAGATCCGCGAGGCGCAAGTAGACGCCGAGCGGGCGGTCCAGGAAAAGACGAGGCTCCTCGAGGCCGAGGATATGAGCTTCCGCATAGCGCAGGAGAGCGAGCGCGGGCGGCTGGCCAAGCTCGCGGCCGACAGGGCCAGGATCGACGCGGACGCGAAGGCCTACTCGATGGAGAGCCTCCTCAAGGCCTTCGGCGCGCTGGACCCTCGGCTCCTCGACATCCTGGCCAAGGGCGGGATGAAGCCGGAGCAGCTGATCGCCCAGGCCTTCGACTCCCTCGCGCGTAACGCCGAGAAGATCGGCGAGCTGAACATGAGCCCCGACCTCCTGTCCGCCCTGCTCAAGCGGGAGAACTGATGGCCGCGGCGACGCGCAAGGTCGTCGTGGTCGCGCGGCCGACGAGGCTCGACCAGCTCGTCGCGCGCTTCAACACGAGGTCCCAGGCGCGCTTCTATATCGAGCGGCTGGGCGCGGACTTCTCGGACTACGAGCGGGAGCAATCCTGCTTCGAGCGTTCGATCGACGGCGTGCTGGAGGCGGCGTCCGGGCTGGCCCGCGTTCATCGCATCGACTGGAAGCAGACGCCGAACTACCAGTTCGCGCCCGACGACCTGGTCGCCACGGTCGGGCAGGACGGGCTCATCGTCAACACGCTGAAGTACCTGGGGGCGCAGCCCATCGTCGGATTCAATCCCGAGCCCGAGCGTTGGGACGGCGTCCTCGCGCAGTTCTCCCGCGACGAGGCGGAGGCCGTCATCGAGCGCGCCCTGGAAGGCCGGCTCGCCGAGCGGCTCGTCACCAAGGCGACCGTCAGCCTATCCGACGGGCAATCGATGACGGCCGTCAACGACTTCTTCCTCGGCGTCAGCGATCACGGCTCGGCCCGATACCTCCTCGAATACGGAGGAAGGGCGGAAAGCCAGTCGTCGAGCGGCCTCATCGTCTCGACGCCCCTCGGGAGGTCCGGCTGGCTGCAGAGCGTCATCAACGGTTCCAGCGGGATACTGAGCTCGATGCGCGGCGGCAAGAGAATCGCCGTCGAGCCCGGATCGCGCGGGGAATGGGACGAAGAGGCGCTGAGCTTCGCGGTCAGGGAGCCCTTCGCGAGCGTCTCCAGCGGCGCCGAGCTGGTCTTCGGCCGGATAGGATCGGGCTCGAGCCTGGCCGTCGAATCCCGGATGGGCGAGAAGGGCCTGATCTTCTCGGACGGGATGCAGAGCGATTTCCTCGAGTTCAACTACTCGGTGCGCGCCGATTTCGGGATAGCTCCCTCGAAGGGACGGGTCCTGGTCGCGGCCCGGAAATGAAGGCCCGCCCCTATTCCCTGATCGCGCCGAGAAGTACATTGGTCGGGGGCCAGGGCATCGCCCCGCCTCGAGCGTCGCGGAGCCTCGCGCGGCCGGCCCAGCGGTTCTCCATTATCCATGGATTCGTCCAGGCCCGGCTCTCATCGGACAGGCGGAAGCCCGCCGCGGACAGCTCGCGCTTCCAGTCAGAGAGGGACCAGTGGCAGAAGGTCTCGTGCATCTCGCTCCGCCAATTGTCGCAGTAATCCTTCGTCAGGAGGAACTCGCAGGCGTCGCGCAGCGCGAGCCGGCAGGCCGAGGCCCGCGAGGAGACTTCGGCGATCTCGTAGGCCAGGCGGTAGCCCTCGTCCGCGCGGAAATCGCGGGCGAAGGCAATGAAGCGCGCGGCCGTCGACAGGCCCCGAAGCCAGGCCGCGAGCGCCTCGCGGTCCTCCCCCAGCCTTCGGCCCTCGGCCTCGATCTCCTCGGGACGCGGATTCGAGCCGTCCTCCGCGGACAGCTCGAGCAGGACTTCCCGGTCCGCCTCCTCGGGACCCGCGACATCGCGATTGATCCAGACGCCGCCCGGCTCCAGCTCTGCGAAGCGGTTCGCGATGAACGCGAGAAGCGCGCCGCGGCCGGCGTAGCTCTCGATCTCGTGGGTCAGGCTGGAGCTGTGGATCGTCGTCATGGAGCCGGCCTTGAAGACGACGCCCTCGACGGCGTCGCGCTGGGCGAACCAGATATTGGGCGTGCCGAACTCGCCGTTGTGGCGGCGCTGGACGCAGATGTCGAAGAGGGGCCGCGCGATCTCGACGCCGTAGAAGTCCGAGTCCGCGCATCGCGCGTCCCGGCTGGCGCGGAGGAGCCAGCTGCCGACCGCGCAACCGATATCGCCGATGCGGCCCGGCCTGACGAGGGGCCGGGTGTCGCGCCACTTCTCCTCGGCGTTCTCGTCCATCTGTCGGACGTAGGAGCCGTAATCCCTGGTCTCCGTCAGGTCGCCGTCGCCGCCGAGGAGGGGATCGCCGAAGATCCTGCGGATCTTCGCGTCCAGGCCGTAGAGCGAGACGAGCCTGTAGCTGGCCGGATGGATCGATGACATGACGAGCCTGTCCTTGCGCCAGTCCGGGCTCTCGGCGATGCGCTCGATGATCCTCCACGGGGCGACCGCGCCGGCTTCCTCGCCGCCCGACCGGGGGTCGGCCTCCGCGGCCCAGACCCGGAAGCCGAGCTCCTCGTAGAGGGCGCCTACCTCCGTGGCGCAGGCGACGACGCAGGTATCGGGCCGGAGGTCCAGCTCGCCCTCGCTCGCGTGGCTGATGGTCTTTATCGTGTACTCGGCGAAGTCGGGACGCCGCCCCGCCTCCTCGATGCCGAATACGCGCATGTCTATCCCGATCGAGGAGCCGAGCTCGCTTAGCGCGATCGCCCGCATGTGGAAAGGAAGGGGGTTGCGCCGCGTCCAGGCATGGTCCGCGCTGGTTACCGCGAAGACGGCCGTATCGGGCCTTCCCTCGAGCGGATCGCCCCGGGTATCGAGCTCGCCGTCGAAGCCGGCCTTGAAGAAGCGGAACAGGAAGGAGGCCTGGAATCGCGTCGCGATGTGGTGGCGGCCGGGTACGAGGAGGATCATGGCCTCGGAGTATAAAGCTCGAGGGAGGACGGAGAGAAGTATACGCCTACGAGCAAAGTCGTAGCCCCTTTCGGGCCGAACTACGAGCCTTTTCCGATGGCGCGGGAACTCGCACGCGCCTATCTTCCTCCACGAGACGCGCCGCGGGATGCGGGGCGGCCGACCCGAGCCTTCGGGAAGGACGGCCGCCGCCGCCATGCGGCGCCCGGGGAGGATCATATGAAGAGATCGCGACGTCTCC
Organism: uncultured Treponemataceae bacterium; assembly: GCA_964410245.1. GTDB lineage: Bacteria > Spirochaetota > Spirochaetia > Treponematales > Rectinemataceae > CAZXXZ01. The sequence continues at coordinate 8,316 of CAYPHO010000046.1, read as the reverse complement.
TTGCATCAGCTATCGCCCTCGCGGCCGCGGCGGCGGCGCTGGCCCTCGGGGCCTTCTCCTGCGCCTCTACCCCGCCCATCCTCGGGATGGACGGCGAGAGGCTTCCAGGCAGCGTAGCCAGCCTCGAGCGGGTCGAGCTGAACGGAAGGAAGGAATGGATCACCCTGCGCGGGCGCGACGCGAGCGCTCCGGTGCTCCTGTGGCTGGCCGGGGGTCCCGGCGGCACAGAGCTCGCCACCGCGCGCAGGAATCTGGGACGGCTCGAGGAGAGCTTCGTCGTCGCCGTCTGGGACCAGCCCGGGGCGGGCAAGTCATATTCCGCGGTCAAGCACGAGGACCTCAGCCTGGAAATATTCGTCGACGACGCGATCGCCCTTATCGAGCTTCTTTGCGAGCGCTTCGGCAAGGAAAAGATCTACCTCGCGGGCGAGTCCTGGGGATCCTTCTTGGGCATCCTGGCGGCGAAGCGGGTCCCGGGCCGGATCGCGGCCTTCTTCGGCACGGGCCAGATGGTCGCCTTCGCCGAGAACGACCGCGCCTGCTACGATCTCATGCTCTCCTGGTACGCCGAGAAGGGCGAGGAGGCCAAGGCCAGGAAGCTCGAGAAGCAGGGTCCTCCGCCCTACTACGGCCCCGGGGTGTCGGGGAAGCTTTCAGCAGCCTTCATGGGCACCAAGCGCTACATGGAAGAGGTAAAGGGCGTCCACGGCAACGGCAACACGCTCGCCGACATCTTCGCGCCGGAGTACGGCCCTTTCGAGCGGGTACGGTGGATCACCGGCATCCTGAAAACCCTGGACCATTTCTACCCGAAGCTCTGGGACCTTGATCTGCGGATCGCGGCTCCCCGGATCGAGGTTCCGGCCTACTTCCTCCTGGGCCGCCACGACGTGAACGCGTCGATTCCCCTCTTCGAGGACTACTTCGCTCGCCTCGAGGCGCCGGTCAAGGAAGTATTCTGGTTCGAGCGTTCGGGCCATACGCCCTGGGCGACGGAATCGTCGGCCTTCGCCGAAAGGATCGAGGAGATCGCCCGACTGAGCCGCTAGTCCGCGCCGCGCGGAATCAGGGCGAGGCGAGCTCGAATGCGGAGTATCCCGCGTACGCGCCCTCGTCGATCACGTAGTCCCAGGCCCCCGCGCGCGACAGGCGACGGCCGCCGAAGCCCGACTTGAAGAGGCTCAGGCCCGCCAGGGGGCCGGCGGGAGGAGAGGAGCCCGCGCAGGCCGGAGAAGCCGAGACGGCCGAGGCCGGGCCGACGCCGAGGAGGTCCAAGCTCTCGCAGCCCGAGCCGCAGAGGTCCATGATGGCGCGGTAGAGGATGGCGCTGGGGCCCGCCGCCCGCCGATGCTCCCGAGAGGATGCCGCGAAGAGATACCAGGCCTCGCGGCCGTGGCGGGCGATGATGGCCGAAGCCGCGCCCTCGCCATCAAGCGCGGCGACATAGAGATCGAGGCCGAGGCCCCGCTCGCGCGCCGCGCGGAAGAGGCTCCGGTACGTTTCCTCCGGGAAGCGCCGCAATCCGTGGCGCCGCGCGGTCTCCTCGTGGAGCTCCTGGAAGAGGCCGAGCGACTCGCCGCCCCCGCGCTCGACGACCGTGCCCCGGCGGCCGGCGAGCCTGACCGAGTAGCGAGTCCTGTAGTCCATGCGGCCATGCGAGGCCTCGGCCCCGCCGCGCAGGTCCACGACCATGGTGTCGGGGCAGGTGTACTCGATCGGCGACTTGCGCAGGCGGCGCTCGCGGGTCGAGGCGTTCATCCGAAGCTCCTGGAGGCGGGGCGGCAGGGCGATGCCCGCCTCGTCGGCCCAGGCCGGGGCCATGAGGTCCCAGCGGATGAATGCGCAGTCCGAGCCCACCATATCGAGGGCCTCCCGCGAAAGCGACTCCAAGACGGCGCCGCGCTCGGCGGAGCCTTCCCCGAGGCTGCCGGCCGGGCAGGCCGCGTACGCCATCGAGGCGGAGGGGCCGATCGGCCTGGTCAGCAGGACGCCGCCCCCGAGGCTTCCGGCGCGCTTCCATCCGAAGCCCGCCTTCCACTCGATCCAGGCGGGATGGTTGTAGAGCGAATCGGGAATCGAGCAGGCGTCTCGAGGCGAGGCGGGCGGGCACGGCGAGGCCCGGCCCGCCCCGAGAAGGCAGGTCGAGGAAAGCATCGCGGCGGCCGCTAGCCTTCGGTTTCTACTTCGAGGACCCGCATCCTTACGGGCCCGCCGGGGCTCTGGTAGGAGAATTCCTCGCCGGTCGTCCTTCCCAGGAGGGCGGCTCCCAAGGGCGAGAGCACCGAGATCCTCCCGGCGTCGATATCCGCTTCTCCGGGGAAGGCTAGCCGATATCGGAATTCCCTGTTCATGCCGAGGTCGAGGAGGCGGGCGAAGGATCCCATCTTCACGCAGCCCGAGTCGAAGGCCTCGTCTCGTATGGTCGAGGCTCCCCGGAGGCGCTCGCCGAGCATCGCGGCATAGCCGGATCGCGGCCCGCCGCGCATAGCCCCTACCAGGGCCGATAGCCTTTCATAATCCCTGTCCGTCATCCTGATCGCGCCCATGCGCTCCTCCTTCCGGCTTCGAGGCCGAGTCTATGGCCCGAATATAGGCCGGGGAGGGCCGAGGAGCAATTCTCATATAACTTGTAGGAAACTTGTATGTAAAACTACAAGTCGCTATTACCGGGGTTCTCGTCGAGGAGGCCCGCCAGGCCGACGCTCCTGTCGGCGGCCCCGAGCTTGCGGCGGATGTTGTGGCGATGGCGCTCCACGGTGGCCTCGGCTATTCCCAGGAGCTCCGCGATCTCCTTGCTCGTCCTTCCGTTGCGCACCTGGACGGCGACCTCCCTCTCGCGCGGGCTCAGCGAGGAGTACTCCGCCGGCTTCGGCCCCAGGGACTCGGCCTCGCGCCCGAGCTCGTCGACGAGGAGATCGAGGTAGGACAGGCGCCTCTCCTTCGCCAGCCTGGGATCCCGGGCGTGCTCGGCGAGGGGAAGTATCTCGGTAGACAGGCGGTTGCGGAAGGCCGAGAGCATGCGGCGGCGCTCGTCCTCGATCGCGTACAGCACCTCCCTAAGGGCGACGTTCTTCGCCGACAGGTCCTCGGACACCGAGCGATACTTCGCGATGAGCTCCGCCGTCCTGAGCATGGAGGCCATGACGACGACGACCGAGTCGAGGAGGGCCTTCTCCTGCGGCAGGAAGCGCAGCTCGGGATCGCGGTACTCGATGCGGACGCCGCCCTCCCAGCCGCCGGAATCGCCGGCGGGCAGGAAGGACTCTATCCGGTCGCGCGGGGCCCCGGAGGCGGGAAGGCGCCCGCCCCTCCTCGCGGATATGCGCTTGCCGGCAGCGGGCAGGGAGCACTCGACCGCGCAGACCGCCCGGGACTCCCACCTCATGGCCGCGCAGAGGGCCCGGGCGATCCCCTCGGCGGCCAGGTCAGGCTCGGCCGCCCCCGCGGCGAGGAGGCAAATGGAATAGATGCAGGCGAGTTCCTTCTCCCGCTCCTCTAGTCGCTCTTCCTTGGTCATCGCGCGAGCATGATAGCACGGAGCGGCGGAACGCGCGCCGGCCTAGCCCGCCATGCCGATAGCGCATTTCTTGCCGTCCAGGATGGCCGCGCAGAGCCGCATGGAATCCTCGATCGCGGCATCGAGGTCGTCGTCCCCCACGCCGAGCTCGGCTCGGGCGATCTCGGGATCGATATGCATGTCCGAGGCCATGGCGCGGGCGAAATAGGCCATCTTGAGGCCGCCCTCGACGCCCCTCGCCTTCCTGCCCAGATCGAGGGCTGCGCCAAAGAGGGCGAAGGCCCAGGCCGGGACCGCGGCGACGGGAAGCGGCGGCAGCCCTAGGCCGCGGCGCATTATCGCGAGCATCTCGGTCCATAATATATTTTTATAACATAAAGGGTAGCGCGCGGCCCCGCGGCTCCGCTCCAGGGCTCCGACTATCGCCTGGCCGACCTGGCGGACCGTCAGGGCCGCGGTCCCGCCCCTCGGGTAGAAGACGGCGAGGCGTGATTTGCGCAGGTACTCGGCCAGGAAGATCCATACGGGCTCGCGGCCTTCCTGGGTCCCGAAGACATAGGGGATCTCGAGGACGGCCACGTCCATCGATCCGTCGGCGGCGAAGGAGAAGGCGGCCTCCTCCTGGTCGACGCGGCTGCGGACGTAGGGATGGCGCTCGGCGAGGCGCCACTCGGGGCGGGTCCGGTCGAAATGGGCGAAGTAGGAGCCCAGGACTACGGCGCGCCGGACACCCTTCGAGCGCGCTAATCCAAGGAGCCGTACCATGGGTTCGATGTTGCGCGTCCTGTAAAGCTCGTAGATCGGGGGCGGCCCCTCGACCCGCTCGTCGACGCCGGCGGCGAAGACGAAGGCATCGCAGCCCTCCATCAGGCCGCCGAGCCGGGCATCGTCCATCTCGCGGGCGTTGCCGAATTCGAGGCGCATGCCGGCGGGGATGTCGGCGCCCTCGGGCAGGGGAGGAAGGGCGAGGGAGACGACTTCGTGGCCTCGCGCGAGAAGCTCACGCGCCCCGGCCGAGCCCAGGAGGCCCGTGCCGCCGATCATGAAAACCTTCACGTCGCCTCCCTCTCAGCGGGCCCCGGCTAATCGGCCAGATCGGCCCAGGCCTTAGGATCGCATCCGACCGCCGCCTTCCTGCCGTTGCGGACGATCGGCGTCCGCAGGAGCCGCCAGTCGGCGGCGAGCTCCTCCGCGAGGTCGCAGTCGAGGTGGGCCAGGCCTCGCTCGGCATAGCGCTTGGATTCCTTGTCTACCAGGGATTCGACGCCCAGCGCCGTCGCGACGGAGGAAAGCTCGCCCGGGCTGATGCCCTTCTCGGAGAGGTCGATGAACTGGTAGCGCTCGCCGCGCTCCTTGAAGAAGCGCTCGGCCTTCCTGGTGTCGGGGCACTTGCGCGTGCCGAAGATCTGCAAGCCCATGGGGGGATTGTACGCCGAGCCAGGGGATTCTTTCCATCGTCCGCTCGGGGTATCTTATAGCACCCGGAGGAGACACGGCCATGGAATGCAAGGTCGAGGCGAACAAGAAGGCCTGCAATTGCAGCTACCCCTGCTCGCGCAAGGGCGTCTGCTGCGAATGCATCGCGTACCACAGGCAGGCGGGAGAGCTCCCCGCCTGCTATTTCAGCGGTGCGGCCGAGCGGAGCTACGACCGCTCGATAGAGAACTACCTTAAGACGAGGGGCGGGCGATGAGGAAGCCCGCGTTGCCGGCCCGCGGCCGATGGGCGGCCGCGGCGGCGGTCCTCGGGACCGCGGTCCTGGCGGCGGCGGCCGGGACTGCGCTGGCCGGCTGCGCGTCGCGGCCCGTCGCCCCGGCTCCCGAGCCGACGCTCTCCTTGGCCGTCGAGCCCGTCGAGCTCCTGGATCAGAATCGCGCGCTGCTTCGCCTCGTAGCCGTCGCTCTGAATCCGCGGCCGCAAGCCCTTATCGTCGAGTCGGCCGAATGCGGGCTCGCGATCGAGGGCGCGGAATCCGCCCTCGCGGCCCCGAGCGCGGCCGCGCCCGCGGGCCGGATAGAGGCCGGGGGCGCGATTCCCGTCGCCTTCGAGCGCGTCGTCGACCTGCGGGACCTAGGCGAGGGAATCATCGGCCCCGGCGGCCCCGCCGAGGCCGCCTTCAGCGCCGCCGCGCGGATTCGGCTGCGGGCTCCCGACGGGACCGCGTTCGAGGCCGTCGCCGCGGCGAGCGGTTCGATCCCGATCGTCCGCGAGCCGAAGATTCGCATAACGTCCCTGCGGATCGAGCGCGACGTCCTGGTCACCTCAAACCTAAGGCTCGGCATCGAGATCGACAACCCGAACGCCTTCCCGATCGAGCTGGGAGAGCTCTCCTACGCCTTCTACGGCGAGGGCAGGAAGTGGGCCTCGGGCTCGGAGCGGGGCTCCTTCAGTATCCCGGCGGGTGAAGCCTCCGAGCTCGGGCTCGGCTTCGAGATGAACTACGCCGACGTCGACCGGCGGCTCTTCGACCTCGTGGCCGGGCTCGGGACGATCGGATACAGGCTGGCGGGATCCGCGAGGGTGGCGACGGGCCTCAAGGCGCTTCCCGCCTTCGAGCTCGCCTTCGACCTCGAGGGAGCCTGCCCGGTCGAGCGCTAGCGGCCGTCGGCCGGGCCCGCGGCGTCCCGAGTGCAAGCCCGGGACCGCCTCAATCCCGATCCCTCGCCTCCCGGCGATTCAGGGCCATCGCGCCCAGTCCCCAGAGCGCGCAGGCCGCGGCGGCGAGGGCCCAGAGCCCGCCGCTCCCGAGGGCGGCGATTACCGGGCCGGCGGCGAGGGGCCCGAGGGAATGGCCCGCCTGGGTGCAGGACGCGGAGAAGGACTGGAAGGAGGCGCGCCAGTTCGCCGGCGAGCGGGACGGGACGAAGACCCCGACGTTGACCGACTGGATGATCTCGCCGACCGTCCAGACCAGGGTCGAGGCGGCGATCCAGGCGATCCCGAAGGGAAGGGCCAGCATCGAGAAGCCGAGGACGAAGGCGCCGGCCGCCATGGCCATGCACCAGAGGGGCGGCCGGCTCCGCATGAGGCGGGCGATGGGGATGCTGAGGACGATCACGATGGTCGCGTTGAGCGACATTATCGAGCCGAAGGCGCGCGGGCCCGCCTCGCCCAGGCGCTCGGCCAGGGTCAGGGGCAGGGCGAAGAGGGTCTGCGAGTATGTGAAGGCCGAGAGGGCCGCCAAGACGCAGAAGCAGGGCAGGATGGGCCTGGCGAAGAAGGCGGCCAGGGAGCCGCGCGAGTCCTCCCGCTCCAGGCTCGATCCGGCGCGGGACCGCCGAGGCGGGCGCACGCCGACGAGGATCAGGGCGGCTGACAGCATCGAGCAGAGCCCGTCGCCGCGGAAGAGCCAGGAGATGTCCCGGTCGAAGAGGTAGGCGGCGACCAGGGGACCTACCGCGACGCCGACGTTGATGGACCAGTACTGGAGGGCGAAGGCCTCCTTGCGCCGCTCGGAGGGGGCCAGGTCGGAGATCAGGGCCGAGATGAGCGGGCGGGCGGAGCCGCGGAAGAAGCAGCCCGCGGCCACGAGGACCGGCGACCAGCTCAGCTCGTAGAGGAAGCTCATGGCGAGGGCGCAGAGCGCGGCCGCGGAATGGCAGGCGATCAGCGTGGCCTTGCGCCCGACGGCGTCCGCGACCCTGCCGGATACCAGGACGCCGAGGGCCGAGGCGCCGAAGGAGAGCGAGACTATCAAGCCCGCCCGCGCCTCGCCGTAGCCCATCCGCTTCGTCAGGTAGAGGGCGAGGAAGGGGCCGATGAAATCGCCGAAGCGATTGACGATGGTGGCGAGGAACATGGACCACAGCGAGCCGCCCAAGTCCCGGTAGGGCGCGATGAGCGACGCGAGGTAGTATCGAGGACCGGCCATGGCGGGGAGTATATCCGGGCCGGCCCGCGCGTTTCGAGCGGGCGGCGCTAGAGCTTGAACACGTGCACGAGCTTCTTCTCGGTCTCGCCCTCGATGGCGGCCTCTACCTCAAGATACGATTCCAGGCCCGAGCCGCGGAGCTTCTCCTTCAAGAGCTCGTCGATCTGGAAGATGCCCGCCGAGTTGCTCATCCTGACCTGCACGTGCACGGCCTTATCGGTTCCCGCCTGGATCTCGACCTGCTCGATCGAGGCGGCGGAGATAGAGTGGATGTTGACCTCGCCGGCCTCGAAGCCGATGCGCGACCTTCCCTTGGTCATGTCCAGGGCGTCGGCGACGCGCACGACGCCGGCCTCGATCGTCATGGGCCGGCCGTCGGAGCGGTGCGAGATGATGGCGTGCAGGGTCTCCGATCGGATGATCGCGGCCGGCCCCGGCTGATAAAGGCCGGCGAGGAGGCGGTCGATGATCGGCGCGGCGACGAAGAGGCTCAGGAGCTCGTGATCCGATCTCTGGATCGACATGCCCAGGTCATGGAGGAGGGAGGCGAGGACGACGACGGCCTCGGCGTCTTCCTTGGCCAGGCCGAAGTTCGCGGCCAGGCTCGGCTCGACGCCGCTCTCCATGAGGAGCCTGAGCATCTTCAGGGCCATGTTCGAGACGATCTGGAAATGCACGGGGCCGTGGTCGGTCATGCCGAGCCTGGTCACGGCGTTGACGTTCATGACCGTCCACAGGGCGTACAGCTCCTCGTCCGAGTTGACCCGGTCGACGATCTTCTGCAAGACCGGGTTATGCCTGAGCGGAAGCCTGATCTCGAGCCGCTGGCCGGGGGCGGGAGGATCGGCGTCGTTGCTGTTCATGCCCGAGATTGTAGCCTCGACCGCTTCGAATAGCGAGAGGACCGCCCTAGGCCGACCTCATCGAG
>CAYPHO010000045.1:7071-15438 GCA_964410245.1 uncultured Treponemataceae bacterium | reverse complement strand
CGACGAGCTCGCGCCAGTCCCTCGGCTTCGAGTAGAGGCCCGAGGAGAAGGCGCAGAGCTCGCCCACCCTGATCTTGTCTTGGTATCCCGCTTCCTGGAGCTGGACGCCGACCTTCTCGAAGAGCTCCCTTCGGTCCTTCTCCGGGTCGAGCCCGAGCAGCGAGACGCTGCCTCCGTCGCGCCTGCGCAATCCCAGCGCGCACTCGATCGTCGTGGTCTTGCCCGCGCCGTTGTGGCCCAGGAGCCCGAAGATCTCGCCGCGGGAGATCGACAGGTCGAGGGCGTCGACCGCGACCAGGTCGCCGTAGGCCTTGCGGAGGCCTCGTATCCGTACCGTTTCGTCCATCGGCATTCTCCTTTCGACTCGGAGGATGCCGTCTCCCCTTACGGGAGAGTCAAGCTTCGATTCGCGCCTATTCCGAGCCCGCTGCCGTCAAGGCTCGGTTCGCCGCGGCGATACGCTCGGCGCTCGCCTTGATGACCGCCCGATCGTAGGTAAGGAGGCCGTTGCGCTCGATCTCGACGTCGCAGATCTGCGTATATACCGAGGCCGCGAGCCCTTCCCGCGCGAGAGCGGCGAGGCGGGCGGCCAAGGCCTCGTAGCGGGCGGCTAATTCCTCGCCGTCGCGCGCCCCGCGATAGCCGAATTGCCGCTTGTCCTCGGTCGAGTGCCCCGCGACGCGCAGGGTCAGGCCTCCGAACTCGGTCAGCGCGGCCGCGCGCGGGGCGGCGGAGCCGTGATCGGCCGAGTCGCGCCGGCCGCCCGCCCGGGGCGAGCGCGGCTTGGCCGAGTAGTCGTGCCGGCTCGCGAAGTCGCCGCCGCCGTTCTCGTACCATCCCGATGCCGCGTCGACGAGCCGAGTCGGGTCGCGCCGGGCGATTTCGGCCGCGACGCGCGAGGACTCGAACTGGCCCCAGCCCTCGTTGAAGGGAACCCAGGCGACTATGCAGGAGAAGCCCTCGAGGTAGTCGACGATAGCCATGGCCTCGCGCTCGAACTCCTCGCGTCCCCGCCTCGAGGCCCGGCCGAATCTCCCCGGGAAGCGGTCGTCGCGCAGCTTGACGCCCAGGAAGCCGAGGATGGCCGAGAAGAGGAAGCGCATGGGCTCGCCGCCGGAGGGGATGTCCTGCCAGACCAGCATTCCCAGCCGGTCGCAGTGCCAGTACCAGCGCTCGCGCTCGACCTTCGCGTGCTTGCGTATCGTATTGAAGCCGAGCTCCTTCGCCCGGAGGATGTCGGAGGCCAGGGCCTCGTCCGTCGGCGCGGTATAGATTCCCTCGGGCCAATAGCCTTGGTCCAGAACGGCGTTATTGAAATATCGCTTACCGTTCAGGAAGACGCGCCCTCTCCCGCCCTCATCAGACCGCAGCTCGACGGTCCTCAGGGCCGCGTAGCTCTCGACCCGGTCGCCTCCCTCCAGCTCGAGGCAAAGGCCGTAGAGGAAGGGCGACTCGGGCGACCAGGGCCGCGGATCGGGAACGGCGAGCTCGATCGCCGCCTCGGCGCCCGAGGCGAGAGTCTCCCCGGCCGCGACGATCTCGCCGCCGGCGGAGAGCGTCGCGCGAATGCGCCGCTCCGGCGCCCCGCCGCCCGCCGCGGCCGCGCCCCCGCTCCCGAGGGCGACCTTCACGAGGAGCCGGCCCTCGCTCGGATCGGAACCGGGAGCCGGGCCGGCTACGACGCGCGCGATATACGCCTCCGGGACGGGCTCCAGCCAGACCGAGCCCCAGATGCCCGAGGCGGCGGTGTACCAGATGCCGCCAGGCTTCCCGACCTGCTTGCCCCGGCACTGCGTCCCGGAGTCCGTCGGATCGCGGACCGCGACGACCAGCTCCTGCGCCGCGTCGCCGGCGAGGAGGTATTCCGTGACGTCGAAGCCGAAGGGATCGTAGCCGCCGCGGTGCTCGCCGACGGCGCCGCCGTTCACCAGGACGCGGGCTTCCCAGTCGACGGCCTCGAAATGGAGCATGATCCTCCTGCCGCGCCAGGAGGCGGGAAGGACGAAGCTGCGGCGGTACCGGAGCTCCTCGCTCGGCCCGAGATGCCTGCCGATGCCCGAGAGCGGGGCCTCGACGGGGAAGGGGACGAGGATGCTATCGGCGTAGGCGCCCGGCGGCTCGCCGGCGGGAAGGACGGCGCAGTCCCAGCTCCCGTTCAGGCAGAGCCACTCGTGCCGGACGAGGGATGGGCGGGGATATTCGGGCAGGGGCAGCGACCGGTCGACCGACTCGGCCCATGGGCTGGCGAGGGCGCTCATGGCCTCGACCATAGCCGGAAAGCGCGAGGGGCGCAACGATCGGCCCCGCCAGGCTGGCGCCCGGGCGCCGGGGATAGTAGGATCGAAGGTACCGGGAGGTATCCATGAAAGACATCCTGCTCATGTACGCGCGATACAATCAGCGAGCCAACGCCTCGGTCTTCTCGCTGCTGAACGAACTCCCGCTCCAGGACATCAACGAGGACCGGGGAAGCTTCTACAAGAGCCTGGCCGGCCTGGCCTGCCACGCGATCGGCGGCGCCTTCTACTTCCACGGCCTCATGCGCGGCTCGCTCAAGGATAGCTCGACGGCCCACGAGGCGCTCAGGGCTACCGAGGGAATCGAGTGCCCCGACGCCTCGGAGCTCGACGAGGAGCAGTGGGCGGAGCTGAAGCGGGTCGCCGCGATCGCCGACCAGACCACCGTCGACTTCGTCCGCGTCGCGACGAGCGCCGAGCTCGAGGCCCTCGTCAAGCTCGACTGGTACGGCGGCAAGCCCGACGCGGTGCCGCTCTACTTCCTCCTCCATAACGCCTTCGTCCACGGGATACACCATCGCGGGCAGATCTCGCAGGTGCTCGACTCCATGGGGATCGAGCACGACTTCTCGGGAATCGACGTCGGGTTCCTGCATATATGAGCGGTTGCCTGTTCTGCAAGATCGTCGCCGGGGAGATACCCTCGACAAAGCTCTACGAGGACGAGGAATGCCTCGCCTTCCGCGACATAGATCCCAAGGCGCCGGTGCATTTCCTCGTGGTGCCGAAGCGGCATATCGCGGACCTCATGGAGCTCGGCCCCGCGGACGACGAGCTGATGGGAAGGCTGATGCGGCGGGCGCAGGAAGCGGCGCGCGACGAGGGACTGGGCGAGAAGGGCGCGCGATTCGTCGTCAACTGCAAGTCGGACGGCGGCCAGACCGTGGAGCACCTGCACATCCACGTCCTGGGCGGCCGCTCCATGCGGTGGCCGCCGGGCTGATTCCCGAGGCGGCCCTTATCGGCCGTCCTTATCGGCGGCCCCAATCGGCCGCCCCGGCCCTCATCCCGGCGTGGCCCGCGGGGCGCGCCGCTTCCGGTAGGCGCCGGGAGCCTGCCCGACGATCCGCTCGAAGAGCTCGCGGAAGCTCGAGGGATCGGAGTAGCCGCACTTCCCGGTAACCGCCTCCCAACTAAGCGAGCCGCGCTCGAGCAGGCGGCGCGCCTCCTCGACGCGGACGCCTTGGAGCCACCTGAGCGGCGATTCGCCGAAGGCGGCGGCCCAGCGCCGCTCCAGCGTCCGTACCCCGAGCGCCGAGGCGGAGGCCCATTCCCCGATCGAGACCTCGCCGCGGAAGCGGCGCCTCGCCCAGGCGATCGCGCGCTCGAGCGAGGGATCCGGCCTGAGCGGCTCCCACGCGCCCCCGGGCAGGCGGTACGGCAGCTGGCTCGTTCCCCTGCGCTCCCAGACGAGGACGCGGCCGACCTCCTCGGCGATCCGCGCCCCCCAGAAGCGCGAGGCCAGGCGCAGGCCGAGGTCGACCCAGGCTAATAGCCCGCCGGCGCTGACCAGGTCCCCGTGGTCGATGATGAGCTCCGAGGCGACGACGCGCAGGTCCGGCCGGGTCGCGGCTAGAAGGGGCGCGAGGTTCCAGTGCGTGGTGAGGGGCCTGCCGCCGTCGATCCCCGAGGCCGCGACCCAGGCCGCGCCGGCGCAGGCCGAGGCGACGACCGTCCCCGCCTTATGGGCCGCCCGTATCCTCCTCAGGATCGCCGGATCGTCCGTCCGCGGCAGTCCGGGGCCCGCCGATCCGGGTATCAGCAGCACCCGGCCGGGCCGGGATGCGGGGGCTCGCGCCTCGAGCATGGCGTGGATCTCCTTCCATCCCCAGACGCAGGATTTGAGGCAGCCGGGGTATTCCAGGACCTCCCAGGAGCAATGGGCCATGAATTCTCCTCGATGGCGGGAATGCCATTAAAAATGTCGTTCTCGCCACTATCTCCGATATCATAGGCTCGATATGGTCGCCGGTGAAGGGGAGGAGACATGGGCTCAACGGCTATCGTCACGATCGACATCCAGATGGACTACTTTCCCGGGGGCAAGTTCCCCCTGCATCGGGCGCGGGGGGCGGCGCGCAACGCGGCCCTGGTCCTCGCCGAGGCGCGGAAGCGGGGCATGCCCGTCCTTCACGTCAGGCACGAGGGACTGAATCCTAAGGGGCGATTCCTCGTCGCGGGCACGAGCGGGACCGAGCTCCATCCCGACCTTCGCGTACCGGCCGACGGCAGCGAGCCGGTCATCGTCAAGCGCGAGCCCGATTCCTTCATGGGCACCGACCTCGAGGCGCGGCTGCGGGGCGTCGGCGCCGATCGCGTCGTCTGGATGGGCATGATGAGCTGGATGTGCGTGGATACGACGGTGCGATCGGCCTTCGCTAAGGGTTTCGAGAATATCCTCGTCGAGGACGCCTGCGCCGCGGGACGGCTCCTGCACGGGGGACTGCCCGTCTTCCCGTGGAGCTCGCATCGCGCCTTCATGGCCGCCCTGGGCGCGCGATTCGCGAGCTTGGTCAAGGCGCGCCAGGCGGCCGCGTTCCTATGAGCCGGGCGGGAGACTCGCGCGGCCTCGGCCCCGGCCGCCCGGCGCCTACAATCCCGCCCGCTTCTTGATGTCCCAGTAGCGGGCGATCAGGTTCGGCGTCAGGCCCTCGGGCGCGGTGTCGAGGGTCAGGGCGCCGCGGGATTCCCACCTCAGGCGGCACTCGTCGCGCTTGCGCAGGTAATCCAGGGCCACGGCCGTCTCGACGGCCTCGTCCGCGTCGGCGGGCGCGCGGCCGGCGATGCGGTCGATCTCGACCTCGCGCATCCACACGGTCAGCACGAGGTGCCGCTCGCCCGCGACGGCCAGGGGCAGCTCCATGCCGTCGCCGTCCTCCTCGCGGAAATTGGTCAGGAGGATGAGGAGGCTGCGGCGCCTGAGCCTGGGCAGCGCGTCCTGGAGGGCGATGACCGGGCTCGACGCGGCGCACTGGGCCTGGATGTCGTAGAGCGCGTTGACCATGGCGGGATAGGCGGCCATGCCGCGGCGCGGCGGCACCCAACGCTCGACCGGCCCCCAGGCGAGGGCGCCGACCCGGTCGCCCTGCCTCAGCGCGACGCGGGCCAGCGAGAGCATGGACTCGAAGGCCCGGTCGAAGTGGCTCTTGCCCCCCTCGCTCGCGGTCATGCGATAGCCGGTATCGAGGAGGAAGACGACGGTCTGGTCCTCCTCGTCCTTCATCTCCCTGACGATGGGGCGCCGCATCCTGCTCGAGGCGGCGCCGTCGATGAGCCTCGGCGGATCGCCGCGGCGATACTCGCGCAGCTGCTCGAACTCCGTGCCGTGCCCACGCCGCCGAGTCCTCGCGCTCCTCGAATCGCCGCCCTTCTCCCCGTGGAGCGCGAAGCCCCCAGATGCGTAGGCCGAGGAGTCGGGATAGACCCGGGATACGCCGCCCTCGGCGATCCGCTCGCGGCGGGCGACGAGTCCCAGGGGGCCCTCGACATCGGCCCATCCCCGCTCCCATTCGCCCAGGCCCCGGCATCCCGGCCGGACGCGGTAGGCGATCGAGACGGCGCCCGATCCGGTCGGCGCCGATCGGAGGTCGAGGGAGAGCGGCAGGCCCTCGCTTGCGAAGGAGGCGGGGACGCCGTCGTAGACGCGGACGCGCGCCTTGGGCCAGGGCGCCTCGACGCGCAGCTCGATCGCGGCGGGGCGATCCAGGATCAAGGAGTCGGGTACGGCGCGCTCGACCTTTAAGCGAGGCCTTCCCGCCGCCGCGATCATGTCGAGGAGGAGGAGGAGGCCCGCCGCGGCCAGGGGAAGCCACCACAGGCTCCTCCAGGCGGGAACGAAGAGCGAGGCGACGGCCGAGGCGAGGCCGAGGGCCGCGAGGGCCGCGAGCCTTCCGGTCGCCCTCATTTCCTGGGGGCCTCGACTCCGGCGAGTATCTCGGAGACCGCGTCGTCCACGCTGCGGCCGTCGATCTCCCACTCCACCGCGGGGACGACGCGGTGCCGCAGCACGGGCAGGGCCCAGCGCCGCACGTCGTCGGGCGTCGCGTACTCGCGGCCCTCGGAGAGGGCCTTCGCGCGGGCGAGCCTGACCAGGGCGAGGCTGGCGCGGGGACCGGCGCCTACGCGGACTGCGCGGTGGCTCCGCGTCGCGCCCGCGATGGCGACCGCGAAGCCGACGACCTCGGGATCGACCTTGACCAGGCCGACGGCTTCCTGGACCGCCGCCAGCTCCTCCACCGTGGCGACCTTCCCTACCGCCGAGATATCGAGCGCCTCGCCGGCCTTCCCGTCGAGGAGGGCGGAGACGAATTCGCGCTCGGCCTCGGGCGAGGGATAGTCGATCAGCACCTTGAGCAGGAAGCGGTCGAGCTGGGCGTCGGGCAGGGGATAGGTGCCTTCGTGCTCGGCGGGGTTCTGCGTGGCCAGGACCATGAAGGGCCGCCCCAGCGCGTGCGTCTCGCCGTCGAAGCTGACCTGGTATTCCTGCATGACCTCGAGCAGGGCGGCCTGGGTCTTCGCGGGAGCGCGGTTGATCTCGTCGGCGATCAGGATGTGCGTGAACACCGGTCCCTTGCGGCTGACGAATTTCCCCGAGGCGAGGTCGTACATCGAGTGCCCCGTGATGTCGTGTGGCATGAGGTCGGGCGTGAACTGCACGCGCTTCGCGTCCCCGCCGAAGCTCGCGGCCGCCGCCCGCGTCAGGAGGGTCTTGCCCAGGCCGGGCAGTCCCTCGACGAGGACGTGCCCCGACGCGGCGAGGGCGAGCAGGATCTGCTCGAGGACCTCGTCCTGTCCCTTAAAGGCCTTGCCTACCTCGATCCGTATCGATTCCAGGATCGCGGCCGCTCGCTCGATGGTCATCGTCATGCTTCTCTCCCCTTGCCGCGCTCGGCCGCGCCGGGGGCGCGGTCGCGGATCGCGGCCAGCAATAATCTCTTTACTTTCCGGGGCGATCGCGGCGTCCCGGACCCCGGCCGTCCGTCCGCGCCGGCATCGGAGCCGGCCGTCGAGCCCGGGCCCGCGCCGACGCGCTCCAGCAGCTCGCCGCCCGCGCCGCGCTCGATCAGGAAGCGGCCCTCGGCGCGGAAGCGCTCCGCCATGCCGCGCCTGTCCGGGGCCTCCTCGGCGACGAAGGGTCCGAAGCGCGGCGCCTCCTTCCACAAGAGTACCAGGCAGAGGATCGCCGCGGCGATCGCGACGGGGATGAAGGCCTTGGTCGACTTATGTCCGCCCTTCCCGGAAGGAGCCTCGTCGATCGAGGGCTCGGGAAGCCAGGCATCGCCCGGGCCGAGGCCGGCCAGGAGCTGCTCGGCGAAGGCCATGCCCTCATTGTCGGCGAGCCTCTTGTTTTCCAGGAATAGGGGCGAGGCTCCGGCCAGGATCCAGCCCGAGCCCGACTCGACGAGGACGATGCGGTCGGCGTCGCCGTGCGAGAAGCCCAGGTAGCCGTCGGCCGCGTCGCCCGGCCCGAATCTCGAACGGCCGTAAAAGGGTATCGCGACCTCGATCGAGCGATACTTCCCCCGTGCCTTCGTATCCCCGTAGCCGTACTCGGCGCGCCCCGTCGGCTGGATGCCGGGGAAGGACTCTATCTCCTCGTAGCCTTCCTCCTCGTCCCAGCTCTCCTCCCAGGAGACGATGAGTCGGCCTCCTCCCTCGACCCAGCGCGCCAGGCCCGACGCTCCTCCGCCTTCGGCGTCGAGAAGGGCCAGCTCGTCTCCGTCGACGGCGGCGAGCGCGGCGGAGTCGAGGCGGATGTCCTCTATAGAGGAATAGCGCTCGACGGCGCGGTCCGGCGACAGGATCCGATCCAGGGCGAGCCAGGGGTCCTTCGCCGCCGCCCTCCCTTGGCTCCGCTCGACCTCGACCTCGCGGATCTCGAATACCTGGACGAGGACCGCCGCGAGGAGGACGATGCCGAGGGCGCCGGACGCGTAGGCCGCGACCCTGCGCGCATTCACTTCGCCGCCTCCTCGAGGGCGAGGACGATGGCGGCGAACTCCTCGTCGGCGGGCTCGGAGCCGGCCCAGGCGAAGCGCGACCAGGCGAGGACGGCGGCCGAGAAGGCCGC
>CAYPHO010000045.1:0-6971 GCA_964410245.1 uncultured Treponemataceae bacterium | reverse complement strand
GCGGATACGGTCCCGCCAGGGGCGTCCCGGGCCTCCGAGCGCGGCGCCGCTGCCTCGACGCGCCTCGCCTCGCGGAGGCAGTCGCCCTCGGTCGAGGAGGGGCCGAGGCGCCAGCCGCGCTCGCTCGACGCCGCGCGGACCGAGGCGTCGTAGGCCAGGGCCAGGGCTGATCTGCGGTCGCCCGATTCCCAGAGCGAGCGCGCCTCGGCAAGCTCCTCGGCGAGGGCGCGGCGCCGCGATGCGTCCTCGAAGCGCGCCGCGTCGCGCCGGGCCTTAGCCCGGCCTCCCGCGAGGATCGACGCGAGGCTCTTCCGATTGACGATGATCGCGGACGCGATGAGGGCGAGGGCGAGAACGGCGACCGCGATGCGCAGTCCCTCCGCGCCGAGCCTGTCGAGCAGCGTCTCGACGCGCGCGCCCCTCTCGGCCCTGCCGTCATCGCCCTCGTCCGCGTCCTCGCCGTCGCCCTCGCGCAGCATGATCCGCTTCTCGGTCCTCGGCGTCCCGAAGACGGGATCCTCGAGCACGGCGCGGGCCCGGTCGGAGAAGGACGCGCCGGCCCCGCCGCCTTGAGCCGCCTGCGCGGCGCAGGGAGGGGCCGCCGCGATCGGCAGCGCGAGCGCGACGCAGAGCAGCAGGGCCTTCGCCGCCCCGCCCCTCGGCTCCTTGCTCCTCGAGGCGAGCAGCTTGAATTTGAGATCGAGGTCCCAGCCCTCGGCTATCGTCCTGCGGTTGATGTAGAGGGAGAAGCAGGAGAGGGCGTACAGCGGCTCGGTCAGGCAGATGACGAGGGCGTAGGAGATCGCCAGCGCGGCGGCGAAGCCCTCGGTCCCGATCATGGCCGAGGCGATGCCGAGGTAGTTCGTCGCGGAGCTCGCTATAGTGAACGCCATCATCCATTCCAGGAACTCGAAGATGATCGTCGCGCCGATGATCCATCCCCGCGAATTCGCGAGGAGGTCGCGGTAGCGCCGGCCCGCCGTCCCGGCGGGAGCGCGCTCGAAGACGCGAGAGGGCAGGAGGAAGGCCCTCCAGGGAGAGAAGCGCCTCCAGGCGAGATCGGCGATCAGGCTCAGGCCGAGCGAACGGCGAAGCGGCTTCGCGATATCCGCGCGCGATGAGCGGGGCGAGAAGAGGAGTACGCCGGCCGGCGCTGTCGCGAAGCGGTCGAGCAGCGGCTTTATCCACCATAGGGCGATCAGGGCTATCCACGATCGCTCTCCCGCCGCGATCAGGGCGGTCGCCGCCGCGGCGGCCATGGCGGCGATCGTCAGGGGCGCGATCCGGCCGAACCAGCGGCGTAGCATCAGGGCGCCCAGGTCGATCGATTCCCAGGGATGCCGCTCCCTGAGGACGAAGGCCGAGTCATCGCGCACGCGACCGCCCTCCCCCGGCTAGATAGGCCGCGACCAAGGCCCAGAGCGCCGCCGCGACGGCGTACTTCACCGCGCTCTCCATGGGGCGCGAGGACCAGAAGGCCTCGACGCCGGCCGCTATGGCCATGAGCGCGAAGGCGAGGCCGGCCAGGGGCAGCGATCGGGCGCCCGCGCGCCTGAGCGCCTCGTAGCGGGACAGCCGTCCCGGCGCCAGTATCGCGCGCCCGAGGATGAAGCCGGAGGCCGAGAACAGTATGATCGCGGTGAGCTCGAAGGCCGCGTGCCCGCAGACGAAGGGGAAGAAGCTGCTCGAATAGCCGGCGGTAGCCGCGACCGCGGCCGCCGCGCCCAGGAAGGCGCCGTTGAACACGAGCACGACGAGGCTGCCCAGCCCCGCGAGGACGCCCGCGGCCATAGTCCCCAAGCCGATGCCGATGTTGTTCGAGATGTAGTAGCCGAACATATCCGCGTCGCCGGTCACCTCGCGCGGATGGAGGAAGTGCTCCGATTCGGGATCGTACATCGCTTCGATATTCGAGACGGCGTCGGCGCCCAGGAAGTCGGACGCGCGGTCGCGGTTCCCGTTCGCCCAGGCGAAGAAGAGGGCCGCGGTCCCGTAGAAGGCCAGGGCGCAGGCGAGGACGAGCTTCCGCGAGGCGCGGACCGCCGCCGGCGCGTCGGACATCCCCTTCTTCAGCGCCTTCAAGGGCTCTAGCCGCGGGGCGCGGTAGAGGAGGATGTGCGAATCCAGGACGAGTCGGTTCAGCCGCTCCTGCAGGGGAAGAGAGTAGTGCTCGGCCCTGGCGCGATTGAGGTCCCCGCAGAGTTCGCGGTACAGCCCGGGGAAGCGCCGGACGGACGCGGCCTCTCGAAGGCTGCCCGCGCCGCGCTTCACGGCCAGCATGCGCTCGATCTCCTGCCAGGCGCCGCGGCGCCGCGCGATGAACTCGGACTCGGTCATCGGGAAGCCCCCGCGCCGCCGGCGCCGCGATCGCGCAGCCCGGCGCACCAGGCGCCGATCCCGGCGAGCGTCTCCGATGGCGAGCGCCCGGCCGGGCCCGGCGGGGGATCGTCGCCGAGGTAGAGGGGCAGGCCCGTCAGCGCGAGCTCGTCTGCCCGGTCCCTGCCCAGGGCGACGCGCCTCCGCGCGTACTCGATCGCCGCCTCGGAGGTCTCCTCGTCGACGGGGCGGCGCGGGGCGGCGGGCCTCAGGCCCTCGAAGGCCGACATCGGCACGGGCCGGGAGATCCTCCTCGCCTCGTAGACCACGATCGTCCCGGCGACCAAGTCGCCCAGCCTGCGAAAGCCGGGGACGATGATCGATACCGCCAGGCCCAGTCCCATGAACTGGTCGGCTATCCTGAGCAGGTTGCGCAGGATAGCCGAGAAGGGCCGGAGCCTGGTGCCGTCGCGCATGAGCGTCCTAAGCCCGACGATCCTCTTGCCCGGCGAGACTCCCCCGCCTACGGATTCGCAAATGGCCATGTAGAACCACTGGACGGCGAAATAGACCAGCGAGAGGAGCCATTGGCCCGAGAAGGAGAAGAGGGAGAAGGCTATGAGGATCGCGAGTATTCCGACCCAGATGATCGCCATGTCGATCGAGTAGGCGAGGACCCGCGGCAGCGGGCCGGCGGGCCTGAGGTCGATGACGATGCCTTCCGGGGCGGATACCCGCAGCGGCGTATCCGCCCCCTGCCTCCTGGAGCGCAGGCCTAGGCTCCCGTCGCGATCGCCGAGATGATCATGACTATCAGGACGACGGCGTAGATGGCGATGACGACGATGGTGAGGATGCCGAAGAACTTAGCCAGCTTCTTGATCCCGAGCATGAATCGCTCGAGGTCGGCCGCGTCGCCGCCCAGTCGGTAGCGCTTCGACGCGGCACCGCAGTTGAACAGGAAGAGCGAGGGGAAGAAGAAGAGGAGGCCCGCGAGGAGATAGGCGGCGCCCGCCGCTATCCCGGCGGCGCCGGCGGCGCCGCTGAACGCCTTGAAGGACGCGCCGAGCAGGGCGGGCATGCTCCCCGAGAAGAGTATGAGCCCGATCGCGAGGAGGGCGAAGAGGCCGACGATCGCGAAGCCGACGATGCCGAGGAAGCCTGCCCAGGGGCCCGCCTTCGCGACGTAGTCGCGCGTCCGTTGGGTTATGCCGTCGCGGTTCTCGGCCTCGCTGGCGATAGGTCCCTTGGCGAGCGCCGCTTCCGGCGCGCTGTACGGATTACCCTGGTCGGCCATTATCCTCTCCTTCGACGCGGATGTACCGATTACATTACCTCACCTTCGATCCGGCCGCCAACGCCCCCGCCGCGCCCCTCGCGCCGGGCGCCAGGGAGCGGACGCCGGCCGCCAAGATTAAGGACGCCGCGAGGGCGCAGGTGAAGTCGGTGAGGGGACCCGACCAGTAAACGCCCTCGATTCCCATGAACTGCGGCAAGAGCGCGAGCGCCGCGACGAGGAGTCCTTGGCGCATAGCGTAGAGGATGCCGCCCTTCGCGGCCTCGCCGATGGCGATGAAGAAGGACGCGGTCGTCGCCTGAACGCCGAAGGAGAAGAAGCCCAGCATGAAGATCGAGGCCCCGCGGGACCCGATCTCCAGCAGCGCGGGATCGGAGGAGTTGAAGGCGGAGATAAGCGCGCGGGGGAAGAGCTCGATGGCCGCGGCGGCGGCCAGCCCGATCCCCGTCGTCCACGCGACGACGAGACCGGTCAGTCGCCTAACGCGGTCCATGCGCCCGGCCCCGTAGTTGTAGCCCCAGAGCGCGGTAGCCCCCTGGGTGATGCCGATGACGGGGAAGGAGAGGAGCTGGTTCAGGGTATTGATGATGCCGATCGCGGCCAGGGCCGTCTCGCCGCCCAGGCGCGACATCGCGTTGTTAGCCGCGAGGAGGGCGGCCAGCCCGAGCGCGGTTACCAGGAAGAGCGGGGAGCCCAGCTTGGCGATCGAGGCGAGGACCGGGAGCCTGGGCCTCAGGCAGCGCCGGCGTATCCTGAGGACGCTCTTCCCGTCCTGGACGAAGGATAGCATCAGCGCGCAGGACAGGATTTGGGCGATGACCGTGGCCGAGGCCGCTCCCGCGATGCCCCAGCCCAGGGCGAAGATGAAGGTCGGCGCGAGGATCGCGTTGAGCCCCGTGCCCGACACCGTGGCCAGCATGGCCGAGCGCGGGCGGTTCTGCGAGCGGAGGCTGTTGGCGACCGCCATGGATACGATCTGGAAGCCGAAGCCCAGCGTCGCGATGCCTATGAAGGTCCTGGCCAGGGGCATGATCGCCTCGGTCGTGCCGAAGAGCCTGAGGATCGGATCCATGAAGAGCCAGCTTAAGGCCATGACCGGCGCGGCCGCGATCAGCGCGGCCGTGAATGCCTGACCCAGCGTCGACTCGGCCTCTTCCCGCCTGCCCGCGCCGACCGCGATCGAGATCAGCGTCCCCGCCCCCGCGTTGAGCAGGGATCCTATGCCCTGGGCCAGCAGCATCAACGGGAAGCCCGCGGCGACGGCCGCGAGTGCATCCGTGCCCATGCCCTGCCCTATGAATATGCGGTCGATGAAATTATACAGGCCGTTGACGAGCATTATGGCGACGGAAGGCAGCGAGAACCTCAGGAGGAGGCGCCCCAGCGGCGCTTCGCCCATCTCCGCGACATTATTCATGCGTCGACCTTGCGCATTGATCCGCAGAGTATACACTTATGACAGGAGGATGCCATGGCCGAGTGCGAATGCCTTCCCGGATGTCCTTTTTTTAACGACCGTATGAAGGAGAAACCCGCCACCGCGGAAATATACAAGAAAAACTTCTGCCTGGGCGACAGTACCGATTGCGCCCGCCACCAGATCAAGGTCGCCCTCGGTAAGGAAAACGTACCCGGCGACCTCTATCCGACGCAGGTCGATCGGGTGCCGCGAATAATCGAAGCGTTTAAAGCATCAGCCGCGGCCGGTCAGCGCTAATAGGATCTTCTAATCGGGGCGAGGCTCCCGTCCGATCAGCCCGCCTTATTCGCCTTTACTCGCGCCGATGCCCCTCCGCTTTCCGGCGGCAGCGGCTGCGCGGTATACCTTGATCGAGGCCTGTACTCATTTTGTTGTGTGATTTTTATATCCACGGTAAGAATAATGTACAAAAACAGTGCAAATTTATAAACTTGTACGATTATTCAATGCCTGTCAGGCATGCTCTCCTGAACAAGGAGAGATGCATGGAACGGAAGCTCGGCTTTTGGATCGCTTGGACCGTGACGGCTTGCGCGCTCGCGATGACCTGTTTGTCGGCTTGCCAATCGCCTGCCCCGGGCGGCGGCGCGCCGGCTCCGGCCTTGGAGATCAGCGGGCTTAAGGTTTACATAGGCGGGGACGGGATCATTTCCCTTTCCTGGACCGAGGCCGGGAGCGACGGGCATGTGGAGATACGCTGGGCTCCCGGCGGAACCGTGCCCGTCTCCGTCGCGGCGGGGATCGCGTCGTATAACGTGAGCGGGCTGGAGGACGCGACGAGCTATGACTTCACCGTCGCTTGCATCGGCGGAGACGGCGCCGAGACCGCGACGCTAACGGCATCTGCCGTCACGGCGCCCGACGGCGCGGTCTTCATCGCGGATGCTGATGGATTGGCCGCGGTAAGCGGCGCGCTCGGCGGCTATTATGTGCTCCTGAACGACATCGATATGACCGGCCGGTCCTTTACTCCCATCGGTAATTTCGGCGCGATATTTTCAGGGATCTTCGACGGGAACGGGAAGGAGATCGCCAACCTCGCTATCGCGTCTACTGGCGATTACGTCGGCCTATTCGGCGTCTCGCAAGGAACCGTCATGAATCTCGGCGTGACGAACGTCAATCTGTCCGGCGGGTATTGCGTCGGGGGACTCGTCGGGATGAATTACGGGATTGTAGACAATTGCTACTCGACCGGGTCCATCAACGCGACGCAGAACTACATCGGCGGACTGGTCGGGAACGCTACGGGCACCGTGACCCGCAGCTATTCGACCTGCGCCGTGCAGGGATATAGCGCGGTAGGCGGCTTGCTGGGCGCCGGCGGTACGATTGCCGTCGCGAATTGCTATGCCTCGGGCGATGTCAGCGGCACCGATAGTGTCGGCGGATTGATCGGCTATATGTTCTCGGACGGTTCTACGACCAACTGCTACGCCATCGGAACGGTCTCCGGTTCCTCAAGGACGGGCGGATTGATCGGTTATAATGAAGGTCCGATCGCCGGCTGCTATTACAACAGCCTGAACACGGGCAATAGCGTCGGTACCTCGACCTCGCTCGATGATATGAGACTCCAGGCCACCTATGCCGGCTGGGACTTCGACGATGTCTGGGCGATCGACGCCGAGATTAGCGGGGGCTATCCCTACCTGAGATCAATCGATTCCTAGGACTCTTGGAGGGGCCGTCACGGCTCTCGCAGTTCGGCCATAGGATCGATGTAGCTTGACGATTCGCCGCCGAAGCCGAAAGGCTTCGGCGCGCTTCTCTGTCCTCGAGCGTTTAGGAATATGCGATAAGACGCAAGGAGACCTGACTAATCAGTGGAATTTCTTGAATAGCTGCTCATACCAGCGCCTCGAGCGCCGCGCCAAC
>CAYPHO010000044.1:0-15457 GCA_964410245.1 uncultured Treponemataceae bacterium | reverse complement strand
CCAGAAGAGCTTCGGCTCGAACGGCGAGGATAAGCGGATGCAGTCCGCGGTCGTATTGACCGATGGCGGCTACCTCGTCGAGATGGCTATTCCCTTCAGGACCACGAAGGGCGAGGCCGGCAAGATCATCGGCTTCGACCTCCAGGTCAACGACGCCGACGGCAGCGGCAAGCGCGTCGGCATGTCGAAGTGGAACGACGACACCAACGAGAGCTGGCGCAACACGGTCAACTGGGGAACCCTGAAGCTGGTTAAGTGATCAAGTGATCCTCCGCGGGCGCGGCGTCCGCTTTCGGGCGCCGCGTCCGCTTTCGGACGGACTGTCCGGAATCGGACGCCGCCCGTCGCCGTCGCCGCCCTCGATTCGGGCGCGGGTTGGCGCGATAGGCGAAATCAAGAAGCCGGGCTCATTGGCATGGATCTTGCCATTACTCTTCCATGATCTCGAGCTACATCGCCACCGCGGCCAGGAACATCGTCAAGAGCAAGGTCTCTTCGATCATCGCGGCCTTGGGCTTCGCGCTCGGGCTCGGCTGCGCGACGCTCATATTCCTCTACGCGAGCTACGAGCTCTCGTACGATCGCTTCTTCGAGGGCCACGATCGGATCCGCCGAGTCCTCTTGAGGACCGTCACGCTAAAGGGAGTCGAGTCCCTGACCGCCGACGTCCCCCACGATGTCAAGGACGCCCTGGCGTCCCGCGACGCGGGGATCGAGGCCATGACCCAGCTCAGCGGCGCGAGCTCCCAGATAGGCTTCCGGGACCGCTTCTTCTTCGAGGAGGACCTCCTCGTCGTCGATCCGATGTTCCTCGAGGTCTTCTCCTATCGCGTCGCCGAGGGCGACAGGCGCACGGCCCTGTCGGCGCCCTTCTCGGCAGTCCTGACCCGGAGCGCGGCGAGGAAGTACTTCGGGGACGGCTATCCCTTGGGGAAGGTCCTGAGCTTCAAGAACGCCGCTCTCGGGGATAAGGAATACCTCCTGACGGTCACCGCCGTGCTCGAGGATCCGCCGGAGAACTCCAGCCTCGATTTCAGCATGGCGATCCACTTCCCCGTCGAGGGTATCGAGGCCGCGGCCTTCGCCCATTACCGCGAGGCCTACGGCGTCGACGTCGACCCGCGCTACGCGACCGCCCAGGTACAGACCTACGTCCGGCTGGCCGGCGGATCCTCGGAGCCGCGATTCCGCGCCGCCCTCGCCGAGGTCGCCGGCAGCCTCGGCTCCGCGGTCGAGGCGCGATACGCGTTCAAGAGCGTCAGCCTCGCCTCGGAGAGGCTGGATCGGATCTACCTGTTCTCCAAGGCTTCCGGACCCTCGTCGAAGCGGGGCGACTTCTCCCTCATCGCGGCGATGTCCGGCCTGGGAATCGTGGTGCTCGCCATCGCCTGCATGAACGTGATCAACCTCCTGACCGCGAGGGGCATGACCAGGGCGAAGGAGATCGGGGTGCGCAAGGCGGTCGGCGCGTCGCGGGCCCAACTCGTCGCCCAGTTCCTGATCGAGTCCCTGGTCCTCTGCCTCGCCTCGCTCCTTGTCGCGCTCGCCTTCGTGGAGCTCTTCCTGCCCCGCTTCAACGATATGGTCAAGCGCGGACTATCGATGGCCGATCTCGCCGATCCGGGGACGATCCTCCTATTGCTCGCGCTGGCCGTCGCCTCCGGCCTCTTGTCGGGCTACTACCCCGCCCTGAGGCTGTCCTCGCTCGAGGCGGCCGGCGTCTCGGGCAGGGTCAGGTCGCCCGAGGCGAAGAGGCTGAAGGAGGCGATGGTCGTCGCCCAGTTCGTCTTCTCGATCGGCCTCTTCGCCGCCTCGGCGACTATACTGGGCGATTTCCGCTTCGCGCGGGGAGGCCGGCTCGGCTTCGACCCCGGCGGCGTGGCCATGCTGCGCATAGGAGCGGCGGACGTCGAGCGGAGGGTCGCGGGCTTGAAGAGCGCGATATCCGAGATCCCGGGCGTCGCCGCGGTCGCATCGACATCCTTCGCGGCCTGGGAGAAGGGCATGATCGCCCGGCAGTACCCCATCCTCCATATCGTCAAGGGCGGCTACGCCGACGTGATGGTGGTCGACTCGGATTACCCGCGGGTCCGCGGGCTGCGCGTCCTCGAGGGCCGGGGCTTCTCGCGGGCCGAGGCGGGAACCGACCTCGGCCAGCTGCTCGTCAACGAGGCGGCGGCCTCGGCATTGGGGATCGGCGTCGGGAGCTGGCTCGACGACAAGGAGGTTCGCGGCCAGGTCGTCGGCGTCGTGGAGGATTTCTACTACCTGTATCCCTCGCGCAAGGTCGGGCCCCTCATCCTGAGCACCAAGTCGCCTTTCCTCGTCAACACATCGAGCACGCCCGTGCCGGTGCACCTGTCCTACATCCTCGTCAAGCTCTCTTCTCCCGACCGGGCCGCGGCCGCGGCCCGGATCGAGGAGGTCTGGAAGCGGATGATGGGCGGCTATTCCTTCGAGCTCGCCTTCGAGGACGAGGAGATGGCCCGGCAGCTGGACGAGCGCGACCGCTCCTTCGAGGCCGCGCTCGGCGTGGCGACCGTCCTGGCATTCCTCCTCTCCGGGCTCGGCCTCTTCGGCCTGGCCTCCTTCGAGATGGAGAGGAGGACCAGGGAAGTCGGCATACGCCGGGCCCTGGGCGCGGGCCGCCCGAGGCTGGTCTTGCACTATTTGGGCGGCTTCCTGAAGCTGGTCCTAGCGGCGAACCTCATCGCCCTGCCCTTGGTCGCGCTGGGACTTGGGCCGCTCCTGTCGGCCCTCGGCTATCCGCGGGCCCTGTCCTTCGAGCCCGGGGCCTTCCTGGCCGCCGCCCTCGCGTCGGTCGCGGTCACGGTCCTCTCGGTCGGCTATCAGGTACTGAAGGCCGCCCGCGCGGAGCCCTCCGAATCGCTCCGCTACGAGTAGGGCGCCGCCATGGGAATGGATAGGCCGATCGCCAGGAAGAAGAGCCCCCTCGGGCGCGTCGCAGCCGTCGTCCTCGCGGCCTCGGCCGCCTTCCTCGCCTACCGCGCGATCGCCTCCGGCGCGGGCCGCCCGGCCGTCGCGCCGCCGGCCTCGGGCTCCGACCTGAGGATCGCCGTCGTCGAGGAAGGCGAGTTCCGCGAGTACGTGCAGGTCAACGCCTTCGTCGAGGCGGCCAGGCGCGTATTCATCGACGCCCTCGAGGGCGGCACCGTGAAGAGCGTCCACGCCGACCGGGGGCGCGTCGTCGCGGCCGGCAGCCTCCTCGTCGAGCTGGAGAGCCCCGAGCTCGAGGCCGAGCTCGCCCTCAAGGAAGCGAGCCTGGCCAGCCAAAGGGCGAAGGCGGCGGCCGACGAGGCCCGGGTCGAGCGCAGCGAGGTCGAAGCGAGGAGGGAGCTCCTCGAGGCGGACTACCGCATCGCCGTCGCGGAGCGGGACTGCGGGAGGAAGGCCGCCCTGGTCGAGGCGGGCGGGACGCCGCGCGCCGCCCTCGAGGACGCCCGGGCCGAGCTCGCCTTCCTGAGGGAGGGCCGCGGCCTCCTCGAAGCCTCGCTGCGGCTCGAGGCGGAGAGCCTTCGCGGCGAGGCCGAGCTCTCGCGCCGGGCCGCCGAGATGCTGAGGATCGAGCGGGATAGGCTGGCCGGGAGGGTCGCCTCGCTGCGGATATCCGCGCCGGCCCTGGGCCAGATAGCCTCCTTCTCCGCTTCGGTCGGCGAGACCAAGGCTCCCGGCTCGCGCGTCGCCGAGCTGGACATCATGGACGACCTCCGGCTCAAGGCCGACCTGGACGAGTACTACCTGCCTCGGATCAAGGCGGGGCTCCGCGGCTCCTTCGCGGTCGACGACGGCAGGGGCGGGGAGGAGCGCCGGGGCATGTCGGTCAGCTGGGTATCGCCCAAGGTCGCGAACTCCGTCTTCGAGGTCGAGTTCGCCTGCGATCCGGGCCAGGGCGGCCTGGCGATCGGGCAGAGGTTCTCGGCCCGGGTCGAGCTCGGCGGCGCCACGAGGGCCCTCCTCCTGCCCATGGGGCCCTTCTACCGCGACTCGGGCGGCTCCTGGGTCTACGTGGCCGACGCGTCGGGGGCCTCGGCCGCAAGGCGGCCGATCCGGGCGGGCAGGAGCAATCCCGACTTCCTCGAGGTCCTGGGAGGACTGGCCCCGGGAGAGAGGGTCGTCGTATCGGACTACTCGGCTTACGGGAGCGCCGAGAGGATCAGCTTGAAAGGCGGTAAGGGATTATGATCAGGACGAGGGGACTGAAGAAGGTCTTCAGGACGGACGAGATGGAGACCTACGCGCTCGACGACGTGTCGATCGAGGTCGGGGCGGGCGAGTTCGTGTCGATAATGGGGCCTTCGGGCTGCGGGAAATCGACGCTCATGAACATCCTCGGCCTCCTGGACTCCCCGACCGAGGGCGAGTACTTCCTCATGGGCGATGACCTGTCCCGGGCCTCGGAATCGGCGAGGACCGAGCTCAGGCGGGGCAGGATCGGCTTCGTCTTCCAGGGCTTCAACCTCATCGACGAGCTCTCGGTCTACGAGAACATCGAGCTGCCCCTCCTCTACCTGCGCGAGAGCGCCCCGAGGCGGCGGCGGCGCGTCGGCGAGGTCATGGAGAGGATGGGCATCGCCCACCGGCGCGCCCATTTCCCGCAGCAGCTGTCGGGCGGCCAGCAGCAGCGCGTCGCGGTCGCGCGCGCCATCGTCGCCGGGCCCAAGCTGATCCTCGCCGACGAGCCGACGGGGAACCTCGACTCGCGCAACGGCGACGAGGTGATGAATATCCTGCTCGACCTGAACCGGGAGGGGGCCACGGTCGTCATGGTCACCCATTCCCCCGCCTACGCGGCCTTCTCCGGGCGGATTGTCAGGCTCTTCGACGGCAAGGTCGCGTCCGAGGGCGAGGCCCGCTTCCCATGATAGAATAGCGCCATGGAGCGGCCGCGGATCCTGATAGTCGACGACGACGAGGACGTCGCGCTGGCGCTGTCCCTCCTCCTCCGGGGCGCCGGCTACGAGGCGGAGCGCGCGGATTCCCCGGAGAGGATAGCGCTCTTCATGGCCGAGTCCTCCTTCGAGGCGGTCTTCCTGGACATGAATTTCGCGCGGGGCGCGACGGGGGGCGACGAGGGCCTGGCCTGGATCGAGAGGATACTGTCGATCGATCCCGATATCGCAGTCATACCGATTACCGCCTACGGCGACGTCGGGCTCGCCGTCCGCGCGGTCAAGCTGGGCGCCGCCGACTTCGTCCTCAAGCCCTGGGACAACGACAAGCTCCTCGGGACGCTCGAGATGGCGCTCGAGCTCAGGGGCTCCAGGATCGAGGTCGCCCGCCTGCGCGGCAGGGAGCTCCAGCGAGAGCTCGACGACGAGGCGAGGCTGGGCGGGATCATCGGGGAGAGCCCGGCCATGCGGGAGGTCTTCGCCCTCATCCGCAAGGTGGCCGCGACGGACGCGAACGTCCTCGTCACCGGCGAGAACGGCACGGGCAAGGAGCTGGTCGCGCGCGAGCTCCACGCGCGGTCGGCGCGCTCGGGGGCGAGCTTCGTCGGCGTCGACCTCGCCTCGATACCCGAGAGCCTCTTCGAGAGCGAGCTCTTCGGCCACGCGAGGGGAGCCTTTACCGACGCCAAGTCGGGGAGGATCGGCCGCTTCGAGAGCGCCTCGGGCGGGACGCTCTTCCTCGACGAGATCGGCAACCTGACCCTGGCCATGCAGGCCAAGATCCTGCGCGCGATCGAGGCGCGCGAGGTCTCTCCCGTCGGCTCCGAGCGGCCGCGTCCCGTCGACGTCAGGCTGATCAGCGCGACCAACGCGCCTATCCGCGAGATGGCCGCGCGGCGCGAGTTCCGCGAGGACCTGCTCTATCGGATCGACACCGTAGAGATCGCGCTGCCGCCCCTGCGCGATCGCGGGGACGACGTCATCCTCCTCGCCGAGAGCTTCGCCGCGGCCTACTCCAGGAAATACCGCCTGCCCGAGAGGCGGATCCCGCCGCGGACGGCCTCGGCCCTCTCGTCCTATCCCTGGCCCGGGAACGTCCGCGAGCTTAGGCACGCGATCGAGCGCGCGGTGATCGTCGGCGAGTCCGAGGAACTCGAGCCGGGGGACTTCGCGTTCAGCTCGCGCGTCCCGGCCGGGCGGCCGGCTCGCGGCCCCGGCCCGCGCGAGGCCCCGCCGACGGCCTCGCGGGAGGAGGCCGCCCTCGCGTCGATGGAGAGGGAGGCGATAGAGCGGAGCCTCGCGCGCCACGGCGGCAACATCAGCCGGGCGGCTAGGGAGCTCGGCCTGTCGCGCGCCGCGCTGTACCGGAGGATCAGCAAGCATGGGCTTCAGGAACTACCGCGCTGAGATCGCGCTCCGGCTGGCGGCGCTGACCGCGTCGATCGGTCTCTTCTTCTTCATCGCCTACTGGACCAGCCACCTGTTCACGGCGATCATCGTCGCCGCGGCCTGCCTGGGCCAGGCCTTCCTGCTCTTCGCCGCCCTCGCCGGACGCGACAGGCTGTGGGCGGATTTCTTCGCCGCGGTCAACGCCTCCGAGCGGGCGCCGTCCGTCCGCCTGCCGGCCTCGCGCGCCCTGGACTCACTGCGCCTGGAATACGAGGCCCTGCGACGCGCCCTCCGCGACGGCAGGCTCGAGGGCGAGCGGCGCTACCGCTACCTGCGCGCGATAGCCGATTCCATCGACATAGGCCTCCTGGTCCTGGGCGAGGGGGGCCGGGTCGATTTCCATAACGCGGCCTTCGGCGCCGTCTTCGGGCGCCCGGGCGAGGACGGGCCGATCGAGAGCGGCCTCGCCTCGCGCCTCATGGGGATGCGCGACGGCGAAAAGGAGCTCGCGGCCGTCCGCCCCGGCGGATCGGGCCCGCCCCTCCTCGTCTCCGTCAGGGACTTCGCGATCCTCGGCGAGAAGCTGAGGCTGGCCTCCTTCCAGGATATACAGAAGGAGCTCGACGAGACCGAGCTCGACGCTTGGGGCAAGATGGCCAGGGTGCTCACTCACGAGATAATGAACTCGCTGGCGCCCATTTCGTCGCTGGCCTCGACCAGCCGCGGTCTCCTCGCGGCTTCCCTGGAGGGCTCGCCCCCGGATTCCGAAGAGTCCGCGCGGTCGCGGGAGGATTTGGGCCGCGCCCTCGCGGCGATCGAGCGACGGGGCAAGGGGCTCGCCGCCTTCGTCGAGGGCTACCGCCGGATCCTGGGCGTGCCGAGGCCGAGGAAGGCGCCGATCCCCTGCCGGGAGCTCGCCGCGAAGGCCGTCGAGCTCCTGAGGCCGGAGCTGGAGGAGCGGGGCATCGCCCTGAGCTGCGAGTCCTTCCCCGAGCGGCTCGAGGTCGAGGCCGACGCCCAGCTCGTCGAGCAGGTGCTGATCAATCTCGTCCACAACGCGATCGACGCGCTTGAAGGAGTTCCCGATCCGCAGCTCAGGATCGAGTCGCGCCTCGAGGGCCTGGGGAGGATCGCGGTATCGGTCAGGGACAACGGCCGCGGCATCGCCGCCGAGGCGCTCGACAAGGTCTTCGTCCCCTTCTACACGACGAAGGCCGGGGGCTCCGGCATCGGCCTCAGCTTCTGCCGCCAGGTCATGAGCCTCCACGGCGGATCGATCGCCGTCGAGTCCGCGCCCGGGGCCGGGACGTCCTTCACGCTGCTTTTCTAGGGAACGCGAACGCGCGGGCGGCTCGGCGGCGAATGCACTATAGTTATGCCGGAGGCTATCCGTGAGGGAGAGGAGACGAGGGGCGAAGGCGCGAGGAGACGGCCGGCCCGCCGCCCGCGGCCTCGCTTCGAGGCCCTTGGCGGCCGCCGCGGTCGTCTCCGTCGCGACCGCCCTGTTCATGATCTGCTACGAGTCCCTGAAGGAGCTGTTCCTGCCGGGATTGTCGAAGTGGGGGTCTCACGCCGTCACGATCGCCGTCTCGGGGCTCTTTTCGGGACTCGCCGCCCTCATCGCGCTCGGAAGGTTCCATTCCGTGAACGAGGAGCTCCGCGTCGAGGTCCTCGAGCGCCGCAAGGCCGAGAATGAGGCGAGCAGGGCGCTCGAGGAAAGGAATGCCCTGTTTCGCGAGCTTCAGCATCGCGTGAAGAACAGCTTCATGATGATCTCGAGCCTCATACGGCTATCCCGGGACGGAGGCCCTGCCGACGATCCCGGGACCGTCCTCGAGGAGGTTGACGATCGCGTCCAGGCGATCTCGGAGATGTACGACCTGCTCTATTCGACGGGATCGACCGATCAGGTGGATCTCGATTCCTACCTCGCCCGGATACTCGGGCTGTTGGCGCGCGATCCGCGCATCGAGGTCTGCATCGACTTGTCGGCGGGCAAGGCGGCCACGGGAGCGGCCGTCAATATCGGGCTTATCGTCACGGAGTTCATGACGAACGCGATCAAGCATGCCTTCCCCGGCGGCAGGTCCGGCACCGTCGAGCTCTCCGTCTCCGCGGCCGGCGACGACCTTCGCATCGTCTTCGCCGACGACGGCGTCGGGATGCGGCCGGGGATCGATCCCGCGGCGTCTCGATCGATCGGGCTGACTATCGTACGCTCGCTGATCGAGCAGCTTGACGGGAGCTACGTCGTATCATCCTCGGCTGGCACGACTTGGGATATTCGCGTTCCCATGTCGAGGCTGCGTCCCGGCGATCCGGCGCGCGGGCCGCTTAGGGCTTGAAGACCAGCTCGATGCTCGTCCCGCGCCCGGTCCCCGACTCGACGGAGGCCCGGAGCTGGGCCGCGAGCGCCTTCACGAGGACGAGCCCGAATCCGCGGCTGTCCTCGGCCGGCACCTGCCCGATCCCGTCGTCGCGGACCGACGCCGAGACGGTTCCGTCCTCGGCCCGCGAGATCGAGAGCGACACGCGGCCCCCGGCTCCCCGGGGGAAGGCGTACTTCAGCGAGTTGATGACCAGCTCGTTGACGATGATCGCCAGGGGAACCAGGATCCGGGCGTCCATCGAGATATCCTGCACCTTCGTCTCGAATTCGATCGGGCGGCCCTGCCCGTAGCTCTCGCGTATCTCGTCCATGAGCCCCGTGAAGTACTCGCGAGCGTTGATCGTGCGGTAGTCCGCCGAGCGGTAGAGCTTGTCGTAGATGCCCATCATGCCCAGGAGCCTCGAGCGGGCCTCCTCGATCGCGGACTTGGCCTCGCCGTCGGACAGGCTGTCGGCCTGCAGGGCCAGGAGGCCGTCGATCGCCACCATGTTGTTCTTGATGCGGTGGTGGACTTCCTTCAGGAGGAGCTCTTTTTCCTCGAGGAGGCGCTCGTTCTCGGCGCGGGCCCGGCGCGCCTCGGTCACGTCGTGCACGATCGAGTACAGGAGGCTCTCCCCCGCGATCGTGATCGAGCCCGAGTAGACCTCGACGTCGCGGACGCTGCCGTCCGCCCGGCGATGCCTGAACTCGAAGCGGCTGCGGCGCGCCTCGGCGGCCATTCGTATCTCGGCCTCGACCTCCTCCTTGCCCAGGGTGTTGATGTCCTGGATGCACATGGACCTGAGGCGGCGCCGGCTCCATCCGTAGAAGGCGGCCGCGGCGGCGTTCGCGTCGACGATCCTGCCGTCGCCGGGATCGATCAGGAGCATGGGCGAGGCGTTGTCCTGGAAGAGCGATCGGTAGCGGCCCTCGCTGTCCGCGAGGTCCGCCTCGGCGGCCTTGCGCTCCGTGATGTCCTGGATGACGCCGAAGACCGTCCGCGAGGCGCTGTCGCGCTCGGCCGTCGAATGGAGGAAGGCGATCCGCCCGTCGCGCGGGCGGCGGATCCTGAAGTCGATCGAGAAGGGGGCGATGCCCGCGATCAGGTCGTCGAGGGCCCCGCGGATCGAGGGCCTATGCTCGGGAAGGGCCGCGTCCAGTATCTTGTTCAGTAGATCGTCGCACTCGACGAGGCCCAGTACCTCGAGGGCTCCCTGCGAGCAGATCATTGTCCCGGTGGAGAGATCGAGCTCCCAGCTGCCGATCCTGGCCGCGCGCTCCGCGCGCCGGAGCATCGATTCGCTCTTCTCGAGGTCGGCGTCTATGCAGGCGGGCTTCCGCGGCTTTTCAGGCACGTTCATCCCTCCTTCCGGTCGGGGGAGTCGCGCAATTATATACTGATTTCGCCGCGCGCGCCCGGATTCGCCCGGCTAGGGGAGGCGGAGGGCTTCGACCATGTAGCGCACGCCGGGATCGCCCTTGCTCATCGTGCGCTTCTCGACGATGAATACCAGAGTCTTCTCGTCCGGGGCGATGAAGAGCCTGCGGATCAAGTAAGACTCGACCCCCTTGCGCTTGATGTCGGGATTGCCCCCGACGACGCGCTTGGTCTCGCCGCCCTTCGCGGTGTACGAGACGGCGATACCGAAGGAGGAAGTCACCGTGGCGCCGGATTTCGCCGCGCTCTGGTTCAAGGATATCTCGAAGGTCGCCCCGGTCTTGTAGTCGGGGAAACTGAGGCTCGAGGGCGGCTCCAAGCCGTCGATCAGGACGTAGAGCAGGCGTCCCGGCTTCAGGTTGTCGATCTTGTACTTCTTGACGAGGTCGATTTGGTCCCCGTAAAGGGAGAAGATCGCCCCGGACGTCTCCTGTCCCGGCTCGATGGCGCAGTCGAAGGTCCTGCGCGCCACTCCCTTTGGAACGAAGTCGTTCTTCTTGTTGTCGACGAGGTAGGTCTCGGCGTAGAGCTTGCCGGAGGCGGCGTCGAAGCCGTACTGGCCGAACATGAAGAAGGAGGAGTCGGCCGAGAAGCCGAGGTTGACGAAGGTCGCGACGTCGCCCGCCTGCGCCGAGGCGAGGGAAACGAGGAACAACGCTGTCGCGACGAGGCTCCTTCTCATCATTGGCGTACTCCTGGGCATAGTATCGGCCGGCGTCGGGCCGGGCATTAACGCGTTGATGACAAACTCGACGTTTATCATCGGCTCCTTTGCCTAGAATACACCGCCGGCCGGCGGATTTGGAGCCCGCCGGCCGGCAAAACGCGCTTTTCAGGGAGATTACTGCACGTTATCCGCCCGAATCTCGTGGCGCAGGATGAGCGATACGCCGAGCGCGAAGAAGAGGCCGACGACTACGAAGCTGCCCGGGACCAGCTCCTTGCCGGGACCCGAGGCGCCCGTGAACCACATGAGGACGGACCAGGGCGCCCACCTGCCCCAGTCGGTCGCCCCCAGCGCGACCGCCAGCAGCATCGAGAAGACGGCGTAGCCAAGGGGCGCCAGGTAGCCGCGCGTCTCGACGGCGATCCATGCCGCGAAGACGGCGCAGGCGAAGCCGAGCAGGCCGGCCAGGGCTATCTTGCCGGCCGCCGGGGCGAAGAGGCCGGCCGGAAGCGCCCCGAGCCCGGCGAGGGCGCCGAAGGCCGGGACGAGGGCGATGGTCCAGGCCATCAGGGCCGCGAGCCACAGCGCCCCGACGAGGAGCTTGGCCGCGACGAACTGCCACCTGGGCGTCGGCAGGGCGAGCATGTTCTTGGCGGTCAGCTCGACGTATTCCCGGCCGAACAGGTAGGTCAGGATTATGGACGAGAGCATCATGCCCGCGATGCCGCACATCTCCAGCGTCAGGCCGAGGTAGCTGTCCCAGTCGATCTCGGCGCCGCCGATCGCCATCTGCGCCTTCTGTCCCATGAGGCCCAGGCTCTCGGCCATGCCAGGGTGCTTCAACATCCACATGAAGAAGGCCGCGACCCCGACCATGAAGGCGAGGACCGCGAAGGTGATCCAAGTGATGCCGCTGCGGCGGAGCTTCGAGAATTCCGTCCCGACGACCGCGTGGAAGGCCTTGTCCGCGGCCGCTAGCGATGCGATGCTCATATCGTACCCCCCGTCAGCCTGATGAAGTGCCGCTCGAGATCCTCCTCGACCGGCTCGAGACGCTTCAGCGCGAGGCCCGCGCCGACGAGCGCGGCCGCGATGGCTTCCGGCCGGGCGCCGCGATCGGAGATCGAGAGGCCGCCCGCGGGCCGCGCGCTGAAGGAGGCCAGCCCGAGCCGCTCCCTAAGGACGCCCTCGGCGCGGCGCTCGTCGTCGACCTCGATGTCGATCGAGGAGCGGCTTTCCGCGCGAAGCGACCCGGCGTCGGTCTCCTCTACCAGGACGCCCTCGTGCACTATCCCGATCCGGTCGGCGAGCTGCTCGACCTCGTCCAGGAGGTGGCTCGACATGAAGATCGTGACGCCCTCCTCGTCGGCCAGGCGCCGTAGGAGGGCGCGGATCTCGATGATCCCGGCCGGGTCGAGGCCGTTGGCGGGCTCGTCCAGGATGAGCAGCTCGGGCCCGTGCAGGAGGGAGCGGGCCAGCGAGAGCCGCTGCTTGTTGCCCAGGGACAGCTTCCCGGCGCGGCGGCCCGCGTATTCCCGCAGCCTTAGCAGATCGATCACGCGGTCGGTCGCCTCCGGCGCCGAGCCGGTAAGCTTCCTATGTATCTCCAGGTTCTCGCGGACCGTGAGGTTGGGGTAGGCCGCAGCGCACTCGACGAGGTAGCCGATCCTCCGCAGGATGCTCGCGCGGTCCCGCCCGAGGCTCGAGCCTAGGAGCTCGACCTTTCCCGAGCTCGGCGCGATGAGTCCCAGGAGCATCCTGATGGTGGTCGTCTTGCCGGCGCCGTTGCGGCCCAGGAAGCCGTAGATCTCGCCGCGTCGCACCTCGAGGTCGACCGAGCGCACGGCCCGGACCGATCCGTAGCTCTTCGCGAGTCCCCGGGCCGAGATCGCCGTCCCGCCCTCCCGCGAATTCCCGACTGTCATTTCCTTCCTCCTTCGCGGCCCTCGGTAGAGGCGATCCGCATCGCCAGGGCCTCGGCGATGAGACGCATCGCCGGAGCGTAGCTGCCCGGCGGGAAATCGTCCTTGTGGAGCGCCATCGAGAAGATCGCCGAGCCTATGCCTGCCAAGGCCCCGAGGGCTTCGGCGTCGATCAATCCCCGCTTGGCCCAATCGGCGAAGGTCTCCTCGAGGACCTTCGAGTCGTTCGCCTGATGGGCGGCGATTCGCTCGGGCGGCAGGGACTCGATCAGCCGCTCGACCTCCTTGAAGCCGAGCCGCGAGAGGCCCGGCTCCTTGTCGATCATCTCGATCGCGCCTTGGAAGAAGCTGGTCAGCCGCTCCCGCGCGCCGCCTTCCTCCTCCGATATCCTCCGGATCAGCTCCCCTCGGTATTGGGCTTCCCATGACTCGAAGACCGAGAGGATGAAGTCCTCCCTCGAGGGGAAGAAGGAATAGAAGCTGCCTTTCGAGATGCCCGACTCGCGCGCCGCATCGTCGACGACCAGGCCCCTGATGCCGCTCCGGTTGATCAGGCGCTTGCCGGCCTCGATGAGCCGCGACTTGATCCGCTCTTTTTCCGCATCCGTGAACGCTCTCGGCATATAACCTCTATGACCAAAAAGGCTATAATGGTCACAGGGAATATACCAAGCTTCTCGACGAATGACAAGGCACCATCGATGTCGGCGTCTTCCGCAACGGGGCCTCGCGCTATATCCTGGTATGCGTGACGATACTCGCCCGTAGACGAATGTACTGGAGCCTCTTCATCTCGGCCTGCGCCTGCTTCGCGGCCTCGGTTCCCTTGTACTTGCGCTTGCCGAAGGCCGGACCGGAACCCTCCTTCCTGGAGGGCGCCGGCGCGTTGAAGTCCTTCGCGATCGGCGGCCTCGAGATACCTTCGCATTACTTGGCCGGCGCCAGCATCGTCCTTTGCTGCCTGTACGCGGCCCTGTCGCTCGGATTCATCCTCTCGTCATTCAGGAAGACAGCTTCGACCGAGGTCTTCTTCTTCTCGCTCTGGGTGCTGTCGGTCGCCTTCGAGGTACTCCGGCTGGGGGCCTTCGCCATCGCGGTCGGAGGCGGGACCGCCTTCGTCCAGGCCGCCGAGGCCCGGGCCCTGCTCTTCACTCGATACGCGGGAAGCCTCGCCCTCTTCGCCTCCGGGCTCTACGCCGTCGGCTTCCGCAACGAGAAGCTGGGGACGGTCGTCGGAGTCGTGCTGATAATCTCGCTGGGATTGGCGCTCGCCATGCCGATCAACACGGGATCCTACGCGCCTACGCTCGAGCTTCGCTCGGGCTACTCCGCGCTGAGCGAGGCGCTCCTCGGCATCGTCGCGGCCGTCACGATTTTCAATTTCTTCTACGCGTCGACATATAAGGGAGAGCGGACCTATCGGGTCATCGCCCTCGGGGCCTTGGCCCTCGTCGCGGGGCATAAGCTCATGACGAGCCAGTGGAACCCCCTGCTGCTGCTCGCGGGCTTCGCGCTCCTGGCCGCGGGAACCTGGCTCTTCGTATCTCGCCTGCATACCTACTACCTGTGGCAGTAGGGCGAGGCGCGGGATTTACCGATTTTCCGAGGCGGGGATCTAGAAGAGGAGTACGGCGACGGCGCCCGTCAGCACCGGCAGGATGATGTTGTCGAGGTCCTTGGTCGGCGCCGCCTCCACCAAGGTAGCGACGACCGCGATGGCCGCCGAGCGGATGAAGTCCTGGGTCAGCGCCATCGACGATACGAAGACGGCTGTCATGCAGGTCAGGCTGCCTTCCAGGGACTTCCCTCCCGTGAAGGGCAGGCGAACGCTCCCGATGGACTTGCCGACCAGGCTCGAGAGGCCGTCGCCGAAGGCGAGCGCGTAGATGGCGATGGAAGCCGCGGGGTCGGGATAGAGCAAGAGGGATAGGAGGGCGCCGAGGCCGAGCGTTACCGGGCCCAAGACGAAGCGGTCCCCGTCGCGGCGCCGAGCGGCCAGCGCGGTCACGCTCGAGATGAAGGGAACGCGATAGCCGGAGATGCGAAGCATCTCGCACATCGTATAGAGCAGTATGCCGCCGGAAAGAACTCCCATCGCCAGGCCTTGCCCATACCTCGCGATCGCGGGCACGAATGCTATAAGAAGGTGGATTCCCTTCCTGAGGATTTCAATGCGAAGCTCTTCTCTGATCGAAAAGCGTCGCTCGATTCTTTCGATTAACGATACGGTTGTAGTCGCCATTCTCATATCCCTATCTTTTTTCTATTGAGCAAAGTGCATGCCATGAATTATGTCTTGTCTCGTTGCATGTAAATCTTTTTACTGACATGGTTTTTTGCTAATACACTCCCGTACCATTCGGTACTGTATGAATAATAGCACTATTCCAGCCCAAATATCTACTATTAGCAGTCCTTGACAGCGATAAAATGCGGGTGCTACGATCGCGCCGCACTATGTTCCAGTATCGGCATACGGCGCCGATTTTCTATGCTCTGTCGTTTGATTATTGTGGATTTGTGGCGATACCCGGGCATCGCGAAACAAAACCGGCGCCCCGACGGCGCCTGTAGATACTGAAGTCCGGCGAATGGCCGAACTGCCAAGCCGGCGCCCCGATGGCGCCTGCAGATATTGAAGTCTGGCGAATGGGCGAACTGCCAAGCCGGCGCCACGATGGCGCCTGTAGATACTGAAGTCCGGCGAATGGGCGATTAACTCAGCGGGAGAGTGCTACCTTCACACGGTAGAAGTCATTGGTT
>CAYPHO010000043.1:5510-15737 GCA_964410245.1 uncultured Treponemataceae bacterium | reverse complement strand
GTCCCGAGTACGACGAGGCCTTCAAGAAGCACCAGGAGCTGTCGCGCGCCGGGTCCGAGCAGCTTTTCAAGGGCGGCCTCGCCGATCAGTCCGAGGTCTCGACCAAGTACCACACGGCAACGCACCTCCTGCAGCAGGCCCTGACCCTCGTCCTCGGCCCGCATGTCGCGCAGAAGGGCTCCAATATCACCGTCGAGCGGCTCCGCTTCGACTTCGCCCACGGAGCTCCCATGACCAAGGAGGAGCTGGAGAAGGTCGAGGCCATCGTCAACGAGCAGATCGCCCGCGACCTCCCGGTCACCATGGAGATGATGGGCATCGAGGAGGCGAAGGCCTCGGGGGCCAGGGCCCTCTTCGGCGAGAAGTACGAGTCGACGGTCAAGGTCTACTCGATCGGCGACTTCTCGAAGGAGGTCTGCGGCGGGCCCCACGTCGAGCGCACGGGGCTCCTGGGTACGTTCCGTATCCAGAAGGAGCAGTCGTCGAGCGCCGGGGTCCGGCGCATCTACGCCGTCCTTTCCTAGGGCCGACGAATGCGGCCTTGACCGGCCGGCCTCGTTTTTCCCTTGTACGGAGGGGCGGCCGGCGGTTATCATAGGAACCAAGAAAGAAAACTTTTTAAAAAGAGAGCGTCCGCCGCGATGAATGCCGAACGAGCGTCGATCGCCCAGGATCAGGGACCCGCCGCAAAGCTCCGCCGCAACGAGGCCGCCCGCAACGCCTTCGCGCTGAAGATGGCGGCGTTGCACGATTTATCACTCGAGCTCAGCCTCTCGGAGGACGTCGACGACCTGTGTCGGCGCGCCGTCACCATGGGGCACCGCATCCTCGGCTACGACCGGATCTCGATCTGGTTCGTCGACCAGCTCGATCCGGGCCTCCTCTTCGGCACCTACGGCACGGACGAGTCGGGGCGCCTGCGGGACGAGCGGGGCATCGCCTATCGCCGCTCGGCCGAGGCCCTGCCGCCCGACTTCTACGAGGGCAAGGATCCCGTGTACTACATGGGGATAGCCCCCTGCTTCGACGAGCGGCACAACGTCGTCGGCGCGGCGGAGAAGGCCCTGGCCCTCGTCTGGGACGGGCGTAAGGTCATAGGTGAGATCGTCGTCGACAACCTCATCACGCAGCGGACTATCGACGGGGGCTCGCTCGAGCTCCTGGTGCGCTTCGCGAGGATCGTCGGCTACCTGACCAGCCTCAAGCGGGTCCAGGCCGAGCTCAAGGTCCTGGCCTCGACCGACACGCTCACCGGAGTCGTCAATCGGCGCACGGCCCTGGTCGTCCTGGAGAAGCAGTTCGGGCTCAGCGTCCGCAACGGCGAATGCCTGGCCCTCGCCTACTACGACCTGGACGGCCTCAAGGACGTGAACGATCGGCTGGGGCACGGGGCGGGCGACGAGTACATCAAAGTAGCCTGCTCGACCCTCATGCGCGCCTTGAGGGGAACGGATACCATCGGCCGCCTGGGCGGCGACGAGTTCGTCGTCATCCTGCCCGATTGCGACGCCAGGGGCCTTGAGGCGATCGCGGCCCGCATCGACTCCTTCATCGAGGAGCAGAACGCTTTCGCCAGGGATTACCGCATCTCCATGAGCCGCGGCTTGGCCACGAGCGACGAGCTGGAGCGCGACGGGCTGCCCCTCTCGGCGGATTCCCTTTTATCCCTCGCCGACCGGCGAATGTACGAGCAGAAGCGCCTTCGCCATGTCGGCCGGTCGCTGTAATGTCCCGCGTCCGGCGTCGTCTTGGGACGTTCCGCTTTTTTTCTCCCGTATTTCTCGGCAAATTCGGGGTATTGGCGCTTTTATCACTTTTATCTTCGTGAATTCCGGGTTATTGTAGCGATCATGTCAAAATATTCCGAGAACGACGACCTTCGCAAGCGCGCTCAAGCCCGCGGTAAGGTCCTCGCGATACTGAGGGCGGCGGACGAGGCGCCGATCGCGCTCGAGCCCGGCGTCGAGGCCGTTCCCGGTTTATGGGACGGCTCGCCCGCGCTAGCCCTCGTGTCGACCCGCGATTTCTCCAAAGCCCGAGACAATTACGAAGAGGACCTCAAATCCCTCCACGACCTCTCGATAGAGCTTTCGCTCGCCCCCGATCCTGAGGAGATATGCAAGCGAGCCGTTCAGTTCGGCCACGAGCGCCTCGGCATTGATCGCATGGGAATATGGCTCATCGACCAGGAAGATCCCCGCTTCAAGTCGGGCACCTGGGGCATCGACGAGCGGGGCCGCCTTCGGGACGAGCGCGACCAGCGCCTGCCCCGGGAGACGGGCGACGTCCCGCTGGAGTTCCACGAGGGCAAGATCCCCTACTTGAACCGGAAGGACGGCTCCTGCCGCGACCACCGCGGCAAGGTCGTCGGCCGCGCCGACAGGCTGGTCGCCCCGCTGTGGGACGGCCAGCGCCTGATCGGGGAGCTTTCGGTGGACAACCTCCTGGGCCGCGAGCCCATCGGCGCGGAGAAGGTCGAGGTAATCGTCATCTACGCGCGGATCGTCGCCCACCTCGTCAGCTTGAAGCGCGCCGAGGCGGAGCTCAAGCTCCTGGCCTCGGTCGACGCCCTGACCGGCGCAGTCAACCGCCGCACGGCGCTGATCATCCTCGAGAAGCACGTCGGCCAGTGCCGCCGCTCGGGCGGGGCGCTGTCGCTCTGCGTCGCCGACCTCGACGGCCTGAAGCTGGTCAACGACGCCTTCGGGCATTCCGCGGGCGACGACTACATCAAGCGCTCGAGCGCGGCCCTCGTCGAGGCGGTCCGCGCCTCTGATACGGTCGGTCGGCTCGGCGGCGACGAGTTCCTCGTGATCTTTCCCGACTGCAAGGCCGAGGCCGCGCGCTCGATCATGGACAAGGTCAACCGCGGCCTCGCCGCGAGCGGCAAGGCCCTCCACTACGTGCCTAGGATGTCCTGGGGCATCGCCTCCCTGGCCGAGCTTACCGAGAACGAGGGCCTCGACGTCGACCGGCGGATCGACATCCTCCTCGAGCTGGCGGATCAGCGCATGTACGAGAACAAGCGGACGAAGGGCGCGGCCAGGCCCGCTCCCGGAGCCTCCGAGCCCGCGTTCCGGAGCGGCGGCGCCGCGGTCGGGGCATAGCGGGCCGCTTCGGCGCTCAAGGCTCCCTTAGGGCTTCAAGCGGCGCAGGACCTGGGTCGCCAGCTTCCCGTCCTCGCGGAGCCGCCTAAGCATGTAGGGCCCCTCCATGGCCATGCCCTCCCACCAGGCCTCGCGCGCGAACCATTCCAGCCCCCGCGCCAGTCCCCCCGCGTCGGCGGGGCGCCATTGCATGAAGGCGTACGCGCCGCGGGGCAGCTCCCGGCGGGAGGGGCCCGTCCCGGCTTCCCGGCCGCCCCGGGGGACGCTATGGCCGTAGAAGCCCGGCCTCGGCAGCTCGAGGGCGACCCTGGGACCCTCGTCCGGATCGAAGCGGACGAGCTCGGCCTCGTCGAATAGGAAGAGCTCCTCCTCTCCTTCCTCGAGCCCTTCGCCTATCGCCAAGTCGGAGACTCCCCCCTCGGCCAGCGGCGCGGGCATCGAGCCCTCGAGGGGAGCGCCGGAAAAGGGAGGGTTCTCGACGCCGTCGAAGGGCAGGGAGGACCTGAGGTCGAGGGTGAGGAGGGAATAGGATTCCATGAGGGCATCCTGCCTCGACTGCGGGGATCGAGGCAAGCGGCGGCCGCGCCTCCCGTAGCATTAGCGGCTTCGCTATGATATCGTTTCCGCGATGCCAATCCTCGATACCATCGAGTCTCCCGGCGACATAAAGAGGCTCGACGCGGCGGGACTCAAGGATCTCGCCGCGGAGATACGCGCGGCGATAATCGATGTCGTGGGACGGAACGGGGGACATCTCGCTTCCAACCTGGGAGTCGTCGAGCTGACCCTGGCCCTGCATAAGGTCTTCGATTCGCCCAAGGACGCCATCGTCTGGGATGTCGGGCACCAATGCTACGCCCATAAGCTGATTACGGGGCGCCGCGAGCTCTTCGACGGCATCCGCCGCCCGGGCGGCATCTCGGGCTTCCCCAAGCGCTCCGAGAGCCCCCACGACGCCTTCGGCACGGGCCACGCCTCGACCTCGATCTCCGCGGCCCTCGGCATCCTGGAGGCCAGGCGCGTCCTGGGGACGCCCGGCGAGGTCGTGGCAGTCATCGGCGACGGGGCCCTGACCGGCGGCATGGCCTTCGAGGCCCTGAGCCACGCCGGCCACATGGGCTTGCCCCTGGTCGTCGTGCTGAACGACAACAAGATGTCCATCTCCGCCAACGTCGGCGCCATTTCCCGCTACCTGTCCCGCCTCTCCGCGACCGTGCGCTACCAGGTCATCCGCGACCGCGTCGACCGCGCGGTGAAAGGGCTGCCCCGCGTCGGTTCCTTCCTGTACGCCTGGATGGTCAGGGTGAAGCGCGCGCTGAAGGCCCTCCTCTTCAAGGAAAACCTCTTCTC
Organism: uncultured Treponemataceae bacterium; assembly: GCA_964410245.1. Taxonomy (GTDB): domain Bacteria; phylum Spirochaetota; class Spirochaetia; order Treponematales; family Rectinemataceae; genus CAZXXZ01. The sequence continues at coordinate 11,280 of CAYPHO010000043.1, read as the reverse complement.
GGATTTCGGCTTCGAGTACGCGGGACCCATCGACGGCCACGACATCGCGGGCATGGCCCGCGTCCTCAGGGAGGCCAAGTCCCTGCGCAAGCCCGTGGTCGTCCACGTGGTGACGCGCAAGGGCCGGGGCTTCAGCCTCGCCGAGGAGAATCCGTCCCGCTACCACGGCGTGTCGCCCATGCGCTGCACCGACGGCGAGGTCGAGCCCGTCGCCGTCTCGACCTTCACCGAGGCCTTCTCCCGGGCCATGGTCAGGCGGGGCTGCTTCGACGACCGCCTGGTGGCCGTCACCGCCGCGATGACCAAGGGCCTCGGCCTCGAGGCCTTCGCCGCCGCCTGCCCCGGCCGGCTCTACGACGTCGGGATCGCCGAGGAGCACGCCGTCACCTTCGCCGCCGGGCTGGCGGCCCAGGGATTGCGCCCCGTCGTGGGCCTGTACTCGACCTTCTCGCAGCGCGCCGTGGACCAGATCCTCCACGACGTCGCCCTGCAGCGGCTTCGCGTCGTCATCGCCCTGGATCGGGCGGGCGCGGTGGCGGACGACGGCGAGACGCATCAGGGCATCTACGACATCGCCCTCTTCCGCTCCTTCCCCGGCCTTCCCATCCTCGCGCCGGCGAGCGCCGCGGAGCTCGCCGCCTGCCTCGAGTGGGCACTCGACTCGGGCGGCCCCGCCGTCGTCCGCTTCCCCAAGGCCTCCTGCCCCCGCGAGGAGCCGGCCTACTCGGAGCCCATCGAGGAAGGCAGGGGCGTCTTCGCGCGGCGATCCGGGGCGGAGACCCTCATCGTCGCCCTGGGCGGCCTGGTACCGCACGCGATCGACGCCTCCGACGCCCTCCTGCGCGAGTCCGTCGCGGCGGGCGGCGGGCCCGTCGCCGACGTGTACTCGGCCCGATTCGCCTCGCCGATCGACGAGGACTTCTTCCTCGAGATCGCCTCTTCCTACCGCCGCGTCATCATCGTCGAGGAGGGGGTCGAGCGGGGCGGCATGGGAGAGGGCCTCGTGTCGCTGATCAGCTCTCGGTCGCCCCGGGTCGAGGCGATCGCGGCCGGCTTCCCGAACCAGCCCTTGGCCCAGGCCGGCCGCGACGAGCTCCTCGCCGCCGCCGGCCTCGACGCGATGGGCATCGCCGCCCGCGTCCGATCGGCCGAGCAGAGCAGGCCCGGCGGCCGCATCTATATGTTCCGCGCCGCCGGGGGAACGCCGTGACGGCGGTCGTCCCGGCGCTGCGGCTTCCCGGCGGCAGGGCCCTCGAGCTCGGCGGCCCCGCCCTGATAATGGGCGTCGTCAACGTCACGCCCGACTCCTTCTACCCGGGCGCCCGCCGCGCGACGGCCCGGGAGGCCGCCGAGGCCGCCCTCGCCATGGAGGCCGCCGGCGCGGCGGTCGTCGACCTGGGCGGCGAATCTACTCGCCCCGGCGCAGGGCCGGTCGGCGAGGACGAGGAGCTGGAGCGGGTCATTCCCGCGATAGAGGCCATACGGGAGCGGAGCGGCCTTCCCCTGTCCGTGGACACGCGCAAGGCCTCGGTCGCGGCCGAGGCCCTGCGCGCGGGCGCCGACATGGTAAACGACGTCTCGGCCCTATCCGATCCGCTGATGGCCCCCCTCGTCGCCGAGCGCGGCGCGGCGGTCGTCCTCATGCACATGAAGGGAGAGCCGGCTTCCATGCAGGACGCCCCGAGCTACGGCGACTGCGCGTCCGAGGTCGCCTCCTTCCTCCTCGGGGCCGCCGAGCGCGCCATGGCCGCGGGCATCGCCCGCGACGCGATCCTCCTCGACCCGGGCATCGGCTTCGGCAAGCGGCTCGAGGACAACCTCGCGCTGCTCGACCCGAGGGACGGCGCGGTCGCGCGGCTATCGCGCTCAGGCTGGCCCGTGCTCGTCGGGCTCTCGCGCAAGTCCCTCGTCGGTGCGATCACCGGCCGGCCGGTCGAGGGCCGCCTCGCCGGCAGCCTGGGCGCGGCCTGCGCCGCGCGCCTGGCCGGCGCGGCCTTCTTCCGCGTCCACGACGTCGCCGAGACCGCGGACGCCCTCGCCGCCTTCGACCGCGCCGCGCTCCTCGCGGGAAGGGCGGGCTCATGAGCGCCGCCGGAGTAGTCCAGTTCTTCTCCTCCTACGTCCGCCCGGCCCTCGACGTCCTCCTCCTGGCCTTCCTCGTCTACAAGGCCTACGAGGTGCTGGTGCGGACCCAGGCGGTCCAGCTGGTTAAGGGCGCGCTCATACTCGCGGCCTTCTACGCGCTGGCCTACTTCCTCCAGCTGACGACGGTCACCTGGGTGCTCAGCGTCATCGCCCCGGGCCTCGTCATCGCGATCGCGATCGTGTTCCAGCCCGAGCTCCGGAAGATATTCATGAGGCTCGGCCAGGGCTCGATCTTCAAGGGGGCCGCGCGCCCCCGCGTGACTCAGATCGAGGCGGTCCTCAACGCGGCCGAGGCCCTGTCCTCGCGCAGCCGGGGAGCCCTCATCGTGTTCGCGCGCAACGTGGGCCTCAAGAACATCGTCGACACCGGCACCAGGATCGACGCCCTGCTCTCGTCCAGCCTCATCGTGACCATCTTCGGCCACGATACGCCCCTGCACGACGGGGCCCTCATCGTGCAGGACGGGCGCGCCGTCGCCGCGGGCTGCTTCCTGCCGCTCTCCGAGCAGCAGGACATCCGCAAGAGCTTCGGCACCCGCCACCGCGCCGCGCTCGGCCTCTCCGAGGAGGCGGACGCCGTCGTCCTCGTCGTATCCGAGGAGACCGGCGCCCTGTCGCTCGCCTGCGAGTCGAAGCTCTATTACGGCCTTTCCCCGGAGCAGGTCAGGCGCCGCCTGGGCGAGCTCCTCGAGTTCCCGGAATCGGCCGAGGCGGCCGCGGAGGAGAAGGCCGATGCGGAATAGGGACTTCCTGGGCCGCGTCCTGGCCGATTGGCCCGCGAAGGTGCTCTCGCTCTGCGCGGCCCTCCTGCTCTTCTTCTTCTACCAGCTCAACCGCCTGGAGAACCGGCCCCTATCAGTCCCGCTCGAGGTCAAGGTCGGCGCGGACTTCGTCCCCGCCAGCCAGTATCCCCGCTCCGTCCGCGTGACGCTCCGGGGCGAGTCGGGCGCGATCTATACCATCCAGGAAGAGGATATCGTCGCGAGGCTCGACCTCTCCTCCTATCGCTCCGAGGGCTCCTTCCGCGTCCCGATCCAGATCGAGCGGGCCGGCACGGCCCTCGGCGTCGACCCCTTGGAGATACAGGTCGAGCCCGCCGACGTGGAGCTGTCGATCGAGAGGCGCTCGGCGCGCGCGGTCCCGGTCTCGCCCGCCTTCCGCGGCTTCGTGCAGAAGGGCTTCGAGATCGCCGGCTTCGAGATCCAGCCGCCCGACGTGGAGATATCCGGTCCCGCGAGCGCGGTCGACAAGGTCGTCGACGTGAAGACCGAGCCCATCGAGCTGACCGGCCGCGCCTCCGATTTCACGGTCAAGGCCAAGCTCGTAAGGAAGGAGTCCCTCGTGGCGCTCTCCGGGACGGGAAGCGTCGATGTCCGCGTCTCGGTGGCCCGCTCGGCCGGCATCCTCTCCTTCGAGGACGTCGAGATCGCCGTCGGCGGCCTGCCTGACGGCCTCGTGCCGGTCCCGCCCCTGCCGCGGGCCAGGGTCGACCTGCGCCCGATCCCCGGGGCCGAGGCGCCCGCGCTGGCGGATCTGCCCTTCGGGACCCTGTGGGTCGACGCGTCCGGCCTCCGCGCGTCCGGCGCCTACGAGCTCGCGGTCGCCGCGAGCGCGCCCGGGGGCTACGAGATCGTTGGCCTCGAGCCCTCGGAGGCGCGGCTCGAGATCGCCGAGGGCACGGCGGAGGCGGTGAAGCCATGATCCTCGGCGTCGGCATCGACGTCGTCCACGTCGATCGCATCCGCCATTGGCAGGCGGTTCCCGGCCTCGCCGAGCGCTACTTCCATCACGAGGAGCTCGCCGCGGCCGCCGGGAGGGGGGCCGGGGCGGCCCATTCCCTGGCCGCGCGCTTCGCCGCCAAGGAAGCCTTCGGGAAGGCGCTCGGGACGGGGCTGGCCGGCATACGGCTCCGGGACCTACAGGTAGTCAACAGCCACAACGGCAGGCCCGATATGGTCCTGCACGGTTCGGCGCTCGCGCGCTTCCGCGAGGCGGGCGCCTCGGCCGTCCACGTATCGCTCACGCACGAGAGCGACAACGCGATGGCCGTCGTCGTCATCGAGGGGTAGCCATGGTACGGTACGCGCAAAGGCCGGAGAAGGACGACAAGGAGCGGAAGGTCACCTTCGTATCGAAGGAGCCGATCGTCTGTCCCGTCTGCGAGACCTCCTTCAACCGCGAGGAGCTCTTCTCCGGCCGGGTGAACGCCGGCGACCTCAGCGACGAGCTGCATCGCACCTACATCCCCATGCAGGCCTACGGCGAGGTCCATCCCCTGGTCTACGACCTGACCGTCTGCCCCTCATGCTGGTACGCGGCCTTCAAGCAGGATTTCGCCGCGGTGCCCGCGAAGATCGCCGCGAAGCTCAAGGACGAGACCGCCGCGCGCGTCGAGGCCGCCCAGCTCGTCTTCAGCCCCGTCGACTACAACGCCCCCCGCGGCCTCATGGAGGGCGCCGCCTCCTACTACCTGGCCATGCGCTGCTACGAGCTCCTGCCCAAGGAGTTCTCGCCGACGATCAAGCAGGCGCTCTCGGCCCTGCGCGCAGCCTGGCTCTGCGGCTACCTCGACCGCAAGCAGCCCGGCGAGGGATTCGACGAGGCCGCGGCAGCCTTCCACGTGAAGGCCCGGTTCCTGTACCGGCTCGCGGTCGAGCTGGAGCAGAAGGGCAAGGAGCAGCTCACCACCGTCAAGTGGCTCGGGCCGGATACCGACAAGAACTACGGCTTCGAGGGCGTGCTCTTCCTCTCGGCGACGCTGGAATTGAAGTACGGCCCCCGCTCGGACGAGGCCAAGCGGACCGAGGCCCTCGACGCCGCCAAGCGGACGATCGCCAAGATGTTCGGCCTGGGCCGCAAGAGCAAGGCGAGGCCCGGCCCCCTCGTCGACAAGGTGCGCGCCCTCTACGACGCGCTCAAGGCCGAGCTCCACCAGGACGAAGACGAGGATGAGGAATAGGGCGGGCAGGAACGTCCGCCTGGTCCTCTCCTACGACGGCACGGACTTCGCGGGCTGGCAGCGGCAGGATAACGCCAGGTCCGTGCAAGGCGAGCTCGAGGCCGCGCTGGCGGAGATCCACGGGCATCCGGTCCCGACCATCGGCGCCGGCCGCACGGACGCGGGCGTCCACGCCATGGGGCAGGTCGCGAACTTCTATACCGATATCGAGCGCATGGGCGCCGAGCGCTTCGTCCCGGCCCTGAACCGCCTCTTGCCGCGCGACCTTCGGATACTCTCCGCCTCGGAGGCCGACTTCGACTTCCATTCCCGCTACGACGCTCGGCTCAGGCGCTATAGGTACTTCACGCTCTGCTCGCCCTGGCCCGATCCGGTCAGGCTGCGCTACGCGCACCAGGTCCGGCGGAGGCCCGAGCTCCAGTCGCTCAACGCGATGGCGGCCGCGATCCTGGGCGAGACCGACTTCACGACCTTCTCCTCCGCGCGGGACCTCTCGGCGAACCGCTCGCGCTATGTCCACGAATCCAGTTTCCGCTGGGAGGGCGACCTGCTCGTCTACGAGGTGGCGGCCAACGCCTTCCTCTGGCGCATGGTGCGCTCCCTCGTCGGCTCGATGCTCTTCTACGCTGCCGAAGGCTCTCGCGATAGCGCGGCCGAGCCGGCTCG
>CAYPHO010000043.1:0-5410 GCA_964410245.1 uncultured Treponemataceae bacterium | reverse complement strand
GAGGCCAAGGATCGCTCGCTCGCGGGACCGACCGCCCCGGCGCGCGGCCTTTTCCTCTGGAACGTCGAGCACTACGCGAATCCGACGCGCCCGGGACGCGGGGCGTACTGGGCGGAAGGCTCAGCCAGGGCTACCGAGTACGGCGCGGCCGTCGAGGATGCCGAAGACTCGGAGCCGGACGCCTAGCCTATCGCCTCGCCCCCGCGCTCTCCGCGACCGGAGAGCGCTCTCGACTCCGGGCGGCTAGCCTATCGCCTCGCCGCCGCGCTCTCCGGTACGGATGCGTACGACTTCGGCTAAATCGTACACGAATACCTTGCCGTCCCCGACCTCGCCCGTGCGGGCTCCCTTGAGGATAGCCTCGATCGTGGGCTCGACGTAGGCTTCGTTGACCGCGATCTCGAGGCGGATCTTCCTGAGTAGATTGCCCGTCTCCTTGCTTCCTCGGTATATCTCGGCCTGCCCTCCCTGCCTTCCGTGCCCCAGGACCTCCGATACGGTGAGCAGGTTCACGTCGGCGGAGTAGAGGGCTTGCTTCACTTCGTCGAGCTTATGCGGCTGGATTATCGCGACGATCATCTTCATCTTGGCATCTCCCTACTCGAGCACGGTGTACGCGCGCTCATGGTGCTGCGATATATCGAGACCGACCGCCTCGTCCCTCGAGTCGACCCTGAGCCCGACGGCCAGGTCCACGAGCTTCAGGATGACGTAGGTGCCGGCGAAGGCGAATGCGATGCTTACGCCCGCTCCCGCCAGCTGTTTCCAGAGCTGCGCCCAGTTGCCGTAAAGGGCGCCCGAGTACTCGACGCCGCGGCCTCCCCAGACGGCGGGATCCGCGAAGACGCCCGTCAGCACCGCTCCCACGAGGCCGCCGACGCCGTGGCAGCCGAAGGCGTCGAGGGCGTCGTCGTAGCCGAGCCTCTCCTTGACGAAGACGACCATGAAGAAGCAGACGGCGCTGGCTATTGCGCCGATCGCCAGCGCGCCCGCCGGATTCACGAAGCCCGCCGCCGGCGTCACCGCCACCAATCCGACGACGGCTCCCGTCGCCGCGCCCAGTATGGTCGGCCGCTTATTGAAGACCTTGTCCAATATCGCCCAGGCGAGGCCCGCGGCGGCGGCCGCAGCGTTCGTCGTCATGACGGCGTTCGCGGCGATTCCGTCGGCGGCGAGGGCGGAGCCCCCGTTGAATCCGAACCAGCCGAACCAGAGCATGGCGGCGCCTATCAGGGTGAAGGGAAGGTTATGCGGCGGTAGGAGCTTGTGGTGGTCCCGCTTGCCGATGACCAGGGCCGCGGCCAGGGCGGCGAAGCCGGCGTTGACGTGAACGACCGTGCCGCCGGCGAAGTCCAGGACTCCGAGCTTATAGAGCCAGCCTCCCGAAGACCAGACCATATGGGCGAGGGGACAGTAGATCAATATCTGCCAGACGGCGGTGAAGACGAGGAAGGACGAGAACTTCATCCGCTCGGCGAAGGCGCCGGCGATGAGGGCCGGCGTGATGACCGCGAACATGCACTGGAACATGACGAAGGCGAGGTGGGGTATCCTGCCGGCCGAGTCCGAGATGTAGTAGGGCGAGAGCTCATCGGGAGCGATGCCTTTCAGGAAGGCCCACTTGAAGTCCCCCAGGACTCCCGGGATCAATTCGCCCTCGCTGAAGGCGAGGCTATAGCCGAACGCGATCCATATAGTCGATACGAGCGCCAAGGTGATGAAGCACTGCATGAGCACGCTTAGTACATTCTTCTTGCGCACTAAGCCGCCGTAGAAAAGGCCGAGCGCGGGCACGGTCATGAACATGACCAGCGCGATCGAGATCAGCACCCATGCCGTGTTACCCGGGCTCAGCGAGCTCTCGGCCGCTTCCGAGAAGCCTGGGATGAGCGCCAACGTGAGAAGCAGTATCGAGGCGGAAGCTCGTTTCAGCATGTTTCGCTCCTACATGTCGAGTACACCGCGAAGGTGCGACATTCATTACTGCACGAGGCATGCCAGATAACGTATCTTTCCTTCATATGTGCTTTCACTTTGGCATAAGTTATTAAAGTAATATAAGATATATAAATAAATAGGATTTCTTTGAACTTGTATCCAACGTTAGGAAAAATCCTAACGTTTGACCTTATTTATACCTACAGTAACGTATGCAATCCCCGGGGAACACTACTTTCCCGAAGCTAGGGCAGGGCGCTTTCTCAGCCCTATCCGCTCTGCCCTAGGGATTCACGCACCAGCTCTCTCGTATCTCGAACCGACTTCCTTCCAGTCGATGATGGCGAAGAAGGCCTCGATGTAATCTGCCCTGCGATTCTGATATTTGAGATAGTAGGCATGCTCCCAAACGTCTATACCAACAAGCGGATATCCTCCCTCTGCGAGGGGGCTGTCCTGGTTTGGCGTAGATGCGACGACCAAGCGCTTCAGCGGATCGAGTGAAAGCCATGCCCATCCCGAGCCGAACCTCCCTAGCGCCGCTTTTGTCAGCTCCTTTTTTAGGCCGTCGAAGCCCCCGAGCTCCTTATCAACCGCCTCTCCGAGCCTGCCCTCGGGCTTGCCTCCTCCATTCGGCCCGATCGTCGACCACAGGATGCTGTGGTTGTAGTGGCCTCCGGCGTTGTTCCGCACTGTTGCCCTGATTTCCTCGGGCAGTTTCGACCAGTCGCGGACCAAGGCTTCGATGCTCCAGTCGGCGTAGGGCCTGCCTTCTATCGCCTTGTTAAGGTTGGCTACGTAGGCCGCATGATGCTTGTCATGATGGAGACGCATGGTCTCGGCGTCGATATGCGGTTCGAGCGAATCGTATCCATACTTCAACTCAGGAACTATAAATGCCATATCGCGCTCCTTTCTTTATATTAACATAATAAAATATAGTAGATAAAGTATATAAACTCTGTACGTATTCGGATACGCTTGATGCCGGGGGCGAATCGCGCCTACCATCTGAATGCGGAGGCGCGATGGCGAAACAGGCACAGTCCGAAGGCGGGCTCGAGCGGCGCTGGTCGGGTACGGTAGAAGGCGCGGGCGCCGATCGCGCCGATGTCTATCTCGCCGAGGTCGCCAAGATCCTCAGCCGTTCCCAGCTCAAGGCCAGGGGCGCCGTCATCAAGGTGAACGGCGCGGTCGCGAAAGCCTCGCGTCCCCTCAAGCCGGGCGACAGCCTCGAGCTGACGTGGAAAGAGGAGCCTTCGCCGACCCTGGTTCCCGAGCAAATCCCGCTCTCGGTACTGTACGAGGACGAGCGCTGCCTCGTCATCGACAAGTCCCAGGGCATGGTCGTCCATCCGGGCGCGGGCAACAGGCGAGGGACCCTGGCGAATGCCCTCTTGGGCAGGGCCGCGGGTTCCGGCCCTGCCGCGGCCCATCCCCAGCGGGGCGGCATCGTGCACAGGCTCGACAAGGACACCTCGGGACTCATCATCGCGGCCAAGGACCTCGAGGCGCAGGTCTTCCTCGCCCGCCAATTCAAGGACAGGCTAGTCCGCAAGGAATACCTCGCCCTGACGCGGGGCATCCCCTCTCCGCCGACGGGTCGCATCGCCGACCGCCTGGGACGGGATCGCCGGGATCGCAAGCGCTTCGCCCGGGTCGAGACGGGCGGGAAAACCGCCTTAACGGAGTATCGAGTCCTCGCTACGTGGGGTGGGGACAAAGGCCGAGCCGGGGACTCATACGCCTTGGTAGCGCTCAGGCCGAGGACGGGCCGTACTCATCAGCTTCGGGTTCACATGGCCGGTCTCGGCACGCCGATCCTCGGCGATCCGATCTACGGGAAGCGCGATCCGCGCTTCCCCGAAGCGACCCTGATGCTTCATGCCCGTCGATTGAGAATCGTCGTGCCTGGGCAGGAGCATGGTTCTGTGTTTATCTCGCCTCTGCCTCATCGCTTCAAGGCCTTGATCGGCGCCCTGAGGGCCGTTTTCGGGTCCGAGCGCCGCTAGTAAAGGCTAACTACTATCTAGTAAAGAAAATAAGAGCCGCGCGGCGGCCACGCGCGGCTCGACAGGCGCCGAAACGCCGGTCCGGACGATTCGGTTCAGTAGTTGCGAGGGCGGAAATTGTCCCGCCTCGGCTTGTCCTCGGCCTCGTTTACCCGAAGCTGCCGGCCCATGAACTCGAAGCCATTGAGCGCCTCGATTGCCGCGCGAGCCTCTTCCTCGGTGTTCATCTCGACGAACCCGAAGCCCTTGGCCTTGCCGGTGTAGCGGTCGACGATGATGTTGACCGACACGACCTCGCCGTACTGGGTGAAGAGGTCCCTGAGAGCGTTCTCAGTGGTGGCGTAATTCATGTTACCGACGTAAACTTTCTTGGACATGCGAAAGAACCCTCATAGGCGGGACGCCCGTGGCGCCCCGTCGATTTCGCCCGCCTATGGCGAGCGCGCCCGTGACTAGGGCCACAAGCCCGGTCCGGACGTACGACGGCTTTCTGGAAGGCCGTTCAGAGATCCCATTCGTCTTGAAGGAGTAAACGGGCGAGGCGCGAGGAGGGAGAAGAACTCCCCCTGAACCTACGGAACATAGACCGCGGGTTTGCCCTAGGCCGGCCGCCGGCCTTAGGGGACCGCTGAGTGCGAGTAAAAACTGCGAAGCGGACCCGGTTTTCTGCCTTGCAACTGGAAACGGCGAACTCATCCCTCCGAAAGTACGGGAACCCCATCCGGGGTTCCGCGGAAACTATATCTCGGTAAATCTTGAGCCGTCAATCGTAATTCATATAAAAACAACGAGTTTCCCGTTTACCTTGACAAATAGGGAGCGTTCCGTATAATCGAATCCTACAGCTTTGTGCGAGTAGGAGGGACCATGACAGCTTTTTGGATAGCTGCCCTGCCTCTTACTGGTGCGATCCTTGGGTGGACGATCCGCTGGCTTTACGCCAGATTCCAACTCGCCGCCGCCGAGCAAAAGGCGGAGCGGATTAAGCGGGAGGCGGTCAAAGAGGCCGAATCTCAGAAGAAAGAAATCCTGGTAGAGGCGAAAGATCAGCTCATTCGGGAACGCAACCAGCAAGAAAGGGAGATACGGGAGCGCCGCGCCGAGCTCCAGCGATACGAGCGGCGGGTTCAGCAGAAGGAAGAGACCCTCGATAAGAAGATAGAGACTCTGGAGAGGCAGGAAGAGAGCCTCCAGAACCGGCTTCCGGCGGCGCACGTGCGCCAGCATCTGCCCGGTGTAGTCCCACGTCCAATACGATAGGCCCAGGCGCTGCAGCGCCTGGGCCAGCTCCGTGGCGTCGGGCAGGGTCAGGTCCTTCGGATAGCTCTCCAGCGGCTGGTCCGGTTCGCAGCTCTGGTCGAAAAACGCGGCCAGCCGGCCTCCTGACCGGAGCAGGGGAATGATCGACCGCAAAATCTCCAACGCATCGCCGAAATAGAGGGTGTCGATCGAGATGACGA
>CAYPHO010000042.1:0-15856 GCA_964410245.1 uncultured Treponemataceae bacterium | reverse complement strand
CTCGTTGACGCCCATGACGAAGGTCGGGATCTTCTTGGTCTCGTCGGCGCTCTTGGCGGGCGCGGAGATGATGACCTTCTTGGCGCCGGCCTCGAGGTGGCCCCAGGCCTTCTCGCTGCAGAACAGGCCCGTGGACTCGATGACGTACTCGACGCCGAGCTTGGACCAGGGCAGGTTCTTCAGCTCCTTCTCGGCCATGACGCACTTGACCTCGTGGCCGTTGACGACGAGGGTATCGTCCTCGGTCAGGGATGCGTCGCTCTTCTTCGTGGAGATCGCGGCCTTCATGCGGCCGTGGATCGAGTCGTACTTGAGCTGGTAGGCGAAGTACTTCGCATCGGTGGAGATATCGACGACGGCGACGACGTCCACCTTATCCTTGCCGAGCAGGCCCTGCTCGACGAGGGCCTGGAAGACCAGACGCCCGATCCTGCCGAAACCATTGATTGCTACCTTCATCCTAGATCCTCCTATAGGGGGTCAATCTATAATTTTGTACCGAAACGATAATAAAATACTCAAAAAATGTCAACGGCCCGCGCTCGGCGCGGAAAGACGCACTCGATTCTCAATATACCTTGCATGAATATACGAATATCTTGCATGAAGATCAAATCTCTACTTTTGTTCAGTATTTTCCATTGCATCTATGAAAGAGCTCGGAAAGCTGTTAATATTTATCTAGCCCGATACCGATAGTAGTGATGTCGGATTCGATCATAGTTCCCCTCCCAGTCTACTATGGTACGTCCGACACCCATTACGGGCGGCCGGTTTTTCCCCAAAACCGGCCTTTTTTTTTACTTCGACCCCAAGCGATTTCCCTGCGGTAAGGCGATGAGCAGGAGATTGCCAAGTCCGGGGATCGGCAGTCGATAGTTCTGTTGATCCTAAGACCGTTGACCTAATCCTTCTTCATGGCATAACCTTCCATTCATGTCCCGCGCATCGAAGCCGGCGAAAGCGGTCAAGATCCTTCTACTATTGGCCGTCGCCTCGGCGCTCATCCTCGGCGCGTCGGTAGGCATAGGCATCGCCGAAACCGCAAACACGATCAATTCCGAGAATTTCATCAGCCAGAAGCTCGCGCTGCCTTCGAAGATATACGATATAAAAGGCCGCCTCATCACCGAGTTCTTCTCGACCGAGAAGCGGGAGATCATCTCGATCAAGGAGCTTCCGCAGCACCTCATCGACGCCTTCGTCACCCGCGAGGACCGGAACTTCTTCTCGCACCGAGGCTTCGACTTCAAGAGGATCATCAGCGCGACGCTCGGGAAGCTTACCGGCACGAATAGGGGCGGCGCGTCCACGATAACTCAGCAGCTCGCCGGGGATATCCTAGGAATACGGCAGGATATCAGCATCAGGCGCAAGCTCATCGAGCTGTGGTACGCCCTCCAGCTCGAGCGGCGCTACACGAAGGAAGAGATCCTCGAGCAGTACCTGAATCGCGTCGTCATGGGTCCCAGCGTCTACGGCGTCGAGGCCGCCAGCCAGTACTTCTTCAACAAGTCCGCCCGGGACATCACGCTCGGCGAGTCGGCGATACTCGTTATCCAGCTCTCCAGCCCGACGAAGTACGATCCGTACCGCAGGCCGCAGAACGCGATGCCGCGCTCGCGCGAGGTCCTGAACGAGATGGTGAAGTACGGCTACGCGACTGCCGAGGAGGCCGACGCGTCCTTCAACGATTTCTGGTCCAATTTCGACTACACCCGCGTGCCGACCGCCGCCTACAACCGCCGGCGCGAGAACGACAAGGCTCCCTGGTTCAGCGAGTACGTACGGCAGCAGCTGGTCGACGACCTCTTCTACGGCTCGCTCGACCTCTACAACGACGGCCTCGTCGTCAATACCACCCTCGACCTGGACCAGCAGCGCTACGCCGACGCCGTCATGGCGAAGTCCCTCGTCCAGGTCAACAGCACCTTCCAGTCAGAGAGCTCGAGGCGGCTCGAGGGGGCCGAGCTTACCTACATCCCGATAGTAGAGATGCTCGGGCTCTCCTTCGACCTGGAGAGCCTCTTCGTGTCGGACGCGAAGGTCAAGAACCGCGTCTACGAGCAATACCAGAAGAAGATCAACCCGGCGATCGACGCCTGCTCCCTCCTATTCGGCATCACCAGCCTGAAGCCGATGACCAACGCCGGCTGGGGCTGGCTCAAGGAGGACCTCGCGAAGACGACGGTAGAGGGGGCGCTGATCACGATCGAGCCCGAGACCGGCTATATCACGGCGATGGTCGGCGGCTCGAAATACTCGGAGTCCAATCAGCTCAACCGCGCCTACCAAGCCGAGGTCCAGCCGGGATCGACCTTCAAGCCCCTGTACTACTCGGCCGCGATCGACACAAAGAAGATCACCCAGGCTACGCTCATCCAGGACGCGCCGGTCGTCTTCTACGGCGAGGACGGGACGCCCTATACGCCGCTGGACTACAAGGGCGAGTGGATGGGGCCTGTCCTCGCCTGGTACGCCCTGGCCAAATCGATGAACGTGCCCTCCCTGCACGTCCTGGACTCTATCGGCTTCGACGCGGCGATCAACCGCGCGACCATCCTGCTCGACGTGACCGACCCCGGCGAGATCCGCCGGAGATTCCCCCGCACCTTCTCGCTCGGGCTGGGAACCTGCGCGGTCTCCCCGCTCATGATGGCCAGGGCATTCTCCGTCTTCGCGAACGACGGCCGGGAGGTGGCCCCCATCTCGATCCGCTCGGTCGAGGATCGTGACGGCCGTATGATATTGGAGCCCGAGCGCGACCTGCGCGCCCGCCAGCGGAAGAAGGGCGCGACCATGCAGGTGATCAGCAAGCAGACCGCCGCGGTCATGGTCGATATGCTGGGCAAGGTCACCAAGTACGGCACGCTTTCCTGGTACGCGCAGGAAGGGAAGCTCCTGACCTACAAGGACTCGACCGGGGCGAAGTACACTATTCCCTGCGCGGGCAAGACGGGCACGACGAACAACTGGGCGGACGCGTGGACGGTGGGCTTCTCGCCCTACTATACCACCGCGATCTGGTTCGGCTTCGACAACCCGGGCAACTCGCTCGGCGTATCGCAGTCCGGAGCCGTCATCGCCGGATCCACCTGGGCCGATTACATGAAATCCATCCACGCCGGGCTTCCCCAGAAGTCATTCGCCCGGCCCCAGTCCGGCCTCGTGGAGGCGAGCGTCTGCTCGGTCACGGGGCTCCTCCCGACTCCCGCCTGCGACGAGGGAACCATAAGCCTCCTCTTCCTTGAGGGCACTCAGCCCGACAAGCTCTGCGATTTCCACAGTTCGCGTTCCGAGCGGGATCGCACGTTCATCGAGAGGATCGGCAACGAGGTAAGGACGCTCGGGGACAAGCCGCGCGTCGACTCGCAGCTGCGGGTCGATATACCCGGCTTGGGCGCGAGCGCGCCCGCGGGAGCGCCCGCGGACGGCGCCCTGCCGCCCTCGCCCGAGCCCGCTCAGCCCGAGACGGTCCCTCAGGCCTCCGAGCCCCGGGACGAGGGCGGGACGGACGGCCCTCAAAGCGATATCTTGAATTGACATGAGAGTCAGCGCTCGCCGGATACTGGTAGCCGTTCTCGCCGCCCTCCTATGCGCCGCGCAGGCGCAGGAAGCCGATCGCGTAATCCCGGCGGATACGCCTCCCGCCGGGGGGCCGTCCGTCGAGGCGCTCCCGGAAGCGCGCTACGATCCCAATCCCCATCTCGCGTCCGTCGCGGGCACCTGGAACGGGGACAAGGGCATCGACAGCGTATCCCTCCGCTCGGACGGGAGGGGCTTCGCCCTCCTCAATTCGGGCGCGCGCATGCTGCTGAGGGCAGTCGTCTCGGGCTCATACGTGATCGTAAGCCAGGACCAGCCGAACTCGCCCGACTTCTACAGGCCGGATCTCGATCCGCGATCCGCCTCCATCGTCTCCGCCGCCGCGCGCCGATGGAAGTGGATCTTCAGCCTAAGCGAGGACGGCGGCGTCCTAAGCGGGGTAAAGGAGTCGGTGTTCGTCAAGGTCGACGCGAGCGGAGCGGTGTCGATCGATAACGATTACTCGAGGGAGGCGCTCTGGACCAGGCGCCCGCGGTAGCGAGGCCTCCTATGCCGCCGCGGCGACGCGGCCGGCCCGGGCGCAATCATGGCCGCGAATAAGGCAAGGGCCAGGGCGAGCGCGATCGCCTTGGCCGTCCCGTCCCCTAGGGCCCGCGGAGCGGCGTAGCGAAGGACCGAGCCGATCTCGATCCTCGGGGAAGCCCCGGCCCTATCCGATCTCGCCAGCTCGACCTCGCCTTTCCTCAGGTAGCCGAGGCTGCGCGCCTCGAGGGCGGCGCGTTCCGGATCCGTCATCAAGGATTCGAGCTCGCCCGACAGGCGGCCGTTGATCGCCGCCAGCTCATCGAGCCGGGATTCCATGGCGGCCTTCCTCGCCTCGAGCGCGGCGTAGGCCGATAGGCCCGCGCTTCCCGCGAGGATCGAGAGGGCGCAATAGGCGAGGATCCAGGCCGCGGCCGAAGCTATAGCGGCTTCCGAAAGGCTCGGGCGCCGGCGGTACGGCGACGATGTACGATTCATCTCGTTTACTTTACGGTAAAAGCGCGCATTCCCTTTACTCGGACTTGCCGCCGGAGGCTCGATTTCGCCTGTGGAGGGTATCGCGGCCGGGTCTGCGGCCGGCCGGGGCGATTATTGACAACGGCCATAGCCGCGCATAGAGTGAAGTACGGTCCGCCACGCGCGCTTCCAGAGGGTTTTTTCCTTACAGTAGACGCCGGGGGCCGTTAACTAGCGGCGCCGTCCTGCCGATACTGTACTAACGACAGCCCGTTACGGAGATGCCATGGCTATTCGTTCCAACAACGATCCCTCGAGCGCCGCCCCCCGTTCCGGACTCGATGCCGGAGACCTGGAGAAGTACGGCGTCTGGGTCAAGGCGGAGCCCCGAGATATCGTCGAGGGCTCGGGCGTCGCCTCCCTCGACGACTTGGACTTCGACCTGCCCTCGGAAGCGTCTCCCGTCTCGGAAGAATCATTCCTCTCCGAGGACGAAGAGCGGCTCCTCGGCACCTTCGACGCCGAGTTCGGCTCCGAAGCGCTGTCCGAAGCGGCCTCGTCCGATCTCGGCCCACTCCCGGACATAGAGGACGCGTCCTCCTCCTCGGGCGGCTCCGAGGATTTCGACCTGAGCATCGAGGACTTATCGCCCCCGCCCTCGCATGGAACCATACACCCCGACGCGGAGATCGACATGTCGACCGTCAGCGGCCTCGATTCGGAGGCCGATCTCGCTACCGCTCCCAGCGATTCCTCCGGAGGAATGGAGGACGTCTCCGCCGAATTCCTGGACGACCTCGGCACGGGCCCCTCGCCTGCGGCCGCCCCCCTGTCCTCCGATTTCGGCGAGGCCGACGTCACCTCGCAGTTCCTCGAGGAGACCGAGGACGCCATTCCCCTGAGCCATCCGCTCGAGTCCTCCCAGGACTTCGAGCCCCTGGATATCGACCTCCAGTTCGAAGGCGATTCCGAGCCGAAGGTCGGACGCGAGTCGGCCTCGGAATTCGACGACTTCATATCGCCTTCGGTCGCCGAGCCGCGTTCCGGGGACTTCGACGATATCGCGGCCGTGACCGAGAGCCTGACCGAGCCTTCATCCGGCGCCGCCGGCCCTTCGGGCAGGGGCGGCTCCCCCGACCTCTCCAGCGAGCTCTTGGAAAAGATCGCCGACGAGCTCAGCAGCATCCGCGGAGAGCTGGTCTCGCTGAAGACGCAGATAGCCGGGATCGCCGCTCCCTCCGACGCGGCGCCCAAGGCCGAGCCGGCCGCCGCCCAGGAAGACGCCTCGGGCTTCTTCAATAAAGAAGAGGACGAGACCATCGCGCTGACGGGCGACGAGCTGGACAATATCCTCAATACGGCCGACTTCACGGAGGAGGCCGTCGAGCCGAGCTCCGAGTCCCTTCTGGAGGAGCCCCTCCTGCCCGAGAGCGGCGTCTACGCGAGCGATCGCCAAGCCTCGCCCGCGATCGAGGAGATCAGGCTAGGCGAGGCCGACAGCGTCGATTCGATCGAAGAGGCCCCCGCCGAGGAAGACCTTACCGAGCTGGCCTCGGTCGCGGAGGAGGGCGTCCGCTCGATGACCGCGGCCCCCGAGGATTCCTCCTACCTCGAGGCCGAGGACCTCATCCTGGACGAGGGGCTTTCCCTCGACGGCGCCCCCCTCGAGGACGTTCCCCTCGTGGAGCCCGACCTATCCGAGTTCGAGATGGAGTCGGACGAGGCGGAGGGCGGGCTCGATATTTCCGGAGAGCTTCCTCTCGCTTCCGAGCCCCAGGACCTCGCCCTCGACCTCGATGCCGGCCCCGGCTACGGCCACGAGTACCAGGCGGACGAGGCCGAATTCCTCGAGCCCGTCCTGGAATCCGACGAATCCGGATTCGGGGAGATAAACCTCCACGAGGAGAGCAAGGAAAAGCCGCTCGAGAGCTTCGAGCCCGAGCAGATCGACGAGGAAGTCGAGGAGCTCGAGGAGATCAGCGAGCTCTCCGAGGCCCAGGCTCCCGAGCCCCTCTCCGTCATGCCCGACGAGGTTCCCATCAGCCTCGACGAGAGCATCAGCCTCGAGCCCGAGCCCGCCTCGGGAGCGGAGATACCTATTATCGAGGAAGCCGTCTCCGAGCCGGCTCGGACGGAAGCGTCGACGGAAGAGGACGATCGGCTGAAGACCGAGATCCGCAGCGTCCTCTCCTACCTGGACAAGCTCCTCGATTCCCTGCCGGAGGACAAGATCGAGGAATTCGCCAGGTCCGAGTACTTCGACACCTATAAGCGCCTGTTCGAGGAATTGGGCCTGGTGTGAGATGGGTCTCCTCCAAAAGGCGCTCCGAGAGTCGTCCGGCTCTCCGCAGGGCGGCGCGTCGAGCCTATACGCGCGCGCCATAGCGGCCGTTCCCGGAGCGCCGCCCCCGAAGGGCCGCCCGGCCGCGGACGCCGTCCAGGCCCCGCGGCCGAGCGCTCCTTCTTTCACGCACGACGATCTGCGCTCGCTTGAAGACAGTCTCGCTTCGGTATCCCCGACCCACGACGCCTATCTAGCGTACTGGTCCATGATTAACTCGTCGCTGGGGCTCTCGTCGATCGCCCTCTTCATGCCCCGAGGCGAATCCCTCGTTCCCGCCGCGAGGATCGGATTCCCCCCGGCGTCGGCCTCGGCGACGGCGATACCCTGCGCCATCGCCGAGCTCGCGCAGGGAGGCAGGGAAGTCCTCGACCGCGAATCGTCCGAAACCCTTTCCGCCGCCCTCGGCGCGAACCCTTCCCTCCCCTTCAGGGCCGCCGCGGTCCATTCGGGGTCGAGGCTGGCGGCGCTCTGGGTCTACCGCGACGGCGCGCTCGAGGCCGCTCCCAGGGAGCTGCAATCACGCGTCGGAAGCGTCCTGTCCTCGCCCTCTTCCCGCGGCCTGCCCATAGTGCCGATCCTCGCCCCGGCGAACATGCCCAGGCGCATCCTCCTCGACTCGGCGTCGAAGTCCGCCCGCGCCTCCATCTTCCTCTTCGACCTCGCCCGCCTCTACGAGGAGACCGTCTCGTCCTGCCCCGGCGCCTCGATCGAGCTCCTCGCCTCGATCTTCTCCTGCGCATGCTCCTCGATCCTCGCCGGCGAGGGCGCGTCGGTCATCAGCGATACCGCGCATGTCGCCTGCGTCCTCGGCTCATCCTCGAGCTCCGACCACGAGCTGGCCCTGTTCCAGCTCGGGAAATCGCTTCGCCGCTTCCTTCCCTCCCTCGCGGTCGCGACCTTCCCCGCGGGCCGCTCGATCTCCATAGACCCCGCATCGCCCGCGGCATCCTCCGAGATCGACGGCCTGCTCGCCTGCTGACATGGATCTCTCCATAGTCCCTTCCCGCGCCGGGCCGCCGACCTGTCGCGCCGGCGAGGCTTATCTGCACTCCAGATACGATCCCGCGGCGGAAGCGGCGAGATTCGCGTCAGAAGCCCTCGACGGACGGGCGGCCACCTCGGTAATAATCATCGGGCCTTGCCTCGGCTACCTCGTGGCCGGGGCGCGCTCCGCTCTTCCCCGCGCGACGATCGTATCGGTCCAGCTTTCCCCGGCCTTCAAGGGCAAGGAGCTCTTCGAGGCGGATTTCTGCTGGTACCCGGATTCCGGCCGGCCGCTCGACTCCTATATCTACGCGGCCATCGGCGAGGACTCCATATCCGGCGTCGCCGTCATTTCCTGGCCGCCGGCGGAGTCGGCATACCCCGAGGCGGCGCGATCGGCCGCATCCTCGGTCAGGATCGCGCTCGACCGGCTCGCCTCTTCGTCCGCGACGGTCAAGGCCTTCGGCAGGTCCTGGATAGCCAACGCCTGCCGCTCCTTCCTCCTGGCCGAATCCGCCGCGAGCTTCCCGACGACGAAGGTTCCGGTCGTCGTCGCCGCCTCGGGGCCCACCCTACGGCCCTCGCTCGAAGAGCTTCGCGGCTATAGAGGCGATTTCATGCTCATCGCGGTCTCCTCTTCCCTCGCCGCGTGTCGATCCGCGGGATTCGAGCCCGATCTCGCCGTCTCGACCGACGGAGGCAACTGGAGCAGGTATCATCTGTACCCGCTCCTCGCGCTCGGGAGGCCACTCGCCGCTCCTTTAACCGCGCTTCCCTCGGCATGCCTCTCGCGAGAGACTCCCCTCTTCGCGCTGGACCAGGGAAGCTTCGCGGAATCCGAGCTCCTGCCCATCATGGGCATGCCCGACTCGGCGATCCGCAGGATCCCGCCTCATGGAACGGTCAGCGGTTCGGCCCTCCTCCTCGCCGCGAGCATATCATCGGGACCTATCATCGCGATCGGGCTCGATCTGGCGGCCAAGGGCGACGCGGGCCATGCTCGCCCGCACGGCTTCGATTTCCTCTCCGAGTCGCCGTCGCGGAGGCTCCAGGGAGAGGAAGCTCTCCATTGGTCGCGAAGCCTCGGCTCCTGCCCGGATCCCATAGCGGGACACTCGCCCTGGGCGAGCTCCCGCAGCCTGTCCGCCTACGCTTCCGGCCTGGACGCCTCGCTCTCGCCCTTGCGCCAGAGGCTCTACCGGCTGAATCCTTCCCCCATCCGCCTCGGCTCCTTCGCGGAGATTTCTGCCGCCGATATCTCCGGACTGATCGCTTCGCCTGTCCTTCGGTCGCCAAGGGCGGCCGAGCGCGCGCCGCGGCTCGCGCATCTCGCGAGCGCGGAGAAGAGGGAGCGCCTATTGCGAGCAGTCCTCTCGAAATGGCTATCGGACGCGAGCGAGGCCGCCCGAGCCCTCGCCTCCGGCGCGCTTCTCGACGACTCTCCCGTCGCCGAGCTCCTGCGATGCATCGATATCGTCGACTACGCCGCGGCCCGCCGGGCCGTCCTGTCCGGCGGCGATCCCGAGCCCGCCTCGGCGGAGCTCTCGAGGCGCGCCGGGGCCTTCATCGGGGATCTCCGCGAGAGGCTGTTCCCATGAGCGATATGATATTCAGGCGCAATCTCCTCGCCTTGGCCAGGACCGACCCGAGCCTCGGCGACATCCTCTCGGAAGCCGAGCCCGACCCATCGATCGTCGCCGTCGCGGCGCGCTCGGGCGCACTAGTACCCGTCGCGCGCGTCGGGGACCGCGTCCGTCCATTCCATTCGCTCGTCGATCCGGAGCGCGAGGCCGAGAAGATCGCCGCCGCCCAGGGCTCAGGCGGGTTTATCGTCGCCTTCGGCCTGGGCTCGGCATTCCTCCTGAAGCGCTGCCTACGGTCCAGCTCGACGACCGGCATCCTGGCGATCGAGTATTCCGCGTCGAAGCTCCGGTCGGTGCTCGAGGAAGTGGACCTCTCGGACCTCTTCGCCGACGAGCGCTTCGTCCTCGCGCTGGACCCCAGCCCGGGCCGCCTCGCCGAGCTGCTCATGTCGATCTATGTCCCGCCGATCGCCGGCGATATACGCGGGATTCCCCTTCGGCCCAGGGTCGAGCTGGATCCGGAGAGCTTCGCCGAGGCCTCGGCCGCCCTCGAGGGCATCCTGGGCAGGATATCGGACGATTACAGTGTTCAGGCCTTCTTCGGCAAGCTCTGGTTCCGCAACGCGGTGCGGAATCTCTTCGCCGCCGAGCTCCCCTATCCTCCCCTTCCCCGGGTGCGCCGCGCGATCGTGACGGCCGCCGGCCCCTCGCTCGAGTCCGCGATGAGCGCCATCGCCGAGGCCAAGGGCCAAGGCGCCTTCGTAATCGCGACCGATACGAGCATGCCCGCCCTCCTCGGCAGGGGCATCCGGCCCGACGCCGTCGTCTCCATCGACTGCCAGCACATCAGCTACTACCATTTCCTGGGCGGGATGCCCTCGGGGCTGCCGCTCGTCCTCGACCTCGCGTCCCCGTCGATGCTCCATCGGCTCAGCGACTCCCCCAGGTTCTTCTCGTCGGGGCATCCCTTCTGCGCCTATGTCTCATCGCGCTGGAAGCCCTTCCCGGCCCTCGATACCTCGGGCGGCAACGTGGCCCACGCGGCGCTCTCGCTCGCCGAGGCCCTGGGCGCCGAGACCTGCCTGCTGGCCGGGACGGATTTCTCCTACCCGGAGGGCAAGAGCTACGCGAGGGGCACCTACATCTACGATTACTTCGGCGCCCGCCAGGATCGGCTGGCCCCGATCGAATCCCTCTTCTCGGGCTTCATGCTGAGGGGAGAGGGCACCGCGCGCGAGGACTGCGCCGACGATTCAGGCACGTACTCCCGCTACCTCACCAAGCCGCTGATCGCCTATCGACAGCATCTCGAGCGCTTCGCCTCGGCCTCTCCCATGGACATCGTCCCGATCAGGGGCCGCGGCGTCGAGATACGCGTCTCGAGCCGCGACGGCCGCGAGGAGGCCTCGAGGCGCCGCGAGCGGCGGATATTCGCCGCCGGCGCGGCGCCCTGCCCGGCCTCCGAGTTCCTCTCGGGCTACGCGAGGGACTTGGCCGCGCTCGATCCGCCCTCGAACCCCGCCGTCCATTACCTGTCGTCCCTGAATCGGGGCGACCGGGACCTGTGGACCACGCTCCTGCCGGCGGCGAGCGCCTTCCAGCGCGAGGCTCGGGGCGCGGTGCCCGATCCCGCGGCGCTGCTTTCGAGGACGCGCGAGTGGGCGATGGAGGTCGTCGGCGACGCGTTGCGCGAATTCGACTGAATCGTCCGCTAGCGGGCGGCGCTCAGCCTGTAGGTCCTCCCGGCCGAGAAGCCGTAGGCTCGCGAGAGCCATAAGTCGAAGGCGCGTGCGCGCTCCTCGAAGCTCTTGCCGTACTTCGCCATATAGTCCTCGAGCTTCTCGGCGAGGTAGGGCCTCGATGCCAGGAGCTCGGCGGCCTTGCGCCTCGCGAAGTACTCCTCGGCCGAGGAAAGGGGCTGCTGGAGCAGGTAGGCCTGGAATTCGTTGGCCATGAGATAGTCGTTCCCGGTATCGTAGGCCGCCCAGCCGAAGTAGCTCGTCCAGAACCACTTCTCCTCCGCGCCGACCCTCGCCCAGGAGTCTATGACGAGCTTCCTGTAATCCTCGTCGACGAAGAAGATCGCGTGTGTCGACTCGTGCACGAGGAGGGTCCTGCGCAGGGAGCTCGGCGTCTCCATTGATATCGAGATGAGGGCGCCCTCGCCCGCCTCGATCCCGGCGCCCGAGCCCTTGATGACTCCGCGTTCCTCGAGCAGGCGCCCCAAGGCGCGCTCCTCGCCGTTCAAGGGGAAGGACTCGGCGGCCGCCTTACGGAAGAAGGCCGAGAGGTCCTCGGCGCGATAGTCGTGCGCGTTCCAGCCGTGGAGATTCGCGATGACGCCGTCAGCGTGGAGCTTCCCGCGATAGCCCGCCTTCTCGACGAAGAAGGCGAGGCGCTTGAGGTAGCGGTCCTGGGCAGCGTAGTCCCTGAAGACGAACACGAGCACCTTCGGCAAGGCATCCCAGCGATAGAGCGCGTAGTCCCGTCCCTCGTCGGGCATGCCCGAGGCGAGCACCCTGCCCAAGTCCGCGAGCTCGTAATCCAGCGGGTGCATCGGCTTCGCGCAGAATCGCGATATCTCCCTGCCGGCGGGCGACCGGGCCTCGATCAGGTCTATGCCGGGGCCCAGGAGCTCTGAACCGATGACCGTCGAGCCTCCCCTCGGCCCTAAGCGCAGGGAAAGCTCTAGCCGCTCGTCGCCGCGCGTCGCCGAGATGGAGATCGCGCTTCCGGCGTTCCCCGCGCCCTCGGCCGGGCCGTAGGAGAGGAGGAGCCCCGATGCCTCCGAGGCTCCGGAGCCGCGGCCTACGCCGATGCCCGCGAAGGGATCGGTCAGGCCGATATCGGTCTCGCGGCCGATCGCCAGGCGGAAATTCGAGGATACCGATACATGCTCCCCGATTCTCTCCATGCCGGAGAAAGCGCCCTGCAGGGATAGGCCGGCGAGCCTGAAGCTACCGGGCCCGCGCGAGCCGACGGTCAGGCTCGTTATCCGGGATCCGGGCGGGACCTTCATGTAGAGCCGGACCCAGCGGCCGAGTACGGGGAAGGAGGCTTCGACCAAGGCTGGATTCCCGTCCTTCCTCTCCGACAAGGCGATCGATGCCCTCGGCTCTCCGTCCGCGAGCTCCACGTCGATAGCCAGGTCCATTCCCGAGGGCACGAGGATGCTTTTCCCGAGAGAGTACCTGATCGGGTCCGCGTTCTCGGAGCCGGAACCGAAGAGCCCTTCCAGCGCGTCCTTCCGGGATGATGAGGAGGAGAAGGCCAGCTTCTCGCCCGAGGGCCCGATCCAGGAGAAGGCGACATCCTTCCCCGTGCATGAAGAGGAGAGGGCGAGGATCGCTGCGGCTAGGGCGCGGGAAAAGAGGATGGCCCGCCGCGACGGAGCGCGTACCGGCTCGGCCTTTCCCGCATACGCGAGGGTCGAGCCTTTTCGCGTCGACCCGATCATAGGGACAGGACGCTGAGCGCGATAAGCTGGGCGATCTTGAATCGCTTCGCCTTGCTGATGCCGGGATCGTAGCGGACGAGGGATTCCCACCTGCCCGGGAAATCCTCCGGCAGCTTCTTCAGCGAGGATAGCAGGGCGGTCACCGAGCGGTGAGAGGGCTCGAATTTCCTATTGGCCATGAAGAGCGAGGCCGCGAGGTACCTGATGAAAGCGGCGAGGGAAATATCGTAGAAATACTCGTCCTCGCTCTGCGCGGCGGTCCCGAGGTCGGCGAGGAGATGCTCCATCTTCAGCTGGTAGGCCTCGCGCATAGCCTTCCAGAACCGAGCGGGAAGGTCGCGTATCTCCCGCTTCGCGCGATCGATCCAATCGCTCTTCTTATAAAGGACGCGGCAATTCCTTAGCCGGTAGAAGACGTAGGTCCCCGAGTTCTTCAGGTCCCGCATGATCCTAGAATCGATGCTCCTCGCCCCGGCGATCAGGTCGTCGATCGCGCCGAGGTCCTTGTATTCGATCCTGATGGGCAGGCCGTCGATGAAGAAGCGGTCCTTGAACTGGGACGCCGAGCTCTCGAAGGCGCCGGGATCGCCCGCGACCGCAGAGAAGGCCGCTTTTCGCGCTTCGGCGTCGGGAATCCCGTCCCTATAATAGGCGTCGACGACCAGGGCGAAGTAGGGATCGAGCACGTCCACCTCGGAGTATTCCCCCGAGGCGACGCACTCGACCATGTCCCATGCGCTGAGGGCTTGGGTGATCTTCGCGGCGAGAGCCTCTACTTTCCTATGCATTAGCCTCATTGTATCATGCGGCGGTGCCAATGCAACACATCGCCCTGTGCCTCGAGCCTCCCGGCAATATCGGCCGCGATCTCTCCCTGTTCCGCCGCGAGCTATTCCATGCCAGTTCCGAGGCATCGGCCCTCGCCTTCCCGGATCTCGCCGTCCTCGCCTGGGGGCGTAAGCCGCCCGGGCGATCGGCGAGCCTCGGCTCGCCCCTTGCCCTAAAGAAGGCCCTGGCGGCCTGCCGGGAGGGGATCGTCGGGGCTTTTTCCGCGTCGGCGCCGCGGGCATTCGGCGATTGCCTCTTCCTCGGCTTGGAGGGCCCGCTTCCCGATCTCTGCGCGGCCGCGCGATCCGCCCTGCGCGATCTCGGCTTGGATTTCGACGAGGAGCCGCCCTTCCCACCCGGACTCGGCTTTTTCCTGGCGAAAGCGGAATCGATCGCATCCGACGCCGGATTCATCGATCGCATCGAAGCTCCCTCGCTGAGCTTCCTCGATTGCCATCTCGTCCTCGTCCGCTTCGAGACTGGGCCCGAGCCCTTCGCCGCGGCTCGCTGGAGCCAGCTTTGCCGCCTGCGAAGGCGAACGGGTCCGTAACCTCGGTAAGTCGCGCGGCTTTTCAATATGTTCTTCGCCATGCTATATTCCCCGAACCGAACGGAGGCACCATGAAGCTATCCAGCGCCGCGCTCCTGTGCGCCGCCGCCCTCCTCGCGCTCGCGCCCCTGGCGGCATCCTCGCAGGAAGCCGATGCGCCTTCCGAGCTTCCCGCGATCGAAGAGGCGACGCCGGCCAATCCCTTCCTTGACGGCGATCAGACGCTCCAGATCAACGCCGGGTTCCAATTCCCCCTCTTCCTACTCCCGGAAACGGGCTACGGAGTCGACAACCTAAAGACGGGCGGCGCATTCTCGTTCACCTACCAATACTTCCTTTCCCGCGGATTCGCCGTCGGCGGATCGCTTACCGGCTCGTTCAACGGCACGATCGGCGACCAGACGGTATTCATAGCGCCCTTGGGCGTCACGGCGGCCTACTGGTGGTCGAAAATGCCCTTGGAGTTCTGCGTACTGGGAGAGCTGGGCGGCTACCTGATGCGCTACAACAAGAAGGGCATGATCGGCCCCTTCGCCAAGGCGGGCGGCGGCGCGTTCTGGCGCATAACGAGCTCGTGGAGCCTGGGCCTTCAAGGCTTCCTCTGGTTCGTCCCCGAGTTCCACGTCGGCGAGTACGCGGACCTCACGCAGTATTCGGGCTTCGTCGAGACATCGATCGCGGCCGTCTACCACCTATAGGAGCCTCGAATGAGAAGCCTAAAGCGCGCCTTCGGCGCCCTCCTCGTACTGGCCGCTATCCTATCCCAGCAGTCCTGCGACAATACCTACGGCATCTTCAGCGAGGTCCAGAAGGAGATCGAGCAGGTAGGCCAGGACTTCTTCAAGAAGAAGGCGGTGTCGAACATCGTCAGGCTCGACGGCAACTACTACGCGGCGACGACGATACTCTATTCGCGGCCGATCGCGGCGGGCTCGGCCTGGAGCAAGATGGACATCGCCGGCAGTTCGGGACGCTGCGTCTACGGCATCGCGGCTACCGCGACTGACCTGTACGTCTCTACCGACAGCGGCGTCTTCTCGTATGACGGGGCCGGGACCTGGGCGAGCATAGCGGCGCCGACCTATGCGACGAGCGATACCCAGAGCTTCTACACCGACGGGCTATTCGCCGCCGGAACCGAGGCCTACGTAGTCGGGCACCTGCACGATTGGACCGACGAGAATAATCAGCGGAGCTACTACCGGCTCTATCACGTGAACGGCACGAATCTCGACCCGATCGACGCGATGTCGGCCGAGTATTTCGGCGTCGGCAACCCGCTCCTTGAGAACGAGACGATCCGCGGCGTCGCCTACGACGGCGCGAATTACTGGTTCGCGGCCGAAAAGAATTTGCTCCGCGACAATGATGCCGACCTTTCATCTCCAAATACTCCGGCGCATTCGATTACCGATATCTGGAGCCTCGGCTCGGGCTCGAATGCCGGCGGCCACGTCTACATCGGCACGAAGAACGGCAATCTCTACCGAGATGACGACCTAGCGACGCCCAAGCTCGTCTCGCTGGAGGGCAATCCCCTCTCCTGCGTCGCCGAAGTGCCGCTC
>CAYPHO010000041.1:0-16008 GCA_964410245.1 uncultured Treponemataceae bacterium | reverse complement strand
CGAGGCGCTTTCCGACTGCCAGTACTTGTCTCGGGCGGCGTCCAATACGTACTCTTCGGACGGCTCTCCCGCGTCCTGCGCGAAGGCGGCCTGGGCAAGCAGCGCCGCGGCCAATAATGCGATGACTCTTTTCATGATTCTCCCTTTCTGGCGAGAAATTCCTTATGCCCCCGAACCGGGGCGCACCTACCGGAAAATATACCCGCCGGCGGCGGAAGGCAAATCCTATGCCGCCGGCTCGACTACTATCCAACAGCCCGGAGGGCCCTTTCTGTCACCCGGAGACAAGTACCCGGATAGCGTATATCTTCTTGCCGATGGGCTTCCTTTCACGCATGCGCGAAAGCCGCCGGAGGCGGTTGCTCGATCGATATCCTTTCGACGACGAGCTCTGGGACTGGGCGATCAGGGAGCACGCGATTCTCCGCGCTCTCCGCCCGGGGACGCCGGGGGAGAAGGGCGATCGCGAACGGCTTCGCGACCTCGCGACCGTCTTCCTGGCCGAGAAGCGCTTCGATCCGGTCGGCGGGCTCGAGCTGGACGAGGAGCTGCGCGTCTCCGTGGCCGCGCAGGCCTGCCTGCCCATCCTCGAGCTCGGGCTCGACTGGTACTCGGACTGGTCGACGATCATCGTCACGCCGAAGGAATACGACGTACGCAAGGCCGACATCGACGAGGCGGGGGTCGTCCACGAGTACGACGACGAGTTCGCGGGGGAGGCCTTCGACCTCGGCCCTGTCGCGCTTTCCCGCGTCGATATCGAGGCCTCGGGCTGGGGCGAGGGCTACAATGTCGTGATCCACGAGATGGCGCATAAGCTGGACGGCCGCGACGGGTCCTACGACGGCTGCCCGCCCCTGCATCGCGGCATGGACGCCCGGGCTTGGCGCGCGGCCTTCTCCTGGGCCTTCGAGGACCTGCGGTCCAGGCTGGACCGGCCGGCGCCGCGAAGGATCAGGGGCTCGAAGCCGCGATCGGGCGGCGCGCGCCGAGGGACCCGCATCGATCCCTACGCCGCCGAGTCGCCCGACGAGTTCTTCGCCGTGTGCTGCGAGTACTTCTTCGAGCGGCCCGCGCTGCTGAGGTCCGAGTATCCCGAGGTCTTCGCCCAGCTCGCCCTGTTCTTCAAGCGCGATCCGACTGAGCAATAAAGGGATCCGGGCTAGGTCTTGCGGACATAGAGGGGCGAGGTCAGCGTCTCCTTGCCGTCTACCGAGAGGGTGATGCCGATGGCGCCCTCCCGCTCGATCGAGGTGTTCACGAAATTGAAGACGCTATGCACGACGCGCGACGAGCCCGAGAAGTCGCCGACGGTCAGCTCGCCCTCGATGGGCTTGACGACCTCCGCGCCGTCGGGGCCGGCGAAGTCGATCCTGATGGGATGGGCCCCGCCCTCGTGGATGTAGAAGCGCAGGCGCATGGCCAGGCACATGAAGGGGTGCACGGCGGGGAAGGAGCGCGCGTACACGGTATCGAAGGCCCCGACCACGGTGAGCTTGCCGGCGCTTTCCTGGGCGAAGTCGCAGAGCGTGAAGACGTCGACGTGCATTAGTCCTTGACCTCGTCGTCCAGGGCGGCCAGGAGGTTCTCGCCGATCGCGAGGGGCCCGAGCTTCCGGCGGTAGAGATCCTTGTCCGACTCGCGGAAGAGCTCGTCGAAGTCCGCGTCCTTCGAGGTGTGCACGCCGAGCGAGACGCTGAAGGGCGGGGCGTGCACCGAGCCCGCGGCGTCCAGCACCGCCTGCAGGCGCGCGCGCGCGATCTCCGCGTCGTCGAGGCCGGTGGCCGGCATGAGGACGAGGAACTCGTCGCCGCCGTAGCGCGCGACCGCGTCGACGCCGCGCACCGCGGAGGCCAGGGCGGCCGCTACGGCCTTCAGGACCTCGTCGCCGACCGAGTGGCCGAATTTATCGTTGATCGCCTTGAACTTGTCGACGTCGGCGACGATCACGGAGAGGTCGCCGCCGTAGCGCTCGCGGCGGTTCCGCTCCCGCTCGACCGCCTTCGCCAGGCCCCGGCGGTTGAGGGCGCCGGTCAAGGGGTCGCGCTCGGACATGCGGCGCGCCTCGGCGAGGTAATAGGTCTTCTCGATCGCGATGGCCGCGAAGTCGGCGATGGTCGACAGGACCCGCATGTCGTAGGCCGAGAAGTAGCCCCCGTCCAGCCGGTTCAGCAGCTCGAGCACGCCGAAGATCCTGTCGCCGGAGCGTAGGGGGACGGCGATGATCGACTCGGTCCTGAAGCCCGTGAGCTTGTCGACCCGGTCGGACCAGCGCGAGTCCTCGGAGGGGCGCTCGATGACGGCGCTGACGCCATGGGTCGCGACCCAGCCGGCGACTCCCTCGCCGATCGGGATTCGCTGGCCCGTGAGCGCCTCCGCCGCCCTGCCGACGACGCGGGCGAACACGAGCTCGTCCCGCTCGCCGTCCACCAGCATCACGGACCAGTTGAGGGGCCCGAAGAAGGCGCCGATGTGCTCCATGACCCGGTCCAGGACGCCCTTGATGCTTTTCTCGGCGACGATGCTCGTCCCGATTCCCGAGAAGACCGAGAGCTTGATGAGGTCGTCCATGTTGTGGCGCGGAACCATGTCGTCGGGCATCTTGCCTCCGCAGATCAACTATGCCGCGCCCGCGGCGCGGCGACAAGGGCGCCCTCGGCCCCCCTCGGCCTTGCCTATGCCCGACGCCGCCGCTATCTTAAGGGTCCATGGATACGGAATCCGAGCCGAAGCCGCTGCCGCCGCCGGCGGGAGTCCCCAGCTCCCCCGCGCGAAACAAGCTCGGAAGCGTCTCCCTGGCTATCGCGATCGCGGGGCTCGCCTTCGTGGAGCTGCAGCCCTGGCTCGATCTCGAGGCCCTCGTCATCTTCGGCGGCTTCACGCTCAAGCGCCTGCTCGAGGCCTTCTTCGAGGCCTCGACGGTCGGCGCCCTGGCCGACTGGTTCGCGGTCACGGCCCTTTTCAAGAATCCCCTGGGCGTGAAGCTGCCCCATACCGACATCATCGCCAAGAACAAGGACGCCATAGCGAACGCCGTGCCCCGCTTCCTGTCGGGCTTCGTGAGCCCCTCGTCGATCCGGGCGGAGCTCGGCAAGGTGGACTTCGCCTCGCGGATCGCCGACGCCCTCGAGGAGGGCGGCTCGAGCGGGGAGATGCGCGAGTTCCTGAGGCGCCGCGTCGCGGAGCTCCTCTGCGCCTACGGCGGCGGCGAGGAAGCGCGCCGGGCATCCCTGCGCCGCTTCGTATCGCGCGTCGCCGCCTTCGCTTCCGAGCGCGTCGACGCGCCCGCCGCCCTCGCGGGAATCCTGCGCTGGGCGCGCTCGGGGCGCTTCGACGAGCGGGTCATCGATCTCGCCGCCGGGGCCCTCCGCGACGGGATCGGCCGCAATCGGATCAAGCTGATCAGGATACTCACGCCCATACTGAAGGCGAACTCGGGCTGGCAGGGGCTTTTCATGGGCCCGGGGACCGTCGAGCGCGCCCTGGCGGGCGCCCAGGCCGCGCTGACCGAGATCAAGAACGACAAGGGCAACGAGGCGAGGCGCTTCATCGTCTCGTCGATAGCCGATGCAGCGGAGCGCCTCGATGGCCTGGCGCCCGATCCCTCCGGCGATCGAGAGAAGCTGTCGGCCGCCTTCAAGGACGCCTTGGGCGACGAGGGCTTCAGGGATTCCGCCGCCCTCTTCGTCGGCAGGCTGCTGGCGACGCTCGGCGACCGGCTCTCCGCTGCCGACGGCGCGGCCGTCGATTCGCTCGAGGGCTTGTCCCGATCCCTGGCGGAGAGGCTAAGGACCGACGAGGGCGCCAGGCGGAGCGTCAACGATGCCCTCGCCTCCGTCGTCGCCACGATCGTCGAGCGCGGAAGGCTCGTCGAGGACCTGACCGAATACCTCGCGGGCCTCTTGCGGGCCACCGACAGGCGCTTCTTCGTGGGCAGGATCGAGGACGCGGTCTGGAACGACCTCCAGTACATCCGCGTCAACGGCGCGGTGGTCGGCGGCCTGGTCGGCCTGGTCATCGCCCTGGTCAAGGCCGCGGCTACGGCCGCCTAGGAAGCCGCGCCTAGGATCCGCTCGGCCGCGCGAGCAGTTCCTTGTAGGCCTTCTCGTCCAATTTATAGAATTCGAGAAGGACGATCGCGCCGATGAATATCACGGCCGGTATCGGGCCGATGATGAGGCGGATCGCCAGCAGGGTCGACTCGGGCTGGATGGGCAGGGCGTTCGCGGCGTCCGGCTCGATGTACTTCGCGAGAGCGAGGAAGAAGCCCGTCAGCGCGACCGCGAGCGAGGTCCCGAGCTTCGAGGTGAAGGTCCACATGCCGTAATACGCGCCTTCCTTGCGCTTGCCCGTCGTCCTGGCGTCGTACTCGACCGCGTCGGGGACCATCGCGAAGGGGGCGACGTAGCCGAACCCTATCCCGACGCCCCCGATGATCATCATTACGAAGAAGAAATTCATGCCGAGGACGTGGCCGAGGAAGAAGAGCGAGAGGCAGGAGAACGCGAGCACGGCCAGGGCGAACTGGTAGGTCCGCTTCTTGCCGATGCGCTTGGAGACGATGACCGATAGGGGTATGCATGCCATGGCGACGAGGAGGAGCATGATCATCGCCTTGGTGGTCGCGGCCTCGTCCCGGTAGAGGTACTTGAAATAGTAGACGATTATTCCCTGGACGAAATTCAGGGCGGTGATATTGAGGGCGTAGGTGAGGAGTATCCTGACGTAGTGCGGGTTCTTGAAAACGAACATGAAGGTCTGGAGGAATTTCTCGGTCGGCTTCGGCTCGGCCGAATGATCGGGCTCGCGCACCGAGGCGAAGGTGGTGATCGCGGTAATCGCCATCAGCGCGCCGAATATCGCGCCGACCATCGAGAAGCCGAGGTCGCGCGTCGCGAAGGCCCCGACTATGGGCAGGACGACCCCGACGCCCAGGAGGGTGCCGAAGGAGGCGGAGCCGAAGCGATAGCCGTTAAGGCTCGAGCGCTCGTGGTAGTCGGTCGTCAGCTCCGGCGTCAGCGAGCCGTAGGGAATGTTGACCACGGTGTAGGCGGTATTGAGGAGGCACAGCGCGGCGATCGCCCATACCGTCGCCAGGGTCGGGTCGGCGATGCGGGGATTCGTGAAGAAGAACCACATCGCGAGGAAGAGCGGGATCGCCCCGAAGAGCAGGTAGGGCCTGCGCTTGCCCCAGCGGCTCCGCGTCCGGTCCGAGACGTAGCCCATCATCGGATCGGTCGCCGCGTCCCATATCTTGCCGATCATGACGGCGAAGCCGGCCGCCGCGGCGGGAATCCCGACGGTATCGGTGAGGTAGTAGAGAGACCAGAATCCCATCGCCGTGAAAAACAGGTTGCCGCCCAGGTCGCAGATGCCGTAGCCCAGCTTCGTCCCGACCGACAGCCTTCCTTGCGCGCGAGGAACCTTATTGACCGCGTCGTTCATCGATGTACTCCTCGATCTCTTTATTGAAGGCCGCTTCCAGGGCCGCGAGGGCGGCCCTCGAGGCCTTCCTGCGGTCGCCTCCGCATTCCTTCAGGGCCGCCCCGACGTCGATCGGCGGCGAGGCCGAGATGATCGCCCTCTTGCCCAGGACGGAGGGCCTCGTGGTTATGTCCCCGCCGACGAGGCGCATCGCCAGGTCTCCGGCGCTGTAGGCCGCCTCGACGAGGCGGTCGAAGGGCGGGCCCTCGCCGTTCGCCGCCGCCAGGTACTCCGAGTCGAGGTAGTGGCAGAGGTCCACGAGCTCCATGTGCCGCATGACGTACCAGGCCTCGCCCGCGCGCCGGTCGGCGAGGCGCCTCTCCAGCGGCGGCAGCGAGCCGAGGTCCACCTCCGGGTAGCGGCGGTCCCATCCTTCCTGGCGGATCCGATAGACCCGGTTGATGCGGTCTCCCGTCGCCTCGAGGCCGAAGGCGGCCTCGGCCCTGCGGAGCGCCTCCTCGAGCAGGGCGCCCAGGCGCTCGTCGCGGGTCGCGCCCTCGGCGGGCTCGATCCCGTAGTAGCCCTCGGCGGCCGAGATGAGCCGGAGGTCCAGGGCCGCGATCCTGGCGGCGACGGCGCTCCTCCATTCCGGGTCGCGCGCGTCGGGAGCCGGGCCGCCCCAGGGGATCGGGACGCCGCAGAAGGACTCGATCCTGGAGATCAGCGACTCGAGCGATCCCGCGTCGGAACGGGCGAAGCGGTAATGTATCGAGATGGGCAGGATGAGGACGCGCTCCTTCCTGCCCGCGGCGGCCAAGTCCTCGGCGCACCAGATTCCCAGGCGCGCGGCTCCCTCCTCGATCCGGGGCAGGGCCTCGCTTCGGTACGATATCTGGCCCTCCGGCGCGAGCGCCAGCGGGTAGGGGCCGTCGCGCAGGATCGACCGCATGCCCTCGATGCTGGAGCGGTCGATCTTCGCGTGATAGACGGGGACGGCGCCGGAGCGCGGCAGTACCCAGCGGACGACCGGCCCGTTCCAGAGCGGGACCTCGAAGCCGTGCACGAAGCGGGCGCGCAGGGCGCCGCGGAAGCGGTAGCCGAGGCGGCGCGCTTCCTTCCTCAGGGCCGAGTCGAATGCGTGGGCGAGCAGCTGCGGCTCGTCGCCGTAGGGATGCCTGAACGCGAGGATCAGCCGCGCCTTCCCGTCCAGGACGTCCCTCCACGCGTCGAGGAGGAGCTCGGGCTCGCGGAATTCGATCGCCTTAATGCGGAGGCCCAGGCGCGCGAAGGGCCCGCCTAGGAGGCGGATGACCGCGGCGTAGGAGCGCGTCACCCGCGATCGGGCCAGGACGTACCTCGGGCGCGCGCCCGGGGGAGGGCCGAGGCGCTTCACGCGCTCTCCAGGATATGGTCCATCGCGGACTGGTTGAGCTTGAAGACGAGGATCTTGAGCTTGTCCCGGCGGGCCTCGTCGAGCGAGGCCGGGGCGAACATGACGACGTGGACCGGGAGGCCCCCGGGGCCCGCGCGCCGGGCCACGACGACGCCGTCGGCCATGAGCCGCTGACCCTTGACCGCGATGGCGATGCCCTTGAGTACCGAGCCCACCCTGAGGCTCGGCTCGCCCTCGAAGCGCAGGGCCATGCCCGCCGAGCTCAAGTCGGTCAGGTCGGCGCGCAGGGTCATGCCGTCGTGCTCGACGTTGCACTGCCCGGCGCCGGGAGCGCAGGCGGCCCGCACGAATTTGCGGCGGCCCCGCGCCTCGTTCGCTTCAAGCGTCTTTCCCAGGATCTCGGCGGTCTTGGACGCTCCAAGCTTCAGTACGATGAAGCCGCAGGGGACCTGGAGATCCATGAGGTACAGCTCGCGCTTCGCCGCGTCGTCGTTGAGCGTGACCACGCCGAGGCCGACTCCCGGCAGCTCGGAGCGCAGGGCGCGGGCGTAGGCCTCCCACTCGCCCTCGTCCAGGCGCTCGTCGATGGCCATGAAGACGATCGCGCTGGGAAAGGACGCGAGGGCGCGCTTCAGCCGCTCGTGGTCGCGCGCGAGGTAGACCTCGAACTCGAGGCGCGCGAGCTCCTCGACGACCTCGGTCAGCACTTGGGGCGGGTACAGGAAGAAGATTTTCTTGCCGAGATCGCTGGATTCCATACGCAAGGTAGCCTAGCGTGCCCGCAAGGAGCCCGCAATAGAGGAATCGCCGCCCTCGCGGGGCCGCCTTGGACGAGAGCCGGGCCCGTCAAGCCTATTCGCGCCGTCCCTCGAAGGCCTTCCTTAGGCCGGCCGCCGACAGCGAGATCGCCGCCGACCTGAAGCGCAGCTCGAGCGTCCTTCGCAGGCCGCTGCGCGCGTTCAGCCTGCGAATCGAGCGCAGGCCGAGATCGACGAGCGCCTCGGCGAGGAATACGGACTCGCGCCGCGATCTCCGATCGGGAGAGCGCCCCAGGGCGGCCTTGTAGGCCGAGGATACCGAGAGCGCGAGATTGGCGATGTCGGCGGCGGCTCGCTCGTCTCCGGCGGCCAGCTCGTAATACGCCGAGAGCCTGGCGCACTCGAGCTCGAGGCGCGTTCCCGATACGGCGTACTCGTCGGACTCGGCGGCGACCGCCGCGGCGGCGATCCGGTCGGCCCCGTCTGCCGACGCGGCCGAGTCGGCGCCCCCGGCCGAATCCGCGCCAAGCCCGGGCGCGCCCGCGGGAGAAGCCGCGGCGCGGGCCTCCGAAAGCGCCTTCTCTGCGGCGCGCAGGTGGTCGAAGAGCTCCTCGCAGCGATCGCGCCGCGCGGCGAGCCTGGCCGCGCCGCTCGCCCGGGGATCGCCCCAGTCGGCCGGCGCTTCCCTCGCGATGCCGATCCCCTCGCCCGAGTCGCGCGGCTCGCAGTCGCCCTCTTCAATATCGAGGGAGATGGCCCAGGCCTTCTCGAGCTCGCGCCAGTAGTCGAGCATCGGTTCCGCGGCGCCGCCGTAGGCCGCCCGAACCCAGTCCGCGAGTACCGCGCCGCTGCCGGGGGCCGAGCCCGCGCCGACGGGCCCGTCCCGATAGCCGGCGAGGCGGGGCATCGCGAAGGCGTTCGGGCGCGGGGCGGCGGGCAGCCTGCAGCCGCCACGAAGGAGGCAAATCGCATCGGCGCCCGCGGTGCGGTAGGCCGCGAGATCGCCCTCGATGACGGCCGTCAGGGGCGGTACGGCCCCGCCGAACAGGAGCCCGTCCTCCCAGCGCTCGATGATGGCGATGCGGCCGCCGCCGGCCTTCTTCCAGGCCTCCGCCGTCCTCTCGAAGGACTCGAGGACGGACGCGTTAGCGCGGCAGGCCGCGTCGGACAGGGGCCTCGCGTAGGAGCGGCGGCGCGGGGCCCACAGCAGCTCCAGCCCGGGCGGCAGGCCGCCGCCCGCGCCGAGGATAGCCGCGGCCGTCGCCGAGGCGTCGCCGTCCTCGGGCCGCGCCAGGAAGGAAAGGGCCGCTCCCGGCCTCGCGCGAGCGAGGGCCTCGGAAAGCAGCCGCGCCTCCTCGAGCCGGATCGCGGCGGATGGCGCCTCGGCTCGGGCCGGCGCGCCTCGCCAGCCTCCTCCCGGGAGGGACTCGGGCCAGGCGTGGAATACGGAGACCTCGGGATGGGCTTGGGCGAGGCGGGCGGCGGTTTCTTCCGCGCGCTCCTCGGTTGAGCCGCCGAGGGTCGCGGGTACGTCGGGCGGCACGGGCCAGGGGATCTCCCCCGCGAGCTCGATGCCGAGCCCGGCCTTGCGTGCGAAGGCGGCCAGCTCGGGCTTGATCGAGTCGTAGAGCGCGTAGGGAGCCGCCTCGAGGGCCAGGCTCTCCCGACTAGTATGGATGCATACCGAGGAATAGCCCGAGCGGGCGGCCCAGGCGAGCTGGGCTTCCCAGTCCTCGAGGAAGGCGCCGTGAGCCAGCGCCAGGCAGAGGGCCGGCCCGTCCTTGGGGGAGGCGCCCTCGGCGGCCGAGAGCCCCAGCCTCGCGCCG
Organism: uncultured Treponemataceae bacterium; assembly: GCA_964410245.1. GTDB lineage: Bacteria > Spirochaetota > Spirochaetia > Treponematales > Rectinemataceae > CAZXXZ01. The sequence continues at coordinate 6,607 of CAYPHO010000041.1, read as the reverse complement.
CGGGGCAGTCGCTCGCCCGCGCTCCCGGGCGCTACCCATTCGGCGCCCAGCGCGCGGAGGAAGGCGTAGACCGCCGCCAGGAGGGCGCCCCCGTCCTCGCCCCAGAGCTCGACGCGGTCCTCCGAGGCCCGCCAGGACCAGCGCGGGCCGCGCCGTCGGCCTCCTAAGACTCGGCTTGGCGAGCCCGAGTCGAGCACGAAGAAGCGCGAGAGGCGCGAGGCGTCGGATCGAAGCGGGGCCGAGCCGGTCATCCTCCCGAGAAGCGAGGACAGTTCGTATGCGGCGTATTCCTCGGGACCGCCGGGGAGGGGCGGGTCGTTCCGAGCTATGATGCCCCAGGGGGCCGTGAAGTCGAGAAGCATGGGAATGAGCCTACGATTTAGGCCAGCTTTGGCGCAAGCGGCCGCCGCCGGCCCGGCCGCGGCGCGGGGGAACCGCTAGGCCGCCTACTGCGCCCAGCGGATCCTGATCTCGATGGGCTTCTCCAGGACTAAAGCGTCGATGATCGGTATCTTCGCCGAGAGGATGCGGCCCGACAGGACGCCGCCCGCCGATTCGATCACCTTGCCCGGCGCGGTCAGGGACACCGAGATGGCGGCCGCCTCCATGGAGGGCATCGCCTTCTCGCCCAAGACGCTCTTCAGCATGATCCGGTATTCCGCGGCGGTGACCGGGTCCTCCTCGAGGGCGGGCGGGGACAGCGCCTCCATGAGGTAGGGGTCGATGCCGGGGAAGAGGGCAGCCGCCTGGGCCGCCGCGCCCCGGTCCAGCCGTATCGCCAGCTCCCTCCAGCCCGTTCCCTTGGATACGGTCAGGAAGCCGGAGCCGGTCAGCTCCTTCGAGGCGGCGAGCTCCTCGAGGCTGAGGACGTCCAGCTCGGCCTTGATCGATTCGGGACCGGGCCTCGATGCGGAGGCGAGGCGGATCGAGGGACGCTCGGCCGCCGACCTGCGTATCGCCTCGATATCGAAGAGCGGCGCGTCGTCGCGGAGGGCTTCGCCCGATCCCGCCTGGGAAAGCTTGCGGAATTTCGCGGCCAGAGGGGACGGGATCTCGGCGTAAATCGAGACGCGGGCGCCGCCGTCGGCCTTGAGCGCGGCCGCGACGGAGCCGGAGCAGCCCGCGAGGAGGAGGGCGGAGGCCAGGAAGGCCGCGCCGATTCCCGCCGCGGCCAGGATGACCAGGAGGGCGCGGGACGCCCGAATCCCCTCGCCGCGGTCGATGATGCCGGATCTTTTCGCTTTGTCCATGCTACTCTTTAACATACAGCATTCCAGGATGGTTACCGCAACCTTTTCCGCGGCGGCGATGTCTATACGCTAAGCCCTGACCTGGATCCCCGAATAAATCGACCGGAGGCCCCTAATGAAACCCGACACCCCTTGGAAGTTCCTGGACGAATACCGCGGAAAGATGTTCGAGGGGCGATGGCCTACCCTGCCGGAGCTCTTCGCCATTACGGCGAGCCGCTTCCCCGACAAGGACTGCTTCACGATCTACGAGCCCGGCCGGATATCGCTGACCTACTCCCAGGCCAAGGCCAAGATCGAGGCGGCCGCCCGCAAGCTCCGGTCGCTGGGCATCGGGCGGGGCGACAAGGTCGCGGTCGCCGGCAAGAACAGCCCCGAGTGGGCCGTGGCCTACTTCGCCGTCCTGACCGCCGGCGCAGTCGTCGTTCCCCTGGATTACCAGCTCACGGTCCGCGAGCTCGCGAACCTCGTGCGCGCGGGCGACGTATGCGCCCTCTTCGTCGACGAGGAGAAGGAGGCCGAGCTGACGGCCGCCTGCCCCGGCCTGAAGGCGGCCTTCTCCCTGGCCGCCGGCCGGCCCGGCTACGTCTACGATCTCGACGCGCCGGGCGCCCCCGCTTTCGAGAAGGCCTCCGAGGGCGACCTCGCGGCCATCCTCTTCACCTCGGGCACGACCGGGAACCCCAAGGGCGTCATGCTGAGCCACCGCAACTTCGTCGCGGACTGCTACCTGGCCCAAGGGAACCTCGTCGTCTACTCGACCGACGTCTTCTACGCCCTCCTGCCTATACATCACGCCTACACGATGCTCGCCGTCTTCATCGAGGCCGTCTCCACGGGCGCCGAGATCGTCTTCGCCAAGCGCCTCATAATCAAGCAGGTGCTCAAGGATCTCAAGGAAGCCAAGATCACCATGTTCCTGGGCGTGCCGATGCTCTTCAACAAAGTGCTGGCCGGCATCATGCGCGGCGTGCGCGAGAAGGGCGTCCTCGTCTACGGCGTCATCAGGGCGCTCATGGCGGTCTCGGGCTTCATAAAGAAGACGACCGGCGTCAACCCCGGCAAGAAGCTCTTCCATTCCGTGCTGGATAAGGCCAGCCTATCGACTGTACGTAACTGCATCTCGGGCGGCGGGCCCCTCGCGCCCAGCGTATTCAGGCAGTACAACCAGCTGGGCATCGACTTCGTGCAGGGCTACGGCCTTACCGAGACCTCGCCGATCCTAGCGCTGAATCCCACCTACGCATTCATCGTGACCAGCGTGGGCAAGATCATCCCCGAGGTCGAGATCAAGATACTGGACGCGGACGAGAGCGGCGTCGGCGAGATCGCGGTGCGGGGCCCCATAGTCATGCAGGGCTACTACAAGCTGCCGAAGGAAACCGCCGAGGTCTTAGACGGGGAGGGCTGGCTGAGGACCGGCGACCTCGGGCGCGTCGACGATGCCGGCTATGTCTACCTCGAGGGCCGCGCCAAGAACCTCATCGTCACCGAGGGCGGGAAGAACGTCTATCCCGAGGAGATCGAGAACCGCTTCCAGCTCTTCGACGAGGTCGAGCAGGTCATGGTCTGCGGCTACGTCGAGGATCCCTCGACCCAGAGCGAGCTGATCGAGGCGATGATCTTCCCCAACGCCGAGCGCTTCAAGCCCGAGGGCGCGGGCGAGGCGCCGGCCGCCGCCGGCTCCAAAGCGCCGCTCCTGGACTGGAAGGCCGCCGAGGCGCGCCTGAAGTCCATCGTCGAGGAAGTGAACCAGAAGCTCCTGCCCTACCAGAAGATCACGAAGGTGACCGTGCTGAAGGAGAAGCTGGCGGAGACGACCAAGAAGACGGTCAAGCGCTTCATGGCGCCCAAGGAGTAGGCGCCGCGGGGGATCATCCCGCCGCCCGCGCGCCCTCGTCCTTCGACCGGCCCACGAGCTCGTAGACCCGGACGGCCGTCGCCCTGCCCTTGACGTTCTCGTCGCCGAGGTAGCGGGTCTCGTAGTCCACTGGCGCGCTCAGGGTCTCCAGGGTCTGGCCCGAGACTAGGATGTCCTTCGAGAATTTCTTGGTCAGCCCCTCGAGGCGGCTCGCCGTGTTGACCGAGTCCGAGATTACCGTCGAGTCCATGCGGTTGTTCTCGCCGATCGTGCCCAGCATGAGCGGGCCCGCGTGGATGCCGATCCCGAAGCGGATCGGCGCGTAGCCCCCGGCCGCCCGGCCGCGGTTGTACTCCACGAGCTTCTCGCGCATCTCCAGCGCGGCGGCCAGGGCCCCGTCCGGCCCGCCGGGGAAGAGGGCCATGATGCCGTCCCCCGGGTACTTGTCGATGAAGCCGCCGTGGGTCCTGACGATGGGGCCGAAGATGCTCAGGAAGGAGTTGAGGAAGCGGAAGTTGTCCCTCGGGCTCATGTTCTCCGAGAGCGTCGTGAAGTCGCGGATATCGAGGAAGAAGATGGTCATCTCGCGCTCGGACCAGTTGCCCAGCTCCACCTCGAGGATGTTGCCCTTCCCCAGGAAGCCCAGGAATTCCCGTGGGATGAAGCGCTCCAAGGACTCGTTGATCTCCTTCAGCGTGCGCGCGTAGCTCTCGGCCACCTCGTGGAGCTCGATCTCCTTTCGCACGAGGCCCATGTTCCGCTTGCTCATCACGGCCAGGATGCCCGTCACCGCCAGGATCACGACAGCCTTGATGACCTCGTCCTCGTAGTCGAGCTTGACCACGCGGCCGGCGCCGTTGGCGTAGATGTTGCCGCCCTCGGCGAAATTGCCCATGGACGCGAAGAAGATCGTGTTCAGGACGATGAAGGCGATGGCCGAGTAGGCGCCGGTCAAGAGCACCGATATCGCCGAATTCCGCATCGAGGACAGGACGACGAAGAGGATATAGAACCAGACTACCGCCCCGGAAAAGGAGTAGCAGGGGTTATTCGATACGGCCATGGCCCAGTGGACCGCGGCGACGCTCGCGATGTCGATGAGCGATGGTATGGAGCGCATCCAGCGGCGGTACTCGCCCCGGGCGGTTATCCTCTGGATCAGGATCGTGACGGCCGCGCTCAAGAGGAGGCAGAAGGCCTCGACGTAATAGACCTCCCTGCGCAGCTCCGACTCGAGGCCCCACTCCTGGACCGCCGATATGAAGACGTAGGCGCCGAAGGCGGCGAGGATTGCGATGAGCGCGCTCCTGGCCTTCGCGATCGTCCGCTCGCCGCGGATCTGCGAATCCAGGATCGCTTGGTCGGGGAAAACTCCGGCCTTGGCCCTCGCGGCGGCTTCGCTTGTCTGCTCCATGAAGTCTCCCGGCGCCCGGGCTGCGTGCCGAGAGGCGCCAGACGGGAGTATATATGGGAATCGTGCAGGGCGCGAGAGAGCCGTATCCGGGGGCGGCGGGAAGCCTAGTCCGCCGGTTCCGCCTGGAGCTTCCTCTCTTTCCTTTGGGCGTCCAGCCTCATCCGCAGGGTGTTCAAGGCGACGACCGCGACGAGGATCAACAGTCTGTAGAGCGGCTTGACCGGGAGGAAGAGGGCGATGAGCAGGATGCCGACGCCCACCACGGAATGCGCCAGGAGATTCCTCCAGTCTTTAAGGTATTTCAAGATTGCCGATAGGACTCGTTTCATTGTTTCCCCGACGTAAGTGAAGAATTTAGACTGTATAGTCTAATGTTGGACTTCAATGTATAATAAAGATAGGAGAAAGACAAGTGAGCTCGGCGCATAATCGGCTCGACGAGAGGAAGCGGAAGACTCATGAGCGGATCATCAAGGCCGCCGTGCGCCATATCGAGCGCGATGGGCTGGAATCGCTTTCCTTGGAGAGGGTCGCCGAGATCGCGGACATATCCAGGGCGACGCTGTTCAATCACATGCATACCCGAGAGGAGCTCCTGATCGAAGCCCTCGGGCCCGTCTTCGACGATTGCATCGCCATGCTTGAAGGGCTTCACTGCTCCGGGGCGATGGGACTGGGCTCGATCGCGGACGCCTGCGTCTGCATGTGGAAGCAGCACAAAGGGGTTATCTGCCGTCCCGGCAGCGGCCGCGCTATCGCCAGTATCCCCGCCCTCGAGGGGAGGCACGAGCGGCTGGTGTCGCTCTTCATCGGGCTCTTCGAGTCGCTGCCGAATTCGACGGAGCTTCGCCTATCCGATCACGAGGACGCCGCGCTCCTGGTTTTCAGGACCTTTATCCCCATCCTCGATTCGATGCCGAGCGGGGATGCGGGCATCTCGCTATTCAAGGAATGCCTGGCCGGATTGATCGTCAGGGAGGCGGGCTGATCTCTTCTCGCCCCGCCCTCCCGCTCGGCTACTTCGTCCCGTAGACCGGCACCGGCTGGGTGCTGTTCCGCAATAGGACCTCGCCGATGCGCACCAGCCTCGCCTGGCTCTCCAGGCCCAGCTGGCGGAACGCCGGCTGCGAGAGGAGGAGGTCCTGCTTCAGCTCGCGGCAGAGCGAGTCGAGCCTGGCCGCGACGGACACGGCGTCGCCGAAGACGCCCAGCCCGCGCGAGCCGGGCACGCCCAGCTCGCCCGCGACGATGGTCCCCGAGTGGATGCCGATGCTGACGTCCTGCGGGGCCGGCAGCGAGGCCGCGCGCAGGTCGTCCTTCATGCCGGGCAGCTCGGCGATGAAGTCCTGGGCGCAGGCGAGGGCGCGCTCGGCGGCGTCCTTCTCCCCCAAAAGGCCGAAGACCACCAGGACCGAGTCTCCCGTAATGCCGGCGATCCTCCCCCCGTGCCGCTCGGCGGCGACGGCCCAGACCTCATAGTAGCGGTTGAGCACCGCCACCGAGCGATCGGGGCTGACCTTATCCACGAGGCCCGTGAAGTTGAGGATATCCGAGGAGACCACGGTGACCTGGGTCGCCTGGCCGGCCAGGGACTCGGTCCCGGGGGGCGGGACGGCCGGGACCTGGCCGAAGAGCCCCGCGATCCGGGCGCGGAGGTTCAAGGCCGCGACCCTGCTGGCCAGGAGCATGAGCCCGAAGGTGCCGATGCCGAATAAGAGGAAGAGATTCTGCGGCGCCTCGATGAAGACGGCGAAGGCCGGGAAGAAGGCCTTGATCCCGAGGGCCTCGAGGTATTGCGCCGAGGTCAGCTCGCCCGAGCTGACCCGGGCGGCCAGGCCCAGCCTGATATCGAGATAGAAGAACAGGAAAAGGAAGAGAAGCACGGCGCCGATCGCCAGGAGGGCCTCGGCCGCCCGCTTGACCCAGGCGCCGCGCGCGGAAAGGGCGACGGCCTGGAAGAAGCCGACGTAGAGCGCGGCGGCCCATAAGAAGGCGTTGGCCATGTCCAGGGGCACGAGGACCCCGCCGATCGCCCTGACCAGCCAGGCCCAGACCCTGACGCTGGTGGATGCCGGGGGGACC
>CAYPHO010000040.1:0-16026 GCA_964410245.1 uncultured Treponemataceae bacterium | reverse complement strand
ATTCACGGCTGCGGGCCACGCCGGCCCGCTCGGAGAGAACGGTGTCGGCGAGCGCCAGAACCTCGCGGGCGGGCAGGGCGGTGTATCGCTGATAGTCGGACATGTCTCACTTCTTCTCGGATCCGGGCCGCCCCCCGAGGGCGACAGCCACTTCGCGAGGCGCTTGGAGGCGCCGATCTCGCGCGCCGCGTCCTCGTCCGCGCAGGAGATGACCAGGCGCGAGGGCGCGAGCGCTTCCTCGCCCGGCGCGGCGCCCATGACCAGGCGGCCGAATCGCGACATCGTGTCGCGCACGATGAAGGAGACGTCGCGAGGCACCTCGTAGCGGCTCCATCGCGCGAGGGATTCGGACACCTCGTCGGGCGAGAGCCCCGCGCTGGCGGCGTTCCATAGGGAAAGCGGCGTGATCCGATAGGTATGCAGGTGCTCGGGGCTCTTCTCGAGGGCCGCGAAGGCGCCGATGGCCTCGCGCGCCGGCTCGAAGGCCGGATCGTGGACGTCGAGGAGGAGCGAAAGGTCGCTTTGTACGATTAACGGCGTGCCATCGGCCATATTCGGATAAGCATAGCTCCGATGGGACCGCATAGCCAAGCAGTTTCGCCCGCCCGAGGGCGGCTTACCCGGCGCCCGCCCCCTAAGGCTCCGATTCCGGCTCGGGCTCCTCGGCCGCGCCCTCCGCCGCCTCGGCGCGATTCGCTATTATTCCGGCTCCATTCCCAGGCGGAGGACGATAGGCAGGTGATCCGAGTATCCGGTCCTCGCCGAGCCGTTCCACGGGACGGGGTCGCCCTCGCGGTCGACCAGGAAGGGCGCGTCGGAGACCGAGAAGAGCTCGAGGCGAAGCCCGCCCCGCCCCGCCCGCAAGCCGGGCCCGAGGAGGAAGCCGTCGATCCGCTCGCGGAGCCCGCGATAGGAATAGCTGTAGCCGCCCCAATCCTCCCAGGGACTGTAGAGGACGGGATCGCCCTCGGCCCTCGCTAGCGCGATGTCCGACGCGACGAGGACGCCGCCCGGCGACGCGGCCGCGTCCTCGAGCCGGACCAGGGCGGTCGGGTAGGCCCCTCCGGCGCGGGCGAACTCGTCGGGATTCTCGTTGAAGTCGCCGCAGGCGATCAGCTCCGCGCCGGGATCGGCGGCGAGGATCTCCGCCGCGCGGCCCCGCAGGAGCGCCGCGGCCCCGCGCCTGGCCTCCTCCGTCTCGCGCGCTCCCCCGACCTTGGATTTCCAGTGGCAGACGAAGAGGGCAAGGCGCGATCCCCCGATATCCAGCTCGACCTCGAGCGTGTCCCGCCCCGCCCTGGCGCCGTCCAGGCTCGCGGAATGGCCCGCGGCCCCGAGTATCGGGAAGCGCGACAGGACGCCGTTCGCGAAGGGGCCTCCCTCCTTGTCCGCCGAGGCGGAATAGCGGTAGCGGGCCTTGGACAGGGGCCCCGTCCGCAGGTCCTCCAGCACCGAGGGCCCCTCGGCCTCGATAAGGCAGAGGATATCGGGCCCGGGGGGCGAGGAGCCGGGACAGGAGGCGAGGATCGCGTCCGCGGTCAGCTCCAGCCTCGCCTTGTAGCGCGCCTCGTCCCAGAGCCCGCGGGCGACGGAGAAGTCCTCGTACTCGCCGCCGTCGTCCCTCGCGTCGAAGAGGGTCATGACGTTATACGACACGATCGAGACGCCGCCGCGCGGGGACGGGGAGCCGGCGGCGGCGGCGCAGCCGCAGGAGGACAGGACGCCGGCGGCGAGGACGGCGGCGCAGGCCGCGGCGGCGGCGAGGGCGGGCGACGGGACGGATGATACGCGCATTAGGGCCTCCCGGGCTATTACGCCCGAGAGGCCCCACGGCGATTGAGGCCGATTCGCGGAAGAATCGAGCTAGCGGAGCTTCTCGCGGGCGATGCGCTCGATCAGCCCGAGCTCGGCGCCCTGATCGGCGGAGACGCTCGAGAAGGGCTCGCCCGTGATGGTCTCGAAGGCGCGGATGTAGCGCAGCGAGGTCTCGATCCTGACCTCGTCGGGAATCGCAGGAGGAGCGCCGTCGCCCATGTAGCCCCGATCGGCCAGCCAGCGGCGGAAGGGCTCCTTGTCCAGCTCGCGCTGATCCTCGTCCGCGCGGAAGAGGCTCTCGTAGCTGTCGGCCCACCAATAGCGGCTCGAGTCCGGGCTGTGCAGCTCGTCGGCCAGGACGAGCTCGCCGCCGACGAGGCCGAATTCGTACTTGGTATCCACGAGGATGAGTCCCGCTTTCGCCGCCAGCTCCTGGCCGCGGCGGAAGACGGCGAGGGCGGCCTTCTCGACCCGGGCCCAGAGCTCGGCCTTCACCAGGCCCTCGGCGACGATCCTCTCGCCGGAGATGGGCTGGTCATGCCCGCCCTCTTCCTTGGTGGTCGGCGTCAGCAGGGGAGAGGGGAAGCGCTCGTTGCGCTGGAGCCCCTCGGGAAGCCGTATGCCCGAGATGTCCCGGCCCGCCTTGTAGTCGCGCCAGGAGGATCCCGCGAGGTAGCCGCGGACGACGACCTCGACGGGCAGCATGTCCGCCTTGCGGACGAGCGTCGCGCGGCCGACCCCGAGGGAGGCGGGATCGCCGCCGGGCGCGAGGTGGTTCGGGACGATGTCGGAGCAGCGATCGAACCACCAGGCCGAGACGCGCGAGAGGACCTCGCCCTTGAAGGGCACGGTCGCCAGTACGCGGTCGAAGGCCGAGATGCGGTCGCTGGCTACGAGGAGGAGCTCCTCCTCGCCCTTGACGACGTCGCGCACCTTGCCTCGGTAGACGCTCTTTCCGGCGGCAGCGGCCTCGGGCAGGCTGTCGAGCGAGGAGGAGAGGGCGGCGGCTACCGAGTCCCTGGTCATACGCCCAGCTCCGCGCGGGAGGCCCCCACCTTCGAGATGAGGCCGTAGGACAGCGCCTCGTCCGCTCCCATCCAGAAGTCGCGGTCCGTGTCCTTCTTCACGCGGTCGAGGGCTTGGCCCGTCGCCTCGGCGATGACTTTATTTATCCTGTCCTTGGTCTTGTCCAGCTCGCGGGCATGGATCTCGATCTCGGTCGCCACGCCGCGGATGCCCGACAAGGGCTGGTGGATGAGGTAATGCGAGTTCGGCAGGCCCAGCCGCCGCTCCTTGGGCACGGCCAGCAGCACCAGGGCGGCCGCGCTCGCGACCAATCCCATGCCAACCAGCCTGACCTGGGGCTTCACGAAGCGGATCATGTCGTACATGGCGAATCCCGCGTCGGCGTCGCCGCCGGGCGAGTCGATGAGCACGGTGATCGGATCCTCCGAGAGGCTCTCGAGGAGAAGCAGCTGCCGGACGAAGCGCTCCGCCGATTCCTTGTCGATCTCCCCGGACAGGAGGATGGTCCTCGTCTTGAGGAAGCGCTCCGCGAGGGCATCCTCGGGCTTATGGGGCGGGGACTGGGGCTCCTCTTCCTCTTCTCCGAGCCGGTAGACGCTTCTGATTCCCATGACTTCTCCTTGCCTGTGGCCTTTGGTCGAATATACAACGAGGAACGCTCCCGAGCATAGCGCGCGGCCCGGCGATGCGGCGCCGATCCTCAGATCGTCCCGGCCCGGAAGGAATAACGGAACAGATGCCGCCTCGCGCGCTCGAGCCAGGGGACGAGGGCCGCCATCGCCAGGCGGGGCACCGTGATCCAGAAGAGCGGAATGCCCACCGCGAGGTAGAGGGCCGTATCCTCGACCAGCGAGTGGCAGAGCGCGGCGTGGTGGTTGAAGAGATCGGCTTCCTGCTTCTTCATGCCGCCGGAGGAAACCTGCTCGGTCACGACCCCGGCGCCGTAGGAATAGCCGACGACGTTGACCACGATCCACAGATAGCTGGAATCGCGCGGGAGCCCGAAAAGCCGCATAAGGGGGGCGAAGAGGCGCGAGAGGACGGTCAGGATGCGGAATTCCCAGAGGAGCTTCTGGCCGACCATGACCGCGATCACGATGAGGGCGATCTTCAGGGCGAGCAAGGCGGTCGAGAAGGCCCAGGAGCCCAGCATGGGCGCGAAGGAGGGGCGCGGCGCGGCCAGCGCGTCCGAGGCCAAGGCGGGCGCCGCGTCGCCGGCCGGAATGATGAGGTTGAGTACGAAACCCGCGGCCAGGGCCGCCCCGATCCGCAGGACGAGCATCTTGGCCGCCGAGGATCCGGTCTTCTTCATGACCGCGGTCTCGACTATCAGGTTATGGGCCGTCAGGCACATGAGGGCCAGGATGGTCGCGGCCTTGAGGCTCAGGGCCATGGACGAGGCGACCGCGATAGCGGCGTAAATATTCAGGAGCATCGCGGAGATGAAGGCGAGGGCCGCCTCTCCGGGCAAGCCGATCAGGGCCATGAGGGGCTCGAGCAGCCGCGAGGCCCAGCCCAGGACGCCCAGCCAATCCAAGAGGGCGACGCACAGGCTGACCGGAATCACGACCCTGAGTAGGAACCAGATAGTGCCGAGCGAGGCGCGAAGCCCCAGGAGAACGGACTGCACAGCCCTCGCGGCGAAGCCGGGACGGCTCGTCGCCGGCTCGCCAAGTGCATCGGCTCTTTTCTTCGATATCGGTTGTGCCATGCGCGTCAGACTGTACTGGCGAGGCTATCCAACTGTCAATAAAGTCAAATGTATCGATTATTTACACTTCTATGCCCAAAACGGGCACCGGACAGCGCCCCTTTGCGCGGGCGCGCCCCGAGAGATGGCCGACGACGGTCTTCGCGGCGGATGCCGAGAAGCCCAGGGCGGCGCCGAGCCCCGCCGCCTTAGGAAAGAAGGCCGCGTCATAGGGATTGCGCATCGCGACGACCACGAAGCGCGGCACCGACTCCTCGACGAAGCGCGCCAGGCTCTCTTGGGCGGGCCTGAGATGCGCGTCATAGGTCAGGATGACGGCCTCGGAATAGCCGCCGGCCCGCTCTAGGGTCCGCGTAAGGGCGTCGGCGTCCCCGGTTTCCGGGTCGGTCCGCAAGAGGGCGACATGGGCCCCGGGCAGCCCTACCCGCAGGGCCTCGGCGGCGGCCTTCGCCTCCCGGGCCTGGGGGGAGCGGACGGGAGGGGAGAAGAGGACGACGAGGACTCCCTTATACAGGCCCGAGGCCGCGGCGTTCAGCGTCAGCGATCCGGAAAGGAGGCAGAAGCCCTCCTCGCGGTCCTTCGCGGCCTTCTGCAGCGCAGCGCCCGTCGGCTCCCGGGACTCGGCCTCCGCCGATCGGGCGCGGCGCTTCAGGAAGTCGTCCACGCGCGATCGAGAGAATTCGAAGCGGGGGGCGGGAAGCTCCCCCGAGGCCGCGGCGCGCTCGAGGGCCTCGGCGGCCGCGATCGCGGCGGCGGGATCCGAGAAAAAGCCCAGATCGCAGCCGGCCAAGGCGCTCAGGACCGCGGCCCGGCCCGGATCGGCCTCGTCGCTCGAATCGTCGCCGACGACGATCCCTCGGAAGCCCAGCTCGGTCCTGAGCCGGCCCTCGATGACGCGAGCGCTTCGAAGGGCCGGGATCCGCTCGGGCTCGAAAGCGGGAACGTAGGCCCGGCCGACGAGGACTGCGGCCGCACCGGCGGCGACCGCCCGGGCGAAGGGCCGCATCTCGCAGCGGGAGAGCCGGTCCTCCGGAAAATCGAGCAGGGGAATGCCCTCGCGGGTGTCGGCGCGGCAGGTCGAGCCCATGCCCGGGAAGCGGCCGACGCAGGAGGCCGAGCCGCCCTCGGCGATGCCGCGTAGGTACTCGCCGCCCAGGAGGGCTGCCTTGCGCGGATCGATGCCGAAGAGGTCCAGGGCGCCCGAGCCGTCCTTGGGATCGGTGGCCAGGTCGAGCCGCGGCGCGAGGACCAGGTCAACCCGGCAGGCGGCGGCCTGGGCGCCGAGGATGCGGCCGGCTCGCCGCGCGGCCCCCGCCGAGCCCGAGGCCGCGATGCACAGGGGCGTCGGCGCGAGGGGAGCGTAGGGAAGCTCGAAGCGGGCGGACTCGCCGCCGCCCATGGCGATCAGGGGACGGCCCAGCCCGGCTTCTTCAGTCAGGATCCGGGCCTGGACGGCGAGCGACACGGCCGCGGTCGGGCTCGACAAGAGGGCGCCGGGCAGGGCGAAGGCCCGTATGCCCGCGCGTACATAGGCTCGAAGCGCCTCGCGGGCCTCGCCCTCGCCGGCCGGCAGGCCGCCGAGGATCATGCCCGTCGCGCGGAAGCCCGGGCTCATCAGGGCCTCCCCTCGCGCCTGGCGCGCGCCAGGGAGGCCGCACGCGAGGCGAGCTCCTCGTCGGCCGCCGCCGCGTCCAGGAAAGCCGGCATCCGGTAGGCCCAGTTGTCGCCGCCTACCGTGCCGGGAACGTTGACGCGCTCGCTTCGGGGATCGGCGGGCCGGAGCGACTCGCTCATGGCCAAGAGATCCTGGATGGGATAGGCCGCGATGAGCGAGGCCGAGCGCGCGAGCATCTCGTTGACGGCGAGGGCCTCCTCCGGGCCGAGCCTGTCGGGGCAGCTTCCCAGGTCGCGGCCCAGGGCGGCGGTCGCCGCGCGCCAGACCGCGTCGCGGTCCGCCTCGGACTCCCACCACTCGCGCAGGGAGGAGGAGTCGTGGACCGAGGGGCAGGCGACCGAGAGCCCGGGATAGTCCGAGACGGGGATGAAGGGCTGGCCGGGCTCGTCCCAGCGCCTGGTCCAGCGCAGGACCCTGAGCCCCGGCATTCCCAGCTCGCCGAGGACGGCCGGCACGCAGTCGGGCACGGCCCCGAGGTCCTCGGCGCAGCTTTGCATGCCGGTGAAGGACGAGAGGGCGCCGAGGAGGCGCCGGCCGGTCGCGGCCCAGAGCTCCTCGGCCTCGGATCTCTTGCGCGCGATGAGCGATTCCAGCTTGCCGCGCTCCTCGTCCGAGAGGCTGGGCCAGGCGGTCGAGCCGCGGTAGGTCCAGGTCGGGGCGAAGAGGCCCTCCTCGTACTCGAAGAGGGCGCGGTCGCGCCAGGCGCCCAGGAGGAAGTCGCGGCCCGCCGGGGAAACCGTCGGCAGGGCCTCGATATCCTTCTCGCCCCGGATCGAATCCTTGAAGAGGTAGAGCTCCTCGCCTCCGATGCGGTCCAGCGCCGCGAAGGCCGCGCCCCTGGCCGCCGACTCCCCGGCCGCGCGCGCCAGGCGCTCGTAGGGCACGTGGGGCCGGGACAGCCATCGGATCCGCTCGGCCGAGAAGCCCAGGGACTCGAGCTCCGCGCGCCCGATGGGGATATCGGGGACGAAGCGGCCCATGGCGCCCGAGCTATCCCGGTCGGAAAGCGACCAGATGCGGAAGAAGCCCAGGACGTGGTCGATGCGGTAGGCGGAATAGTACTTGTCGGCCTCGGCCAGGCGCTCGCGCCAGAAGGAGTAGCCCTCGGCCTCGAGCGCGCCCCAGTCGTAGATCGGGAAGCCCCAGTTCTGGCCCAGGGCCGAGTACATGTCGGGCGGCGCGCCGGCGGTCAGCTCGAGGCGGAAGAAGCGCCGGCGCGACCAGACGTCCGCCGAGTCCTCGTTCATCAGGATGGGGATGTCGCCCATCAGCTCGACGCCCTCGGCCGCGAGGGCGTCCGCCGCGGCCTTGAACTGCTCGTGCGCGCGCATCTGGATCCAGGCGCGGAAGCGGCACTCGGCGGCCAGCCTCCCGCCCGCCCATATCGCCTCTATGTCGGCATCGGAGGGATCGCGAAGGGCCTTCCATTCCCACCAGGGAAGCTCGCCGTTCGCGGCCTTCGCGGCGACAAAGGCGGCATAGGCCCTCGACCAGGGATTCGCCGCGACCCAGGCGTCGAGGGCGGCGGCGCTTTCCGCCTTCCCGCCGCCTGCCGCATCCCAGGCTTTCCGCAAGAGCTCGAGCTTGGCGGCCAGGAGCTCGCGGTAGGGCACGCGAGCCGAGCCGGCGAAGCGCTCGACCAGGGACTCGGCCTCGGAGCGGAGGGAGGCGGCCCCGGGGGCCTTTAATTCGGGGAGGTGGCCGACGCGCAAGTAGATCGGATTCAGCGCGAAGGCCGAGAGCGCGAAGTAGGGCGATTCCTGGAAGCCCGAGTCGTTGACGGGCAAGAGCTGGACGAGCTCGAAGCCCCAGGATTTCGCGAGGGAGCCGAGGGCGATCAAATCAGGGAACTCGCCGCAGCCGGGCGACGTCGCGCTCCTGACGGCGGAGAGCGGGACGACGATGCCTGAAAGCCTCTTCCCGGCATGGCGGAATCTCATCGCATATTCCTCACCCTACGAGTATAGGCCGAGGACGGCGCGGCGTACAGGGTACGCGGGGGACGCTACTCGAACAGGAGGCGAAGCGCGGCCTTGACGTCGGCGACGCCTTCCCATTCCGGGCCGCCGCGGTCGGGGGCCGCCGGGACGGCCTTGGCGCCGCCCTTCCCGCGGCCGGCCTCCGGCGCGCCCGCCGGCTCGGCCTCGGCCAGGGGGCCGACGACGCGCTTGAAGCCCAGGGCGGCGGCGGCCTTGGCGCGGCGCCGCATCTGCCGTATCGGGCGGACCTCGCCGGCCAGCGATATCTCGCCCGCCAGGGCCGAGAGCGCCGGCAGGGGCGCGCCCGAGCGCGCGGAATAGAGCGCGCAGGCGAGGGCCAGGTCGATGCCCGGCTCGGCGAGCCGCATGCCGCCCGCCACGTTGACGTAGATATCCTGGTCGGAGAAGCGGAGGCCCGTGTGCTTCTCGAGCACGGCGGCGACGCGGCTCGCGCGGGCCGTATCGATGCGCTCGGAATAGATGCGCGTCAGGCCGGCCTTGGCGGGGACGGTAAGGGCCTGGATCTCCACGAGGATCACGCGGGAGCCCTCGTGCACCGGAGCGATGGCGACGCCCGCCGGCATCCCTCCCTCGCGGCGCACCAGGAAGAGGCCCGAGGGATCGGCGACCTCGGAAAGCCCCGCCTCGCCCATGCGGAAGAGGCCGACCTCCTCGCTCGAGCCGAAGCGGTTCTTGGCGGCCCTGAGCACGCGCAGCTCGCCCTCGCCCTGCTCGAAGCCGAGGACGGCGTCGACCAGGTGCTCGGCGGCCTTGGGACCGGCGATCATCCCGTCCTTGGTCACGTGGGCTACCATTACCAGGGCTGCCCCGCGCGCCTTGGCCCAGGCCGACAGCTCCTGGGCGCAGTACTTGACCTGGTTGGCGGTACCGGGCACCGCGCCCGCCTCGTCCGCCCTCATGGTTTGGATCGAGTCCACCACGACGAGGGAGGGCTTCAGCGAGTCGAGGGCGGCGCGCGCTAGTCCCAGGTCCCCCGAGCAGAAGACCTCGATGCCGTCGCGCAACGCGCCCAGGCGCTCGGCGCGGGACCGGACCTGGGCGGGCGACTCCTCGCCCGAGACGTACAGGACGCGGCCGGGCGCCGAGGAGCGCGCGCAGAGCTGCAAGAGGAGGGTGCTCTTGCCTATCCCGGGCTCGCCGCCCAGGAGGACCGAGGAGCCCCGCATGAGGCCGCCGCCCAGGACCCGGTCCATCTCGGGGAAGCCGGTCGCGATCCTGGCCCGCTCGCCCGGATCGATCGAGAGGATGGGCAGGGGGAAGGTCTCGCCCGCGACGTCGGGGCCGGCCTGGGACTTCGAGGACTCGCGGAAGCTGTTCCATTGGCCGCAGTCGGGGCAGCGGCCCAGCCACTTGGGCTCGGCGCGGCCGCAGTTCGCGCAGCGGTATACGAGGGCGCTCTTCTTCTGGCTCGCCATGGAGGCCTATCGTACCCGGGATGGCCCCGCGATTGAAGGGGCCGCGGACCGCCTGTCGCGGCGGCCCGCCCTCGCTATAATTAGCGCCATCCTAAGCAAGGAGCGATCATGGCCAAGAAAGCGGAATTCTCCTCGACCTCCGTCTTCCTCCTCCAGCTCTGCCTCGGCGTATTCTTCGTGGTCCTGGGCGTCAGCGACCTCACCGGCTACAACACCGGCGTCAACAAGGCCCTGCGCTACATCGGCGACAACCAGGTCCTCTCCCTCATCATGGCCGTCCTCGAGCTCGTCATGGGCGCCATCCTCGTGCTCGGCCTCGTCGTATCGGTGCCCTCGGGCATGACCCGCATACTCGGCCTGGCGCTCTTCGTCCTATGGGCGGTCTATATCGTCGTCCGCTTCATCGCCAACGATTTCCTCGAGCCCAACTTCATAAGCTGGCTCTACAACCTCTCCTGGCACTGCATCATCCTCGTATCGCTCTGGATCGTCGGCCGCAAGTACCTATAATCGCGGGACACGCCGGCGGCGCCGAGCCGCCGGCGGCCCTACAGGCCGAGCTCCCGCCCTATGCGCGCCTTGGCGGCCGAGAGGACCTCGGCCGTCTCGACGCGCAGGAGCTTCAGGAAGAGCTCGTAGCCGCCATCCTTCTCGAACAGCGTCCCCGCCACCAGGACCTCGGCGCCCAGGAGCCTGCCGACCTTCGCGGCGCTCTCCTCGTCGGCCAGGCCCGACAGCTGCAGCTCCAGCTCGGCGAGGATCTCCTGCAGGTCCTTGCGCTCGACCAGCGTGAAGAGGCCCGACTCGGCGGCGGCCATCGCCAGGGCGGAACCGAAGTATTCCGCCTGCGCCGCCGCCGTCGCGCCGGCGCCCGAGCCAGCGGCGGCGCCGACCGCGACGGGCATGATCGCGCAACGCGTCTCCTTCCCGATCCGCATGCCGGAATAGTCCGAAAGGTCGCCGAGCGCCTCGGCGAAGAGCTCGCCCAGGATGTCCTCGGCCTTCCCGTCCTCGGTCTTGATCGCCGAGTAGTACTCCTCGTCCTGGGCAAGGGGCCTGTCGCCCTGGAGGGCGATCTCCTCCTTCACGAACCTGATGACGATGGACTCGAGCTTGTCGGCCGACCAGTTCGAGCCCGTATGATGCGATACCGCGGCCTCGCGGCCTCCCTCGCTCTCGCCCTTCTCGCCGTAGGTCAGGAAGATGTACCTGCCTTGGGTGAACTGGGCGATCTGCCTTAAGACGTATTCCCCCTCGAGGGGAAGGCCGCCGACGCCTATCGAGAAGAGCTTGATCCCCTTCTCCCTCGCGTCCCGCGCGGCTTCCGCGTAGTCGTAGGACTGCCCGTAATCGAGATGGGCGGCGGCGTCGGTGATGACGAAGCCCAGCCGTATCCCGCCTGAGTTCCACCTCATCCCGCGAATAGCCTTGTCCAGGGCGGACTGCAGGTCCTCCGGGTCGTCCCCTCCCCCCTCGGCGTAGACCTCGTCCAGGGCCTTCCGGAATTTACCCAGGTCGTCGGTAAAGGGCACGACCCGGGTTACGTACTCGTCCCGCCGGTCCTTGTACAGCACCATGCCGAAGCGGAGCTCGGGCCGGGGCTTCAATGCCGAGATGTTCGCGTCGATGATCTCGATCGTCGCGCGCAGGCGCTCGATCTCCTCGCCCATCGAGCCGGTCGTATCAAGGACGAAGAGCACGTCGACGGGGAGGGGATCGGGGACCTTCCGCCCCGACGCGAGCCTGAGCGTGATCGAGCGCGGCCCCGCGCGGTCGACCTCGGCCTTCGCGCCCGCTCCGGCGGCGCTCGCCTCGACCGAGTAGGAGAGCTCGCTTCCCTTGCCCATCTCGAGGGGATACAGGCTGTAGCCGCCGTCGGCGTAGGTCAGGCCCCTCGCGATCGCCGCGCCGCCGGACTTGACCGTCACCGCCGCGTTAGCGACCGGGCGGTCCTCGGAGTCGCGGACCTGGATGAGGATGCGCTCCTGGATGCCGAGCTCGTAGTGCGGGACTTCCGCGTACTTCGCGAGGAAGTCCGTGAAGTAGTTGAACTGCTTGTTGTCGTCGGCGTAGCCGGCCTTCAGTCCCGACTGGGCCGGCGCCTCGGCGGCTGCGGTCGACGGCGCTGTCGAGGACGCCGCGGCGGCGGCCGAGGGCGCGGGCGCCGCGAGCTCGTAGTCCCTTTTCTCTTCTATTACGCCGCTCATGCCGTCGTCGCCCTCCCCGCGGCCGAGATCAGCGGCGGCGGCCGCCTCGGCAGTGCGGGCGGACTTCGCGGCTCCGGATCCGGGCTTCTCGGGCGCGCTCTCGGCGGCGATAGCGGGCGCCGGTAAGGTCGGCGCCGGCTCGGCCGCCGGCTCGTCGACAGCCGGCCCCACGTCGGCGACGCGGGCGGCGGTCGGCCTCGGAGCGGCGGCGCAGGAGGCCGCGGCCAAGGCGACTGCCGCGGCAAGAGCGGCGGCGAGGTACATCGCCGCGATTCGGGAAGGGACGCGATTTCGGCATAGAACGGACATGGCTACCCCCTCGGCAGTGGCGGATAGTAGTATATCTCAGGATTACCGAGGGGAATAATCGCGGGAATCGCGTCCCGAGGGCGAGGCCTTCGGATACGGCAGCGGCGGGCCTCCCGGCCCGCCGCTATCGCGTCCCGCGTCGCCGGCTTCAGCCGGCGCGCTTGATCCTGCCCGATCCCGCGACTCGGCTCTTCACTTCGGGGTTTCCCCAGTATCGCAGGTCTCCCGATCCCAGCGCTTCGGCGTCGAGCCTATCGGAGACCGCTATCTCGACATCGCCCGAGCCGGCGACGCGGACCTTCGCGCTCATCGTCTCGAGCTTCCGGCCGTAGACGTCCCCCGAGCCGGATACGTCGATGTCGACCTTGTCCGCCGAGCCGACGAGCTTGAAAGTCCCCGAGCCGGAGCAGCGGATCTCGAGCTCCTCGGCATCGACCTCCGCGTCGAAATTGCCCGAACCCGAGGCGGAGAGCTTGATCTCGTCGAAGTCGAGCTCGGCCTTGATGTCCCCGGACCCCGAGACCGAGGCCGAGAAGGAAGAGCCCGAGAAGGCGTCTATATAGGCATCGCCCGATCCCGAGATGGAAACGCCCTCGAGGCTCGGCACCGTCACGTCGAACTCGAGCTTCGTGGTCCTGATGATGCTCGTGAAGGGCTTGAAGCCGATCTTGAGCTCCCCGCCCCTGACCTCGGTCGTGATGTAGGGCAATATGTTCGAGTCGGCGGTGATCTCAATATTCCCCGCTCCCTTATGGACCCGTAGGTTGCCCGATCCCGCCATGCTTACCGAGCTGAATGCCGATACCGACCGCCCCTCGGTCTTGACCTTGCCGTTGCCCCGCACGATGTCGGCGTAGGCGCTGGAAGCCGTTCCGATGACAGAGGCGGCGAGAAAAGCCGCGATGATTCGTGCGCGCATGTTTCTCCCCCTATTTTGGCGCCCCTTCGATCAAGGGCCGCCGGCGATTATTAAACCTCCCCCGCGGGAGATTTTGCTACCCTGAGAATATCCGACCGCCGAGGCTCGGAGGCAAGGCTTTTCACTCCGCTTGATGCTCGGCCCGCGCCCGTATAGTCTTGGAGCCATGGCGCGCGCGAAGATCGTCTTGAAGCCGAGGGAAGATATCCGCATCCGCTCGGGGCATCCATGGGTCTACGACAACGAGATCGCCCGAGTCGATGGCCAGGCCTCGCCGGGCGCCGAGGTCGAGGTCGTGGATGCCCGCGGCCGCTCCCTAGGCTCGGCCTTCTATAATCCGAAATCGAAGATCAGGGCCCGCATCTATTCCCGGACGCCGAGGGAAGCCGACGGGTCCTTCTTCTACGAGGCCCTGGAGAAGGCCATATCCTGGCGCCGGCGCTTCTTCGATCCCGATCGCCAAAGCCTCCGCCTGGTCTATGCCGAGGCGGACGGCCTGCCCGGCCTCATCGTCGACTCCTTCGTCGGAGAGGCGGCCGATGGCGGCCCGGACGGCGGCCCCGAGGGCGCGGCCGCCGTCCCGGGCGGGGGAGCCGCCCCCTCAGGGCGGGGCCGCTGGCTCTCGGCGCAGTTCCTTTCGCTCGGCGTCGAGTCGCGCAAGGCCGAGATCCTCGCGGCCCTCGGCCGCGCCTTCCCCTGCTACGGCGTAATGGAGCGCTCCGACGCCCCGGTCCGCGTCCTCGAGGGCCTGCCGCCGGTTTCCTGCCTCGCCTCCGGCTCGGTGCCGCCCAGGATCGTCATGGAGGAGGGAGGGCTTCGCTACGGCGTCGACCTCGCTACCGGCCAGAAGACCGGCTGGTTCCTCGACCAGAGGGCCAACCGCGCCGCGGCGGCGAGTTATGCGAAAGGGAAGCGGCTGCTCGACGCCTTCTGCAACGCGGGGGGCTTCGCCCTCTCCTGCGCGGCTGCCGGAGCGGCCGAGGTGGAGGCCGTCGATTCCTCGCCCGAGGCGATCGCCGCGGTTTCGGCCAACGCGCGCATCAACGGCCTCGAGGGCCGGGTGAGGCCCGTCCAGGCGAACGCCTTCGACTTCCTGCGCGAGAGGGAGCGGGACCGCGAGAAGTTCGGCCTTATCGTCCTGGACCCGCCGGCCTTCGCCAAGAACCGCGCCTCGGTCGAGGGCGCCCGCCGCGGCTACAAGGAGCTCAACCTGCGGGCGCTCAAGCTGCTCGAGCCGGGCGGGATCCTCGTCACCTGCTCCTGCTCCTATTGGTTCGGGCCCTCGCTCTTCTGGTCCATGCTCGAGGAGGCGGCGGCCGACGCGGGCCGGCGCCTCAGGCTCGTCGAGGACCGGACGCAGGACCTCGACCATCCCATCGTGGCGGGTTACGGCGAGTCGAAATACTTGAAGTGCCTTATCGTCGAGGCCGATTGATCCGGGCTCCCCGCCGCGCGGCGGCCGGCCGGCCGGGCCCCGGCGGCGTCCCGCGACGACCTACAGCACGATCGCCCTGGACGCGCCCTCGACATTGACGCCGAAGAGCCGCTGCAGTTGATCCGCGGTCTCGTAGGAAGTCCCCGCCTTCTGGTTGAAGAACGTAATGAAGGGCTCGACCTGCGAATCGTCGTCCTTGAACTTCATGGCGTAGAGGGCCGAGGCGAAGGCCGCCCGGTACAGGCCTTCCTCGGCCAGCTCCATGGTCGACAGCCGGCCGTACTGGCGCTTGGCGCGGCCGTCGACGATCGCGGACGCTCCGTCGTAGCCGATGGTGAAAACGAAATCCTCGCGAGACAGCATGCCTTCCTCCATATGCGGCGCGGACCCCGCGGGCCGCGGGCGGCGCATGGCCCGCTCGGCCCGTCGGGGCGCCCGCGCCGATCGACCTCGCGCGGCCGGCCCTTAGGCCGGCGAGAAGCTCTCCTTCGAGGCCCCGCACATCGGGCAGACCCAATCGTCCGGGATCTTCTCGAAGGGGGTTCCCGCCGCCACGCCGTTGTCGGGATCGCCGACCTCGGGATCGTAGATATAGCCGCACACGTCGCACACGTACTTCTTCACATCGTCCTCCTTATTGAACCAGCGAATCCGATCGCGGCCGACCCGCGGCTCGACGGCCTACCAATTCTCCCCGAGGAGCTCGAAGTAGGCCTGCGGGTGGGCGCAGGCGGGGCAGGCCTTCGGGGCCTCGGTTCCCTCGAAGACGTATCCGCAGTTCAGGCAGCGCCACGCGGCGCTCTTGTCGGATTTGAAGACCCTGCCCGAGTCGATGTTGGCCGCGAGCTTCTCGTAGCGCTTGGCGTGCTGGCGCTCCGCCACGATGATCGCGTCGAAGACCGCGGCGACCGCCTCGAAGCCCTCCTCGCGGGCGGTCTTCGCGATATCGGGATACATTTCCTTCCACTCGTGGTTCTCGCCGCCGGCGGCCGCGAGAAGGTTCTCCCTGGTCGTGCCTATAACGCCGGCGGGGAAGGCGGCGACAATCTCGACCTCGCCCCCTTCCAGGAATTTGAACATGCGCTTCGCGTGCTCCTTCTCCTGGTTGGCGGTCTCCTCGAATATCTGCTGTATCTGTACGTAGCCTTCCTCTTTCGCCTTCGAGGCGAAATAGGTATACCGATTCCTGGCCTGGGACTCGCCCGCGAAGGCGGTCATCAGGTTCTTCTCCGTCTTCGACCCCTTGAGGCTCTTCATTCTCCCCTCCCGCGCTATGGATTAATGGCGACCGATACGCCATCGCGCCGCTAAATATAGCCAAATGCGGGCTCATGCGCAAATGCCGATCCCGTGCCGTCCGAGCCCGGGCGCCGACGATGCGAGGGCCTCGCCGGGCGCCGTCCCGCGGGCCTAGCCTCGCCCGCCCTCGTCCGCCCGCCCGTGGAGGATGCCCATGAGCTCGAAGCGCGAATTGATACCGATCTTCCTATATAAGCTATAGATATGGTTCCCGA
>CAYPHO010000039.1:0-16041 GCA_964410245.1 uncultured Treponemataceae bacterium | reverse complement strand
GGGTCTCCTTGGACAGGAATTTCTTGATCTTGAAGCGCTTCAGGGTCGAGATGAAGATATTCGCCCCGCCGTCGGGCAGGTTGATGCGCTTGACGATCTTGGCCGCGGTACCGACGGCGTGAAGATCATCGGCCTTGGGCTTCTCGAAATCGTTCTTGATCATGACGAGCCCGACCATGCCGTCGGCCAGGAGCGCCTCCTCGACCACCTTCACGTCATCCGGATTACCGACCATGATAGGCGTGAAGATCCCGGGGAAGATCGGCCTCCCCGACAGGGGAATCAGGGGGAGCTTGTTCGGTAGTATTTGATCGATGGGGATGATCTCGGTCTCGGCCACGATGTTGCCCTCGCTTTCTTCGATCTGACCCTAAAACTACGACTTTTGAGGGCGCCTGGCAAGATTTCGGGGCAAGAAGGATGATTCTTGGAGGGAAAAACGAACTTTACGGCCGAGTCGTCAGGTCAATACCCGCCGCATGGCGCGCTCGACCCGTTCCCGATCGAGGCCGAGGGCAGGCACTCCCAGGACCTCCTCGGCGACGCGGTTGCC
Organism: uncultured Treponemataceae bacterium; assembly: GCA_964410245.1. Lineage (GTDB taxonomy): Bacteria > Spirochaetota > Spirochaetia > Treponematales > Rectinemataceae > CAZXXZ01. Next base: position 15,488 of record CAYPHO010000039.1, on the reverse strand, counting down.
CAGCCGGAGGCTGCGCTCGGGCGGCAAGCCGATCGAACGGCCGTATAGGAAGCCGGCGGCGAAGGCGTCGCCCGCGCCGGTCGCGTCGACCGGCTGCAGCTCGCGCACCGGGCTGTCGAATGCCGAGCCGCCGGAGGACCAGAGGGCGCCCATCTCCGCCCGCTTGACGACGATCTCGACGTTCCAGGCCGAGAAGATATCGAGCCCCTCGCGTATGGGCATGCGCGTCAGGGCGGCGAACTCGTCCTCGTTCGCGAAAAGTATGTCGCAGTAGGCCGGCAGGAATCCCAGGATGAAGTCGCGCTCGGCCTGGGCCAGTTCCCGGCTCGACAGGTCGATGGCGATCTCCATGCCGGCCTCTCGGGCGCCCCGGAGGGCGTCCATGAAGAAGGAACGCTCCCTAAGCAGGAAGCATTCAATGAAGAGCGTCGCGCCCGGCCGGAATATCCTCGGCGATGGCGGCTCGAGGCAGAGGTCCAGGGCCGCCCCGGGAGAGACGAGGAGGGTCCGCCCTCCGTCCGGCCGGATGAGGGCGCAGTAGGCTCCGGTCGGCGAGCCGGAGCGGGAGACGAGGGACTCCACCTCTGAAGCCCCGAGCTCCTCGACGAAGCGATCGCCCAGCTCGTCCTCCCCGACGGTGCCGGCGTAGGCCGCCCGCGCCCCGAGCATCGACGCGGCCCTCGCCGCGTTCGCCGCGCCTCCCCCCGCCGAGACGACGGGATCGGGAAGGGCGCGGAGGACCTCGTCCATCCGCTCTCTGCCGATATGCGAAATCGAGTTGTTATGGAAGCCTAGGCTGGGCGCGAAGGCCTCGTCGACGAAGGCCACGAAGTCCATGAGGGCATTACCGAGCCCCACGAGCTCCATCTGGCGCGCTTCCTCAATCCGGCCGGGGAGCCAGCCGGCTCGCGTCCGAGGACAAGGCCCTCTCGATCACGGCGTACAGATGCTCGGCGTTCCAGGGCTTGCGGACAAAGGCCTCCAAGCTGACCTCCCTGGCGAGCTCCGACATCTCCGACTCGGTGGCATGGCCCGTGAGCATGACCAGCTTGATGTCCGGATAGGACTCGTGGATGCGCAGTAGGAATTCGTCGCCCTTCATGCCCGGCATGAGCCAGTCCGAGATTACCAGCACGACCTTGACCCCGTCGTCCGCCAGCTCCTTTACCCGCGCGAGTCCCTCGGCCCCGTTGACCGCGGTCTCGTACCTGTAGCCGGAACCGAAGCGCAGCCTCAGGGACTGCTTGAGCGAGAGGAGCAGTATTGCCTCGTCATCGACGATGAGAATAGCCTTAGCCGCCGCCATAAGCCCATAGTACTGTATAGGGCGGATATTTACAAATAGCCGCGAAGGGCTTCACAGAGTGAAGGCTCCCCGAAAAAGGTCGCCGTCCGCGCTGCTCGTCCCGATCCAGGCCTCGTATTCCATCCGCTCGAGCTCCCAGGACTTCGACGCCCCGTCGTAACGGGCGAGCTTCTCGAGGGGGCAGGCGATCTCGACCCTCCTCGATTCCCCCGGCTCGAGGGTCGCCCGCGCGAATCCCGCCAGGGTCCTCGCCGGGCGGTCGTACTTCGAGCTCGAGAAGCCGACGTAAAGCTGGACGACCTCGTCGCCTCGCCGCGCGCCCGTATTCCGTAGCTCGCAGGATGCCGTAAGGCGTCCCGCCGAGACCTCGAAGCGGGGCTCGGCCAGGGCGAAGCTCGTGTACGAGAGGCCGAAGCCGAAGGGGAAGGATATCGGAGCCCCTTCCTTCTGGAGCTTGCGATAGCCGTGGTAATAGCCGTAGCGGATCTTGTCAGCGCTCCAGTCGACGGCGGGCAGGTCGGATTGCCGCGCGGGCACGACGAAGGGCAGCTTGCCGCCCGGATTGTTGTCGCCGAAGACTGTCTGGGCGATCGCGGTCCCCCCCTCCATGCCCGGATAATAGGCCATGAGGATCGCCGGGGCCGAGGACTTCCATTCCTCGACCATGATCATATTGCCGCCGACCAGGACGACGGCTGTCTTGGCATTGGCCGCGCAGACCGCCTTAATGAGCTCGACATCCTTGGGCCTGAGCCCGAGGGATCCTGATCGGTCCCCGCCCATCGTCACCCCGCCGATGTTCGAGTCGATGTACTCGCCCTCGTCATCGTGCGTGAAGCCGACGATCACGACCGCGGCGTCAGCCGCCCGCGCGAGCTCGGCCGAGGCCTCGGGATCGCCGTCATCTCGGGACAGGATCTCGGCGCCGGGCAGGAGGGACTCGAATCCGGCCTTGGGCGTGACCAGCCGCGGCGGGAAGACGCGGCTGGAGCCGTGGTCGCCGGTATTCTCGACGTCGGCCAGCCGGCCGAGGACCGCCAGGCGCTTGACCGATTCCTTGGAGAAGGGCAGGATCCCGCCCTCGTTCCTGATCAGGGTCATCGACTTGCGCGCGACTTCCGCCGCGAGCTCGACGTGCCGGGCGCAGGCGATGAGCGATCTCGGATACTCCTGCGGATCCTTCGCCGCCGCGAAGGCGAGGAGGGTGCGGACGATCCTAAGCGCGGACTCGTCGATGTCGGACATGGGCACCCGGCCCTCGCGGACCGCGGCGACGAGCTTCGGGCCGTAGTGGTCGGTGTTGCACATCTCGATGTCGAGGCCGGCCGTCGCGCCCTGGACCGTGTCGCGGATTCCCTTGACGAAGTCGCTGATGACGAAGCCGTCGAAGTCCCACTCGGCCTTGAGGACCTCCTTGAGCAGGTAGGCGTTATGGCCGCAATGACTGCCCTTGTACTTGTTGTACGCGCTCATGACGCAGGCGGCCCCGGCGTCGACGCAGTCCTTGAAGTGCGCGAGGTAGACCTCGCGCTCGGTCGCCGGATCGGAGTCGACGTCCACGGAGAATCTCGCGTTCTCCATCGAATTGAAGGCGAAGTGCTTCACGCAAGCGATTACGTTGTGCTTCTGCACGCCCCGCACCGCGGCCGCGCCCATCGCGCCGATATGGAGCGAGTCCTCGCCGTAGGTCTCCTGGCTCCTTCCCCAGCCCGGATTGTAGGGAAGGTTTATGCAGACGCCGCCGAAGAGATTGCCGCCGTAGGCCCTGATCTCCTTGGCGATCGCCTCCCCTACCCGCTCCTCGAGGGCCGTGTCGAAGGTCGCGCCCCGGGCCATCGATACGGGAAAGCAAGTACTCCGCTCGCAGACCACGCCCCGTGGGCCGTCGCAAAACTTCATTTCCGGCACGCCGAGCCTCTGATTGCCGCCGGCCGGATAGGGATAGGAGTTGTAATGCCACTCGGGCGTCGGATTCTTGTTGGCCCCCTCGAGCTCGTCAAGCTCGACCTTCCCGCTCATGAGCGCGACCTTCTCCTCGAGCGACATCTTCGCGACGATCTCGGCGGCCTTCGCCGTGTACGAAAGCCTAGCCTTCTTGTCGATGCCCATCCTATCCTCCGTCGCTCGAGCGGTAATCCCTAGGCCGATACTATTCGATCGGCATGCGGCCAGAAATCGGCGAAAAGGCCTAGGTAATGCTCATTGCCCGCTCGAGGCTCGCTGCCATTGACCCTAATTACCTTCCCATGCTAGCTTTATCGAGTTCGGGCGCTTGGCTCAGCTGGTTAGAGCGGCTGGTTTACACCCAGTAGGTCGGGGGTTCGATTCCCTCAGCGCCCACATCCCGGACCGCCGAAAGGCGGTCCTTTTTTATAGTGGCGCTGAGGGAATCGAACCGAGCGAGCGCCGAGCGGAAGCGAGGGAAGGGCGACAGGATGTCGCCCGCCAGCGAGCGAGCCGGCCCTGAAGGAGGCGATAGGAAGTCGCCGACTGAAGGGCGATTCCCATCCCGCGCAAGTCATGAAGCGTGGGAAAACCTCGTTACAGCGCCCAAAGAAGCTCGACGCATTTCTTGCGTCGAGCTTTTTTTCTATTAGTGCGATGTAGCGCAGCTCTCCCGCAACTCGGCCTGTCGCGGGATGGGAATCGAACCGAGAGCGCCGATCCGAGCGGAAGCGAGGACGAGCCGGCAGGATGCCGGCGAGAGGCGCTCGAGGCGGGCCGGAGGGAGCGAACACGAAGTTCGCGACCGGAGGCCGATTCCCATCCCGCGTAAGTCATGAAGCGCGGGAAAACCTCGTTACCGCCCCCAAGGATGGCGCCGCGACACTACTGCGTCTGGAACCACTGGACTGCGTACTTCCTCAGCTCCGCCGCGCTCTCCAGCGAGAGCTTCTTCTTGATGTGCTCCTGGTAGACCCCTACGGTCTTCACCGAGATCCCGAGGCTCTGGGCGATCTCGATCGCCCCGTAGCCCTGTCCCATCTTCCGAAGGACCTCGAGCTCGCGGTCCGAGAGGATCTCCACCTTCGCCGTCTCCGACTCCCTGCCCCGCGACGAGGCCTGCTGCTCGAGGAAGGACTCGAGGAAGGTCGAGGACACGAAGATATTGCCTTCCATGATGGTCTCGATCGCGTCGCGCAGGACCGAGATCGTCTCGTGCTTCATCAGGTAGCCGCGCGCGTGGGCGCGCAAGGCCCTCCGGGCGTAGACGGCCTCGTCGTGGATCGAGACCACCAGGCTCCGAATCTCGGGATGGAGCGCGTACAGCTCCTTGAGGAGGTCGAGCCCGTTCTCCTTGCCGAGCGAGATGTCGATGACCGCTATCTCGGGCACTTCCTTCTTGACGAATTCGATCGCCTCCGCCCTCGATCCCACCTGGGCGATGACCTTGTAGCGGGGATCGCTCTCGATCAGGCTGGTGATGCCGTGCCGGAAGATGGGATGGTCGTCGACGATCATGAAGCGCACCGGGCCCGTCATAGCGCCTCCTTCGGCAGCGGCACCGAGCAGGATACGCAGACTCCCGGATTGAGGGCCGTTACCTTGAGCCCGGCGCCGATCGAGTCGGCGCGATAGCGCATGATCCGCATGCCCATGCCCTTCCCGTCGCTGTCGGGGCCGAATCCGCGCCCGAAGTCCCTGATCTCCATCTTCATGAAGCCTTCCTCGGCGATGAGCCTGATGATCACCACGTCGCTCCCCGAATGCCTTAGGGCGTTGGCCAGGGCCTCCTGGGCGATCCTGTAGACCTGCAGTGCGAGGCTCTTATCGCTCAGCTCGAACTCGCCCTCGGCCTGGAGCGAGACCGACGCGCCGGCGGCGTTGAACCTGTGCGAGGCCACCAGGTCCTCGAGGGCCGGCACCAGCCCGACCTCGTCGAGGGCGGGCGGATACAGGGTCCTCGCGAAGCGCCTCGAGCGGTCGACGACGTCGCCGAGCAGGCCCTTGATCTCGCGCACCGACTCGATCGACGCCAGTCCAGTCGCGGCGAGATTGCGCTCGAGGACGGCCGCGAGCATGGATAGGCCGATGAGGCGCTGGCAAAGGTCGTCGTGGATGTCCTGGCCGATCGACTGCATGGTCCGGTTGGATATCTCCTGAATCTCCCGCTCCAGCGAGGTCCGCTCCTCGATCTGCATCACGAGGTCCCGGTTCGACTTGCGCAGCTCCTCGGTCCTGAGCTCGACCAGGCGCTCGAGCTTGCGCTCGTTGTCCCTCACTTCCTCCATGAGCATGGCGCCCTTCAGGGCCGTCGACATCTCGACGCGCAGGGTATCGTACTCCCCGGGCCGCTCGGAGCCGAGCTCGACGAGGACGTAGCCGAGCGCCTCGCTCTGGTAGGTCAGGGGCTCGAGGAGCCATCCCGAGAGGCCCCAGTCGGAGGCCATGTCGACGGGAAGGAGCGATCCCGTCTTGAACCTCGTCTCGACGACGTCGAGCCCGGGCTCGGGCTCGGGAGTCACGAGGCGCGACTCGCCGGGCGGAGACTGGCTGGCCGGCTCCCATGGATGATCGAAGAGCACGAGGTATCCGCGCCGGAATCCGAGGGTGCCGACGCATCCCGACCAGGCGCGCACGAGCGAGCCGAGGCTGAAGGATCCGAGCAGCCTGGTGCCGAGGGATCTCAGGAAGACCTGCTTCTCGACTATCCGAAGATTCTCCTCGGTCAATCTCCGGCGCTCGGCCGCGTTGAGGAATGCGAAGGCCTGATCCCGTACGCCGATGGAGGCGTCCGGGCCCGCGCCCGCCTCCGGTTCCGTCTTGAGCCGGGAAAGGGCTTTCCGTAACCGTGCCGGCGCGTTGACCGGATCCGCCGAGACCTCTTCGTCCATGAGCAGGAGGACCTCGGACACGCCCCCGCTCTCGGCGATTTCCGCCAGGCGACGATCCAGGTCCGCCTCGGGGTAGTCTTCCTGAGGCTCGGGGTCGAGCGTAGAGCCGGGCGGGCATCCGCAGGAACGCCTGAGCACGACGCGGCAATCAAGGTCGCCGACGACGGGTCGGCCCCCGGCCGCGAGGGTCAAGGCCATATCGACCGCCGTCCTCCCCATCAGCTCGAAAGGCTGGGCGATGGTCGTCAGGGGCGGGCAGGTGGAGGCGGCCTCCTCGACGTCGTCGAATCCCGTCACGGATACGTCGCCGGGGACCGAGAGCCCGCTCGCGCGCAGCTCCTCGAGCGCTCCCGTCGCCATGTAGTCGTTCAGGCAGACGAGGGCGTCCATCCTCGCCCCCGAGGCGAGGAAGGCCTTCACGGCGGCGGTCCCGGAATCCTTGTAGAACTCGCCTCTGTAAACGAGCCGCTCATCCAGCTCCAGGCCCTCATCGGAGAGGGCCCCGCGGAAGGCGGCCTCCCGCTGCCGCGAGTCGTAATGCCGGATCGGTCCCGTAACGAGGGCGAAATGGCGGCGTCCGTGGTCGCGGGCGAGATGGGCCACGAGCTCGCGCATCGCTCGGCCGCCGTCGATCGGCACGTGGGAGGACGAGCCGAGGGGGAAATCGATCGAGACCGCGGGAAGCCCCGTATCCTCGACGAGCCGGGCCACGTCCTCCGGGCTCTTGAAGTTGCCGACGGTGCTCGAGAGCACGATGAGCGCGTCCAGGTTCCCGGGGCCCGCGAGCGTGTACGCGACATTCATCGCCGCGTCCCGGGGCTGGGGCGCCTCGAGGCCGTGGCCGAAGAAGCAGATGGAGGAGACGCCCCGGCCGCGCGTCTCCGAGATGATGCATCTCCACAGCTTCCTCTGGAAGCTGTCGGCCACGAAGCCGATGAAGACGCCTATCAGCGGCGGGCTGCCGGATCTCCTAGCGCTCGATCCCATCGCGGAGCCTCGGGTTCGGCCATGGAATCATCCTAGCCTTTTATCGCGCCGCCCGTCAGACCCGCGACGATGTATTTCTGGCAGAGCACGTAGATGATGACGGCAGGGACCATCGCGAGGGTCAGGAAGGCCAATATCAGGTTCCAATCGGCGGCGTACTGCCCCATGAAGTTCATGACTCCCATAGGGAGGGTATACTTCTTCTCGGTATTGAATACGAGAAGGGGAGTAAAGAAATTATTCCAGCTGTTCACGAGCGTGAGCACCGAAACCGTCGCCAGGATCGGCGTCGAGAGCGGGACGACGATGCTGAACAGGAAACCGAAGCGGCCATAGCCGTCGATCGCCGCCGCCTCCTCCAGCTCGTTGGGGATGGCCTTGAAGAAGCCCCGCAGCAGCATGAGCATCATGACGAGGCCGAAGGCCGCCTGGGGCAGGATGACCCCGAAGTACTTGTCGATCAGGTTCATCTTCCGGAGCTGGAGATACAGGGGCAGGATCGCGACCGCGAGCGGGAAAAAGAAGCCGAGCTGGAAATAGGCGTAGATCGCCTTGTTCAGCTTGAACTTTATCCGCGCCAGGGCGTATCCGGCGAAGGTCCCGACGACGAGGACGACGCCGACGGTCCCCGCCGCTATGATGACGCTATTCAGCAGCATGCTCCAGAATTTCCCGGTCTTGCCGACGAGCATGTCGCCGTATTGGGACCATTCGAAGGGGCTGGGAAGGGCGACGGGCTCGGCGCGAAGCTGCCCGACGCTCTTGAAGCCTCCCATTACCGAGATGTACAGGGGAATGCCGATCATCAGGAGCATAGCCGCGCAGATCAGGTACTTGCCCGTATCGACGAGGATCTTCCTCCTTCTCATGCTTTTAATCATCATGCCTCCTCCTTGAAGAGGAACTTTTGGTAGAACACGTTGAAGACGAGGCAGATGAAGAAGATGCAGACGGCGATCGTCCCGCCATAGCCGATATTGAAGCGCTGCAAGCCGATCTTATACATATACGTGACTATGGTCTCGCCCGCATTGACCGGATCTCCCTTGCCCATCGCCCATACGACATCGAATACCTGGAAGGATCCTATCATGGAGAAGAAGACCGAGAGCTGGATGCTGGTCCGCATGCCGGGAAGCGTAACGGACTTGAAAACCTGCCATGCCGAGGCCCCGTCGATCCTGGCGGCCTCGATCTGCTCCTTGGGGATATCCTGCAGGCCCGCGATGTAGATCGTCATGTGCAGGCCGAAATACTTCCAGACTATTACGACGAGGATTGCGCCGAGGACCGTCGAAGGGTCCCCGAGCAAGGTCGGCGCCGTCTCGATGGGAGCGAAGATGCTCCAGATCGCGCGTACCAGGCCGTACTGGGGATGATAAATGAATTGCCACAGGACGCCGGTGATGACCTCGGAGAGGACATATGGCAGGAAGAAGAAAGTGCGGAAGAACATCGCGCCCTTGAATCTCGTATCGCACACGATCAGCGCGAGCATCAAGGCTAGCGGAAGCTCGATTACAAGCGACACGACGGCGATGATCAGGTTGTGCAGCAGCGCCTTGTGGACTATGGCGTCCTTGAAGAACACCAGGTAATTCTGGAAGCCCTTGAAGTTGACCATGGGGCCCAGGCCGTTCCACTTGTATAGGCTGAAGACCGCGGCTTCGACGACCGGCACGATGACCAAGAGCGTGAACAGGATCAAAGCCGGGCCGAGTAGTATCGCGAGGGTAAAGAAGCTTGGCTTCCCCATGCCTCCGTGCATCGCCGATCGCTTTGCCAAATTAATCCTCTCTGCTTGCTCGAATTTAATTGATGAAAATCAGCGTCGCGGGAAACCGAGGGGCTGATGCCCCCCGGTTTCCCGCTAGCATGAATCGTCCAGTAACTGGAGCTTAGTTGCTCGCGAAGGCGGACTGGATCGCCGCGCAGGCCTTGGCCGGGGTGGCCGTGCCCGCGAGGATGGTCTGGACGGCGTCGTTCACCGCGCCGCCGACGGCGGGCGGGAAGGCCTGGTCGAGGTAGAGCTGGAAGAAGGTGCACTTGTCGACGAGGGCCTTGACCATCTTGGCGTTCGGATCGGTGATGCCGGCCTCGGCGCCCTTAGTCGTGGGGAGGATGCCTGAGGTCTTGGCCCAGACGGTCATGTTCTCCTTGTTCGTGAGGAACTTCACGAAATCGACCGCCGCGTCGGAGGCGTTCTTGCCGAGGGCGAAGCCGCCGCCGCCGCCGATGACCTCGGTCGCCTTGCCCTTGCCGCCCTTGATGGCGGGGAAGGCGGCGGCGGCCAGCTTGTCGCCGATGCCGAGCTTGGAGGAGGAGTTGTCCTTCTGGACATTGGGGGCCCACTGGCCCATGAGCTCCATGGCGGCGACGCCGTTGCCCACGAGGGCGGCCTCGTCGTTGTAGGTCGCGCCGAGGAAGCCGTCCTGGAAGGGCTTCAGGTCCGCGAGCTGCTTGAGCATCGTGCCGGCCTTGACCCAGGTAGCCTCGTTGAAGCCGGCCTTATTCTTGCCGGAGACGGTGTCGGCGAAGAGCTGGGCCCCGCCGAGGCGGAGGGCCATGTAGGACCACATGTGCATGGCCGGCCACTTGTCGCCGCCGGCGAGGGAGATCGGGGTGATGCCGGCGGCCTTGAGCTTCTTCACCATCTTGATGAAGTCGTCCCAATCGGTCGGGAAGGACTTGTAGCCGACCTTGGCCAGGAGGTCCTTGTTGTACCAGAAGGTGATGCATCCGGCGTCGTTCGGGACCGCGTAGATCTTACCGTTGGAGGTATAGGTCTCCCAGACGCCGGGCGCCATGGAGGCGTACCAGTCGGAGCCCTTGACCTTCTGGGTGATGTCCCTGCAGAGCCCGGCCGCCGCGTACTCGGCGAGGACGCCGCCGCCCCAGGTCTGGAAGATGTCGGGCGGGGTGCCCGCCTGCATGACCGTGGTCAGCTTGCTCTTGAAGGCCTCGTTCTCGAGGACGGTGATCTCGATCGTCACGTCGGGGTGCGCCTTCATGTACTCGTCGGCGAAACCCTGGAACATCGCCTTGTCGTTGGCCGCGGTTCCGATGTGCCACCACTGAACCGTGGTCGGGGCCGCCCAAACAGTCGCGACGCAGAAGAGCGCCACGAGCGCGAGCGCAAGAACCTTAGTTGTGCGCATTCGATCCTCCCATGGATTAAAAGAGCGATGCGGCAAGCCGAGCCTTCCCGAAAACGGGTAAGCCAGGAGCCAAGGTGCACTATAGCGCCAGTAACCTATGATCGATATACGCTCTGCATCCGGGTCGAGCATAGGCAAAAATGCCTATGTTTACAATGGCAACTAACCCTCCCCGCGAGCTTGCCACTCCCTCCGGCTCGGGCGATAATCCCCGCACCATGTTCACGAAACGGCGATGCGACGGCACCTACGTCAAGGACCTACCCTACTTCACCCGAATGCTCCCCTATATCATGCCGACCCGCTCGGAGTCCTGCATCTACTTCGAGCAGGATTTCGACGTCACCAAGGCGCTCGCCTACGTCAGGCAGGCGAACGCGGGCTCTCCTCGGGGGGAAAAGAAGCTGACCCTCTTCCAGGTCATCCTCTGCGCCGCGGCCAGGACGATCGCCCTCCGGCCGAAGCTCAACAGGTTCGTCGCCGGCCTTCGATACTACCAGCGAAACAGGATCGTCTTCAATTTCGTGGCCAAGAAGCAGCTGACCGACGGCGGCGAGGAAATCAACGTCACCCTGCCCTTCTCGCCCTTCGAGACCCTTTCTACCATCGGGCCGAAGGTCTCGAGCTATGTTGCCCGCGTCAAGAAAGGCGAGGCGACGGACACGGACGACCTTAACGCATTCCTGGCCAGGCTCCCCCGCTTCGTCAACCGCCTCGTCATCGGCCTCCTCTTCTTCCTGGACTACCACAACGGCCTGCCCTATTCCTTCATCAAGGGCATGCCCTTCTTCTCGACCATCTTCTTCACGAACGTCGGCTCGGTGGGCATCGACGCGCCCTTCCACCACAATTTCGAGTTCGGCACCTGCGGCCTCTTCGTCGCGATCGGGAAGATTCGCAGGGAGCGGGGCCTCGACGAGAACGGCGGGCGGACCGAGCGGGACATGGTCAAGGTGACCTTCACCTATGACGACCGCATCGCGGACGGCATCTACTGCGGGAAGGCGATCGACCTCCTCAGGTCCCTCGTCGAGGAGCCCTCTCGGCTGGAGGCGCCGCCCGAGCTCGGGGCAGAAGACCTAGCCGCCCTCGCCCTGCGCGAGGACTCGATTTAAGGGGGAGGGGGACATGTACGAATCGAAGCCCTGGCTCGCCCATTACGGCCGAGTCCCCGCGGCGCTCGAGTATCCCTCCGCGTCGATCTTCGGCATGCTGGAGGCGGAGGCGCGGCGCGATCCGGCCCCGCCGGCCCTGAAGTTCATGGGAGCGGCTATCACGAAGGGAGGGCTCCTCGAGCGCGTCGCCGCGATGAGCCGGGCCATGGCGGCCGCGGGCATCCGGCGGGGCGAGCGCGTCGTCATCTGCCTTCCAAATATCCCCCAGGCGGTCATCGCCTTCTACGCGCTCTCGCGCATCGGCGCCCTGCCCGCGCCCATCCATCCCCTGTGCACGACGAGCGAGATCATCCTGTATTCGCGCATCGCCTCGTCGCGATGGGCGATAACGCTGGACGGCTTCTTCCCCCGATTCGCCGAGGCCCTCGGAGCCGAGGGCGGGCCCGAGCGCGTCATCGCCTGCGGCATCGGAGTAGAGGCCGGATTCCCGATCTCGCTGGGCTACGCCCTGGGGCCGGGACGGAAGATCGCGCCCGTCCCCTACGGCGACAGGGTCCTCTCGTGGAGCCGCATGGAGGCCGGGGCGGGCTCGGCCCCCGAGCTCGCCGAGCCCGATCCGCTCGGCCCGGGGGACCCGGGCCTCATCCTCTTCTCCGGCGGCAGTACCGGCGAGCCCAAGGCCATCATGCTCTCCAACCTGAACTGCAACGCCCTCGCGGCGCAGACCAACGCCGCGGGAGGCCCCATCCTCCCAGGAGACTCGATGCTCTCCATCCTGCCCATGTTCCACGGCTTCGGCCTCGCGGTCGGGATCCACGCGATCCTCGCGCACGGCGGATGCTGCGTCCTCGTCCCGCGATTCAAGGCCAAATCCCTCGCGGCCCTGGTGCGCAAGCACAGGCCCGCCTTCATGGCCGGCGTCCCCACCCTCTACGACGCCCTCTCGGCCGATCCGCGTTTCCGCGCGACCGACCTCTCCTCCTTCAAGGGCATCTTCTGCGGCGGCGACAGCCTGAGCCCCGAGACGAAATACCGCTTCGAGGAAGTGCTCCGGAAGAACGGCTGCTCGGCCAGCCTCCGCGAGGGCTACGGCATGACCGAGTCGGTAACCGCCAACATGCTCATGCCGGCCGACGAGTACCGCGAGAGGTCGATCGGCCTGCCCTACCCCGACATGATCGCCAAGGTCGTCCGCCCCGGCACGACGGAGGAATGCGGGCCGATGGAGGAGGGAGAGATCTGCGTCTCGGGGCCGACCGTCATGCTCGGCTACTTGGGCGACGAGGCCGCCACGCGGGAAGTCCTCAGGAAGCATCCCGACGGAAGGACCTGGTTGCACTCTGGCGACGTCGGCTGCATGGACGCGGACGGCTTCTTCTATTTCCGCCAGCGGGCCAAGCGCGTCATCAAGACCTCGGGCATCGCGGTCTACCCGACGCAGGTGGAGGACGCGCTCAACAAGCACCCGGCGGTCAGGCTCTCCTGCGTGATCGGCGTTCCCCACCCGACCCAGGTCGAGGTGCCCAAGGGCTTCGTCACGCTGAACGAGGGCTACGCCGCCTCCGAGGGACTCGAGGCCGAGCTCATCGAGCATTGCAGGATGAGCCTGATCCCGCATTCCTGCCCGCGCAGGATCGAATTCCTTCCCGAGATGCCGATGACCCGCGTCGGGAAGGTCTCCTTCAAGGCGCTGGAGGATCGCGAGAGGATCGCATCGAAAAGCCGATGAGGCGCGATAGACTGGTAGCCGGATAATTGAGGGAGGCGCGAATGCTCAACGTCACGATGCCGTCGGTCAAGCCCAAGGAGGCCTACGCCCTCTTCTTCGACCAGGCCTTCCTCGAGGCGGGCATCGCCAAGAAGTCCTTCGCGAACCCGAACCCGCAGTCGAAGTTCAAGCTGGGCGGCCTCTCGGGACTCCTCCTCCACGCGGTCCAGCCCGAGATGATCGTGCTGGCGATCCAGGTAGCCGGCGGGCGCGACGCGATAGCGGTGCTGAACTTCTTCGCCTCGGGCCCGGGGACCAAGCTCGTCGTCAACGCGGTGAACGTTCCCTCGACCGCGGCCGGGGACAAGATCGTCGCCGCGCTCGAGGCGATCGTCGAGGCCTACCGCTCGCGCTTTCCCAAGAGCTCCGAGTAGAAGCGGCCCTCGATATCGGCCTCCGGCACGCCGGCCGCCGCGAGCAGTCGGCGCAGCTCCGAGCGCGCGTCAGCCGCCGCGCCCGGATCGCCCTCCTCGACCAGGATCTCGATCTCGACGAAGCCGCCGAGCCCCTCGACCTCGACGAGCTCGATCGTCGCGGCGCCGCCGGCTGCGGCGGGCGACGGGACCTCGTAGCGACGCCCTCGCTTGCGCTTCTCGTACCACCTACTGCAGCCGAGGCGGAGGGCGAGCGACTCGAAGGACTCGGGATCGTCGACGCCGAACTCGACCTCGGCATTGACCTCGATACCGTCCTCGACGCGCTTGTCCTTGAAGGTGACGACGGACGATCCCGCCTCGCGGCGCAGGCGGAAGTCGCGGCGCGGAAGGGCCGCGGCGGCCCCCGGCTCGGCGGTCACGGCCCCGGGCGCGGCCGCTTCTGGCGCGGGCGCGGCGGATTCACGCGCGGGCGCGGCCGCGACCGCTTCGGGCCCGCGCCAATACGCGTCGCGCTTGTCGACCTCGCCTACGAGTGATGCGAAGGATGCGACCGCCGACTCGACGGCCGCCATGTCGCGGACTCGGGCCTTAAGCTCGACCTCGATCACGCGGCCCCCTCCACCGGCTCATTTCCCGAAGGCGAGGACCGAGGGATCGTAATCCTCGGGAGGCAGGTAGCCCAGGAGCTCGATGCAAGTCGCCGCCAGGCTCGAGATGCCCAGGGCCTTGCCTCCGGCCTCGGAGCGCAGCTCGCGATCGTACTCGCCCTTCGACTCGGGATCGAAGACGACGCAGGGCACGGGATTGAGGCTGTGGCTGGTCTTGGCCTTCGGCGAGCCGTCGGCCTTGCGCGAGACGGCCCCGCTCTTCTTGTCGTGCTCGTACATATCGTCCGAGTTGCCGTGGTCGGCGGTGAGGACCATGACGCCGCCCGCCTTCTCGACCGCCGCGCGCAGCCGCCCCAGCTGGAGGTCCATGCCCTCGAGCCCGGCGACGACCGCCTGGTAGACTCCCGTGTGGCCGACCATGTCGCCGTTGGGGAAGTTGAGGCGGATGAAGGCGTATTTCCCGGACTCTATCGCCTCGATAACCTTGTCGGTGATCTCGGCGCACTTCATCCAAGGCCGCTGTTCGAAAGGAACGCGGTCGGAGGGCACCTCGATGTAGTCCTCGAACTCCTCCGAGAACTTGCCCTGACGGTTGCCGTTGAAGAAGTAGGTGACGTGGCCGTACTTCTGGGTCTCCGAGATGGCCAGCAGCTTGACCTTCGAGGCGACGAGGTACTCGCCCATGGTGCGCTCGATCGAGGGCGGCTCGACGATGTACTGCTTGGGCACGTGGGCGTCGCCGTCGTACTCCATCATGCCGGCGTACTCGACCTTGGGCCTGCGAACGCGGTCGAACTTGTCGAACTTCTCGTCCTCGAAGGCGGCGGTGATCTCGAGCGCCCGGTCGCCCCGGAAGTTGAAGTAGACGACCGCGTCGCCGTCCTCGATCGTCCCGACCGGCTCGCCCTCCGCGCCTACGACCACGAACTCCTTGAGGTCCTGGTCGATGACGTTCGGCTGCTCGGCGCGGTAGGCCTCGATGGCCTCCTTGGCGCTCTTGAACTGCCGTCCCTTGCCTAGGACGTGGCAGTCCCAGCCGCGCTTGACCTGATCCCAGTTCGCGCCGTAGCGGTCCATGGTGATGTATTGCCGGCCGCCGCCCGAGGCGACCTTGTAATCGAGCCCCTTCGCGTTATGCGACGCCAAGAAGGCCTCGAAGGGCTCGAGGTACTCGAGGGCGCTCTGCTCGCCGACGTCGCGGCCGTCGAGGAGGACGTGCACCCGGACGGCCTTGACGCCCTCGGCGGCGCAGCGGTCGACCATGGCCTTCAGGTGGTCGATGTGCGAGTGGACGTTGCCGTCCGAGAAGAGGCCGATGAAGTGCATGGCCGGGG
>CAYPHO010000038.1:1776-16237 GCA_964410245.1 uncultured Treponemataceae bacterium | reverse complement strand
GGAGCCCGAGGCCCACGACCGCATCCTGTCGGCGCTCTCGATGAAAGAGACGAAGCGCATCCTGGACGCCATCGACGAGGCCGATCCCCTGCCCAAGCGCGCGGTGGTCGGGGCCGGGCGCGAGCTCGCGGCCCGGCTCCTAGCCGCGAGCTCGCGGGGAAGCGCCAGCGCGACAGCGATCGACGGCCTCGAGGCCGTCCGGGACTGGTCGATCCAATCCTAGGCGGCTCGCCGCGCGAAACGAACGAGGCCGCGCGAAAGCGCGGCCTCGTTTATTTCCATAAGGGAGCCTAGCTCGGCTAGCGCCTCTTCTTAGGGGCGGCCACCTTGCCCGCGGCCTTCTTGGAAGCGGCGGGCTTGGCCTTCGGGGCCTTCTTCGCCGCGGAAGCCTTCGCGGCGGCCGGCTTAGCGGCGCCCTTCTTCGCTGTCGCCGCCTTCTTGGCGGAGGACTTTGACGCCTTGGCCTTCGCCGCCTTCGAGGGGCGGGCCGGCTTCATCGAGAAGATCGCGGCGAAGCGCGCCTTGGCCGCCGAGGAATCCTTCGTCTCCCTAGGCTTGGGCCCGACCTTGGTCGCGGCGAGGCGCTCGACGTCCTCCCAGCGCTCCGAGCAGATCTGCTTCAGGTCGAAGGCGAAGCCGGACTCTATCCATAGCGCTACTATCGAGTTGATTCCGCCCGTCAGCGCGACCGCGATGGAAGAGGGATCGACGTCCCCGCGGATTTCACCGGCCTTGATTCCTTCCTCTATGCAGGCCAGGACGCTCTTATGCTCGGCGACGTCGCGCTCCGCGATCTTGTCCTTGAGCTCGGGATACTCGCGGAATACCTGACGCGCGTTAAGGACCAGGTACGCGAAATCACCGCTGGCGGCATAATTGTCCACTATGGACGCGACTGCCGCGCGGAGCTTGGCAAGGCCCTTGCCCTCGGAGCGGAAAGCCTCGTCGAAGCGCGACCGAATGCGCTCGTATACGGAGAAGAGCCCTTCGAAGAGCCCGTCCACGCCGTCGAAGTGGCGGAATATCGCGGGCTCGGTTATACCGGCCCTGGAGGCGATGTTCTTCAGGGTGGCGGCCCTTGGGCCTTCTTCCCTGATTACGAAAGCCGCGGCTGTCAGGACGGCGGTCTTGGCCCTGGTGTAGGGCCACTCGGGATCGGTTAAGATTATTTCCAAAGTCATAAATAGAACTATAACGAAGGCGCGGCCGAATGTGAAGCGTTGGAAGGTTAATTAACTGGATTATCGCATGGCCCTGGGTATGCCCGCCCGGCCCAGCCAAGAAAGCCTCGCGACGTTCCGGACGACGCCGAAGAAGCAGGCCGACAGGCACCAGGCAGCGGCGCCGGGCTCAAGGTCGAACAGGAGGCGCCAGCCGATCGATCGATCGAATGCCAGGCCGAGCGCGAGGGGAGCGAGGACGGCGATGGCCGCGCGCAGGGCGATCCCGAGCCATGATCGCAGGATCGCGAACCTGAGCGGGATCCTGGTTCCCTTCGCCTCGGTCCTGCACTTGATGTCCCTAGCCCAGGCCAGGGCTCCGCCCGTCTGGGAGCCGAGGCCGACGAGGTGCACGGCGGCGACGACGAGGAGGAGGATATAGAGCCTGCCCAAGGGGAAGGGCCGCCCCGTCGATCCGTCGCGGATGATGCGCATCGCCCCGTCGGTGAGCGCTGGCAGCGAGATCATCGACTGCAGGAGGGAGCCCTGGGCGGCGAGGACGGCGATGCCCGTCCCCTCGGCGCCCTCGACGAGGACGCGCGAGGAGAATCCGCCGACAGCCCCGTCATGATAGGCGAAAGAGCGCCCCTCCTCGTCGCGGAGGAACCATCCGGCGCCGTAGGGGACGCCCTCGACGAGGGGCTCGAATACGGACCGTATCGTCCTCGCGGGGAGGACCGCGCGCTTCGACCTCTCCGGCGCGAGGAGGTAGGAGAGATAGGCGCCCATATCCGCCGCGCTGGTCGAGGTCGTGCCCGATGGAGGGCCGTAGGGCGGGAACTTCGCGTCGCGGGGCACGGCCGAGGAGAAAAAGGAGACGTTGCCCCTGGGCGGAGCCTCGAGCGGCGAGATGGTGGTCGACTTCAGGCCGAGGACCTTAACGACGCGCCTGTCGACGAGGCTCCCGATATCCTTCCCGGACGCGGACTCCATGGCGAGAGCGAGGACTTGATAACCCGTATCGATGTAGGCGAGCCTCTTCCCCGGCGCGAAGCGGGGCCGGACCGACGTCATCGCCTTGGCGGCCGAGAGCAGGTCGGGGGCCTCGGGATGAAGATCGTTGAAGGCGGTATCCGATACGCCCGCGGCATGAGCGGCGAGATGCCGCAGGGTCACCTCGCCGCCGGACCCGTCGGCGAAGCCGAACCAGGGCAGGTACTTCCTGACCGGATCGTCCAGGCCCACGACGCCGTCCCGGGCGAGCGAGAGCAGGGCCAGCGCCACCAGGGACTTCTCGACGGCCGGAGCGACGAGCCTCGTGCCCGAGTCTATGGCGTTCCCGCCGCCGTCCTTGCCGTAGCCGTCGAGGTAGAGTATGGAGCCCTTCGATACTGCCGCGACGGAATATCCCGAGAAGCCCTGCCGCGAGCGCTCGACCCGGAAGAAGGTGGCGAGGTCGGCGTACTTCTCGGGCGCGATGTCCGGCGAGTAAAGGACGAGGAGAGCGGCCCCGGCGATGACCGCGATGGGAAGGATGATCCTTAGGATCTTCATCTCGGCGGATTATAGCACGCGCGCGCTCTCGCACGAGGGCCGCGCGCCTCGTTTCGGGAACCCTCTCGTGGATCGACTCATTATATAGAAGAAAACATCGCGCGCGCGCCTCCGGAAGCCGCGGCTATGATATAGTCGGACAAATGGAATTGGACGATTTCCCGAGAAAGAGGCTCGGCATCTTCCCGACTCCGATCGTCGAGCTGGGCCGCCTCTCCGACAAGCTCGGAGGCCCTCGGATACTGGTAAAGCGCGACGACCTGACGGGGCTCGCGATGGGCGGCAACAAGGTCCGCAAGCTCGAGTTCCTGCTGGGCGACGCGGAGGCGAAGCTCTGCGATTGCCTGGTGACGGGCGGCGCCGCGCAGTCGAACCACTGCCGGCAAGCCGCGGCCGCGGCCGCGGCGGCGGGACTCGCCTGCCACCTCGCCCTGGGCGGGACCGAGCGAGGCGTCCCCGAGGGCAACCTCCTCCTGGACCGGCTCTTGGGCGCGACTATCCACTGGTGCGGCGAGAGGCGGCGGGGCGAGGACATTCCCGCGATCGCCGAGCGCCTGAGAAGCGAGGGTCGAAAGCCCTACGTCGTGCCCTACGGCGGCTCGAGCGCGCTCGGGGCCCTGGGCTTCGTCGCCGCGGCCCGGGAGCTCGCCGGCCAGATAGCCTCGATGCGCCCCAAGCCCTCGAGGATCGTCTTCGCCTCGAGTTCCGGGGGAACGCAGGCCGGCCTCGCCCTGGGCGCGCGGCTCTACGGCCTCGACCTGGCCCTGACCGCGATCGCGATCGACAAGGCGGCGGATGGCGAGATCGATGCCGCCGAGCGGATACGCGGCATCGCGAACGAGGCCGCCGAGCTCCTCGGAAGCACGGCGAGATTCAAGGCCGGCGACATAAAGCTGAGGCGCGAGTACTCGAGCGAGGGATACGGCGTCGTCGGAGAGAGCGAGCGCCGCGCCATCAGGCTGGCCGCGGGCTACGAGGGACTCCTCCTGGATCCGGTCTACACGGGCCGGGCATTCGGCGCCATGATCTCAATGATCGAGTCGGGAGAGATCAGGCCCGGCGAGACCCTGCTCTTCTGGCACACGGGCGGCGGACCCGCCCTCTTCCCCTACGCCCGCGAGCTGGTCGGCTGAAAGGCGGTAAGAAAGAAGAGGCGCCGAGACGCGGCCATAGCGTCCCGACGCCCCTCCTAGGAGGCCAAGGCTAAAGGGTGAACAGGAGCTCCTGATAGGTCGGGTAGGGCCAGCGGTCGCGCTCGACGAGCTTCTCGGCGGCGTCCGCCTTCTCGCGCAGGGCGACCATCCTCGGCAGGACGCTCTCGCGGTAGGCGCGGGCCTCGGCCAAGGGCTCCTCGATCTCCTGGACCCCGGCGAGGGCCTTTTCCAGCTTGTCCGTCTCCTCGGCGATGGAGGCGCCCAGCTCGGCGAGCTTGCGGGCGCGCATCTCCTGCGGGGAGGACTGGGCGCCGACCGCGGCGAGGGCCGAGGCCGCGCGGGCGAAGTCCTCGGCCGAGGCGGTGACCGCCGGGAAGATGCTCCTCTTGCACATCTCGACCATGATGCCGGCCTCGATGTTCACCTGCTTGGAGTACTTCTCGAGGTAGATCACGCAGCGGCTCTCGGCCTCTTCCTTCGAGAAGACGCCGTGGCGGGTGAAGAGCTCGACGCCGGCCTTCGAGGCGAACTCGGGGATGACCTCGACCGCGGCGCGGAAGCGGGGCAGGCCGCGGCGCTCGGCCTCGCGGTGCCATTCCTCAGCGTAGCCGTTGCCGTTGAAGACGACGCGGCGGTGCGCCTTGTAGGACTCGGAGATGATCGCGCGCTCCTCGGCGGCCATGTCCGCGCCCTTCTTGGCGGCCGCCTCGAGGCGGTCGGCGTAGCGCGAGAGCACCTCGGCGACGGCGGTGTTGAGGACGGCCGAGGGCGTAGCGACGGACTGCGAGGAGCCGACCATGCGGAACTCGAACTTGTTCCCCGTGAAGGCGAAGGGGCTGGTGCGGTTGCGGTCGGTCAGGTCCTGGGGCAGCTTGGGAAGCGAGGCCGCGCCGATCTCGAGGCGCCCGCCCTCCTTGGACACGAAGCTCTTGCCGTCGGCCGCGGCGTCGAGGACGGCCGAGAGCTCGTCGCCCAGGAATACCGAGATGATCGCGGGCGGGGCCTCGTTGCCGCCTAGGCGCAGATCGTTCCCCGAGGTCGCGACGGAGGCGCGCATCTGCGGCGCGTAGCGGTCGACGGCCTCGACGACCGCCGTGGCGAAGAGGAGGAAGCGGGCGTTCGACGCGGGGTCGGATCCGGGCTCGAGGAGGTTGACGCCCGTGTCCGTGCCCAGGGCCCAGTTGACGTGCTTGCCCGAGCCGTTGATGCCGGCGAAGGGCTTCTCGTGGAGGAGGGCGGCCATGCCGTGGGCGGCCGCCACCTGGTTGATCGTCTCCATGACCAGCTGGTTCGTGTCGGCCGCGACGTTCGATGTCGAGTACACGCAGGCGAGCTCGAACTGGTTCGGCGCGACCTCGTTATGCTGGGTCTTGGCCGAGACGCTCATCTTCCACAGCTCCTCGTTGAGCTTGCTCATGAAGGACGAGACCTTCTCGGGGATGGCGCCGAAGTAGTGGTCCTCCATCTCCTGTCCCTTGGCGGACATGGAGCCGAAGACCGTCCTCCCGGTCAGCATGAGGTCGGGCCTCTTGGCGTAGAGCTCGCGCGAGACGAGGAAGTACTCCTGTTCGGGGCCGACCGTGGGCGTGACGCGCTTCGCCTCGTCCATGCCGAGGGCGTGCAGGACGCGCAGGGCCTGCCGGTTCAGCGCCTCGATCGAGCGCAGGAGGGGAACCTTCTTATCGAGGGCGTGGCCGAAGTAGGAGACGAAGGCCGTCGGGATGCAGAGCGTGACGGTCGCGCCCGACTTCTTGATGAAGGCGGGGCTGGTCACGTCCCAGGCGGTGTAGCCGCGGGCCTCGAAGGTCGCGCGCAGGCCGCCCGAGGGGAAGGACGAGGCGTCGGGCTCGCCCTTCACGAGCTCCTTGCCGGAGAACTCGATGAGGATCCTGCCGTCGCCCGTGGGGGAGATGAAGGAGTCGTGCTTCTCGGCGGAGATGCCCGACAAGGGATGGAACCAGTGGGTAAAGTGGGTAGCGCCGCGCTCGAGGGCCCAGTCGCGCATGGCGCTGGCTACGACCTCGGCGATTTCGAGGGTCAACTCGCGGGCTCCGGACTGGACCTTGAGCATCTCGGAATAAATGCTCTTGGGCAGGCGCTCGCGCATGACCGCGTTCGAGAAGCAATTCGCTCCGTACAGATCGGATAGATTGGTTGGCTTCAGCTCATAGGAACTCGACATGATGCACTCCTCCACATGAGGTAACGTTAGTATTTATATAGCAGATATCATGCCATTCAATAAAAAGACTTAATTGCATATACGAGATAGTTCATCGAGACTCACTCAGGAAGCGTCTTCCCACGTTTTCGTAGTATTCAATAAACATTCTACATCGACGTACGAAATCGACGCCAATCGATGCCGTACCTGTGTAAGGCAAGCCCCATGCGCCTCTCCGTTATACCGAGGCGGCGTGCCGCGGCGGCGGAATTCCCTCGGCACATCTTCATCGACTCGACCAGGAGCTCGCGCTCCAGTCGGGCGAGGGCGGCGTCGAGGGTAGAGCCCGGCGCGGTGCCGGTAGAGTCCGCCGACTGGAGGCTCGGCGGGAGGTGGTAGGAATGGATGACCGAGTCGGTCGACAGGATGATCGCCCGCTCGATGCAGTTTTCCAGCTCCCGGACATTGCCCGGCCAATGATAGCTCATGAAGAGGTCGATGGCGGGGCTCGAGATTCGCAGGATGGGCTTACCCGCCCTGCGGCCGTGCTTCTCGGCGAAGTGGTCGGCCAGGAGGACGATGTCCGAGCGCCGCTCTCGGAGGGCGGGGACCTTGAGCGGGAAGACGTTGAGCCGCCAGAAGAGGTCCGAGCGGAATCTCCCCTCCGAGACCTCCTTCTCGAGGTCGCGGTTCGTGGCGGCGATCACGCGGACGTCGGCGCTCAGGGTGGCCGAGCCGCCGACGCGCTGGAACTCGCCTTCCTGGATCACGCGCAGGAGCTTGGCCTGCACCGCGAGCGATAGCTCGCCGATCTCGTCGAGGAAGAGCGTGCCCCCGTCGGCGAGCTCGAAGCGGCCGCGCCGCATCTCCTGCGCGCCGGTAAAGCTGCCCTTCTCGTGCCCGAAGAGCTCGCTCTCGATGACCGATTCCGGGAGGGCCGCGCAGTTGACGGCGACGAAGGACTTGCGCGCCCGCCGCGAGCGCTCGTGCAGGGCGCGGGCCACGAGCTCCTTGCCCGTGCCGCTCTCGCCCGAGATAAGGACGGTCGTCTCGGTCGAGGCGACGCGGTCCATCATGGCGAAGAGCTCGCGCATCGGGGCCGAGCGGCCGACGATGGTCGCGGGGGCCCAACCCTCGTCGGGAGGGCATGCGTTTTCCGCGGCCAGGGGCAGGGCCCTTCCCGCGACCGAGCTCTCGTCCACCTGGGACTCGCGGATGAGCCTCCGCCTGAGGCCGAGGGCCTCGGACACCAGGGCGGCCACGCCGGCGGCCAGGGCCAAGGCGGTATCCCTCTCGCGGGTAGCCCGGGCGAAGGACAGGGCGCCGGCGGCCGAACCGCCGGAAACCACGGGCACGGCGAAGGACTCGCCGTCGAAGATCGCGGACTCCGCGGCCAAGGCCTTCCCGAGCAATCCCTCGCCGAGGGCTACCCTCTTGCCGTTCTGGGCGGCGTCGACGGGGTCGGCGACCGCGACGATCCGCACGTCGCCGTAGCCGTCCTCGGCATCGGACAAGGCAGCGATCCCGCCCTTGAGCCCGCCTTGATCCTCAAGGAGGGCGAGCAAGGGGGCCATGGCCTCGGTCAGGTCGGCATGCCTACCTAGAAGTCTAGAAGCCTCGAAAAACACGGGTAGATCCGAGGGATCTGGAATCAAAAGGGCCTGACGTTCGTCGCGCATGGTCTATTCTTACTGAAAACCTACATTTGCGCAAGATCCTCGGGATGAATCCGTGGAATGAGTAGGATTTGTAAGTCGCAGACATTGGTTCCCGTCGGTCCCGTTTTGAAAAGTGATTGTGCCATTTCAAAATATCGATACGAATCATTCCGATCGAGGAAGTCTTCGGCGTCGATTCCGGCCTTCCTCGCGGCGCTTATCGCCGCGGAATCCGCGAAGGCGCCGGCCGCGTCGGTCGGTCCATCTCCCCCGTCGGTCGAGGCCGAGAGCAGGAACAATCCCTCGGTATCGGAGGGACTGCGGAGGGCACCGACCAAGAAGGCCAAGGCGAGTTCCTGGTTGCGACCGCCCTTCCCTTCCCCGCGAATGGTGACCGTGGTCTCTCCGCCGCACAGGAGGCAGGCGGGCGGCGCGATCGGGCGCGATCGCGCGCGGATATCCTTTCCGATGCCGAGGAGGAACTGCGCCGCCTCGCGCGCCTCGCCGGTCAGCCGGGAGCTCAGCGCGAGGGTCTCGTAGCCGAGCGAGAGGGCCTTCTTCTCGGCGGCCGCGAGCGACAGCGCGTTCGATCCCAGGATGAAGGCGCTCGAGCGCTCGAAGGCGGGGTCTCCGGGTTTCGGCGTCTCGGGGAGGAGGCCGGCGGCGCCGCGCTTCAGCGCCTCGGCGACCGCGTGAGGCAGCTCGGCCTCGATGCCCCGCCGGCGGACGACGGCGAGGGCCTGGGCCCAGGTCGTCGGGTCGGGCACGGTCGGCCCCGAGGCTATGGCGTCGAGCTCGTCGCCCACCACGTCGGACAAGACCAGGGTAAGGACCGTCGCGGGGCTGAGGGCCTTCGCGAGGCGGCCGCCCTTGACGGCCGACAGGTGCTTCCTGACGCAATTCACTTCTTGGATCGGGGCGCCGCAGCCGAGGAGGAGCCGAGTCGTCCGCGCCTTGTCCTCGAGCGAGATTCCCTCGATCGGGGCGCAAAGCAGGGACGAGCCGCCGCCGGACACGAGGACGATCGCGAGGCTCCGCTCGTCCATCCCCTCGCCGAGGGCCAGTACTTCCCGGGCGGCGCGGACCGAGCGCTCGTCCGGCGCCGGGTGCGAGGACGCGATGAGCCCGAAGCCGGAGGGCGCGCGTTCGGCCGGATCCTTGACGACCAGGAGGCCGCGCTCGACGCGATCGCCCAGGACGGAGGAGAGCCCGCGGGCCATGGCCGCCGAGGCCTTGCCGAAGCCCGCGACGACGATCCGGTCGTAATCGCAGAGCCGGTAGCGCGCCACGCTCGCGGTCGCGCCCTGGCCGACGCCGACGACGAGGTCCCCGGCCGGGGAAGCCGCCCGGGGAGGCTCCAGCACGAGAGCGCGCTTGACGAGCTCCTCGGGATCGGCCGCCTCGAGGCCCGCGCGGAAAATCGCCTCGGCCTCGGCGCGGATGCGCGCGATCTCGCCTTCGCCGCCGGTAAATAGCTTCATAGGCATAGTATAGCCTCCTCGCGCCGCGGTATACTCGCGCCGGAGGCGGCGATGGGAAAGAAGCTCGGGATAATCGGCTCGGGGAAGCTCGGCGAGGCGATAGCCTCCGGCGTCGCGGCGAGGGGCTTCGTCGAGAAGGCCGACATGATCCTCGCGGACGGCATCGAGCCGCGGCGGGCCGAGCTCGCGGCGAAGGGCTTCCGGACGACGGCCGACAACGCCGAAGCCGTCCGCGCATCGGACGCCGTCATCCTGTCGGTCAAGCCGAAGGACGTCGACGCGGCGCTCGACGGGATCAGGGCCGAGCTCGGCCCAAAGAAGCTCCTCATCTCGACGGTCGCCGGGACCGCCCTCGATATACTGGAGGCGAAGGTCCCGAAGGGAACCCCGGTAATCAGGACCATGCCCAACATGGCCGCCGCCATCGGCGAGAGCATGACCGTCCTCTCGCCCGGTTCCGCCGTCGGCGAGGCCGACCTGGAATGGGCCGCCGAGCTGTTCCGATCGGTGGGCCGGGCCCTGGTCCTCGAGGAGCGCCACATGGACGCGGTCACGGGCCTCTCGGGCTCGGGACCGGCCTATATCTACGTCGTGATAGAGGCCCTGGCCGACGGGGGCCTGAAGCTGGGCCTGCCCCGCGCCGTCGCCCTGGAGCTGGCGGCCCAGACCGTCCTGGGCGCCGCGAGATCGGTGCTCGTCAGCGGCGAGCACCCGGCCAAGCTCAAGGACATGGTGACCACGCCCGCGGGCACGACGGTCGAGGGCCTCTGCGCCCTCGAGGAGGACGGTCTGCGCCCGGCCTTGATCCATGCGGTCGAGCGGGCGGCGAAGCGGTCGAAAGAGCTGGCCAGGAAATAATGAGCGGCGATTCCATCAGGCCGACCAGGGCCGAGATACGGCTCGGTGCGCTGGGGCGCAACATAGAGCGGGCGCGGAAGCTGGCGGGCGCGGGCGTCAAGCTCATGGGCGTGGTCAAGGCGAACGCCTACGGCCACGGCTCGCCGCGCGTCGCCTTCGAGATGCTGGAGCGCGGGGCGGACTACCTCGGGGTCGCGATCGCCGAGGAGGCCCTGGCCCTGCGCGAGGCCGGGATCGCCGCGCCCATCCTGGTCCTGGGATCGCCTCCCGACGCGGTCATGGGCGAGCTCATCGAGGCGAATATCGAGTTCACGATCCCCTCGGCCGAGAAGGCGGCCGCGGCGTCCCGGGCGGCGGCGGGAAGCGGCAAGCGCGCCCGCGTCCACCTGAAGATCGACACGGGCATGGAGCGGCTGGGCGAGCACTGGTACTCGGTCGAGCCCTTCCTCGACGCGGCCTACGATCTGGCCGGCCTCGAGATAGTCGGCGTCTACTCGCACTTCGCGACCTCGGACTGCGACCTCGAATTCGCGCGCCTGCAGCTCGCGCGATTCAAGGAAGTCCTCGCCCTGCTGTCGTCCCGGGGAAGGAAGCCCGCGATCGCCCACATCGCCAATTCGGGCGCCCTGGCGTCGATGCCGGACGCGCGCTTCGACATGGTCAGGCCCGGCATCTTCCTCTACGGCTACGAAGTCTCCGAGAAGGCGACGATCGGGCTCGAGCCGGTGATGCGCCTCGTCTCGAGGATCGCCTTCGCGAAGACGGTTCGCGCGGGCGCGCGGGTCAGCTACGGGGGAATATGGACGGCCCCGGAGGACACGCGGGTCGCGACGGTACCGATCGGATACGGGGACGGCTACAGCCGCTCGCTCTCGAACCGCGGCGCGGCGCTGGTCGCCGGGCGCCGCGTCCCCATCGTCGGCCGGATCTGCATGGACCAGCTCATGGTCGACCTGGGGCCCGGGGGCCGCGAGGGCGTGGGCGAGGAAGTCCTCCTCTTCGGCGAGAGGGACGGGCGATCATTGCCCGGCGAGGAGCTCTGCGAGCTGATGGGCACGATCCCCTACGAGCTGACTTGCATGATCTCCGAGCGCGTGCCCCGCGTCTACGTCGAGGACTGAGCCGCCTGGGCCATCCCGTCCTCGTGGGTGCTCAGGAGGAGCTGATAGCCCTCGTCGGCGAGCTCCCGGTACTCCTCGGGACTGACCGAGCCGGCGACTACCTTCATGGCCAGGGAGTCGGCGAGCGTCTCGAAGAGGAAGATATGGCGCCGAAGGTGCTCGAGCCAGCCGTGGTCCGCGCCCCCGGAACTCTCGGCGAAGGCCAGGAGGCTCTCGACCACCTGCCCGGCGCCGACGCTCGCCGTGCCCCCGGCCCCTCCCGACAGCACGAAGCGGCAGAGCCGGGGCCGCTCGAGCGCGAAGGATAAGAGACGGTTCGCGAAGACCCGGAAGGCGCCCAAGGGATTGGCTCCCTCCGACCGCAGCGCCTCGATCTGCCCCGGCAGGCCCTCCCACAGCATGCGAAGGCCCTTAGCCAGGGCGGCGGCGAGAATGGCGTCCCGGTTCGTGTAATAGTTGTAGAGGGTCATGGCCGAGATGCCCAGCCGGCTCGCGAGGCGCCGGGTCGAGAATTCCTCGACGCCGCCCTCCTCGATGAGGGCCACCGCCTCATCGACGACGAGATCGGTATCGACGATCTTTTTACCCCTGCCCATCGGATACCCCCCGCTACAAAAGGATATGGACCGCCGGGTGGATTGCAATAGTGTATAGTCGCCGTACATGAGCCGAGAGACCTGCCTTCGCTGCATGCGCCCGAAACAGGCCTGCCTTTGCCCGGCCGAGCCGCCCATGGCGACGCGGACCCGCATCGAGATCCTGATGCATCCCAAGGAGTACAGGAGGGAGCGAAGCGGCACGGGCCGGATGGCCTCTCTCCACTTGGCCGAGTCCGAGATCATCCCGGGCGTCATGCTCGACGGGCACCCGAGGGTCCGCGCCCTGCTGGACGAGAGATCGATCTACCCGGCCTTGCTCTACCCGGGCCCGCTCTCGCTCGACCTCTCGTCGCCCGAGGGTAGAGAGCGCCTGGCCCGCGAGGCCGGGGGCCGGCGGCTGGCGGTCTTCCTGGTCGACGCGACCTGGTCCTGCGCGAAGGCCGTGCTCCGGGGCAGCCCGAGGATCGCCGCGCTTCCCCGGCTGGGAATCTCGCCGAGCGAGAAAAGCCGCTGGATCATCAAGCGGCAGCCGCGGCCCGAGTGCCTGTCGACGATCGAGGCGATCCACGAGCTCCTCATCGCGCTCGAGGAGGCCGGCCTCGAGCGCTATCCGGACAAGAAGAGGCTCCTCGCGACCTTCGCGGCGATGCAGGACTATCAAGTCTCGAGGGCCGAGGAGGCGGGCCGCCGCGGGAATTCAGCGGCGCGATACCGGCCGCCTCGGGACACCGCCTCGCCAGGGAGTATTACATGACGCTTTTCCCCTTTTTGTCACGATCGATCCGCGCATATGCCTAGATTGGCCGGGTGGCCATAGGTAAATCGTCCAGCCTTGCTAAAGAAGCCATCTTGCCAATATGATTGGAATTACGAGATGGATATGAAAACCAACGACATAGAGCAGACACTCGTCCTGATCAAGCCCGACGCCCTGAAGAACTCCCTGACGGGTTACGTGCTATCGCTGCTGTCGGAGATCAACACCGGCCTCCGCTTCGCCGGATCCAAGATCGTGCACGTCAGCAGGATGCTCGCGGAGGAGCACTACGCCGAGCATAAGGGGAAGGGCTTCTTCGACTCGCTCCTGGACTACATCCAGGGCAAGATCCACTATCCCGAGAATCCCGAGAAGCGGCGCGTCGTGGCCTTCGTCTACTCGGGTCCCAACGCGATCCAGAAGATCCGCGACATCGTCGGCCCCACCAATCCGCACAAGGCCCGCGACGAGAAGCCGGGCACCATCCGCGCCCTGGGCACCGTCGTCAACCTGGGAACCGAGGAGGGGAAGGCCCTGGGCGACCGGATGGACAACCTGATCCACGCATCCGCCAACGCGGCCGACGCCGAGCGGGAAATCAAGCTCTGGTTCAAGCCGGTCGACATCCCGCCGCGCATGAGGACCTTCGAGTCGGTCCAGTGCGACACGCACTTCTACTTCAAGGACGGCAAGCTGTCCCCGGCCTTCGAGGAGGGGAGCATCTATCTTCTGGCGCCCGGCGACATCGTCTGGAAGAGCGACCTCGAGGCCCTGCACGCGATCATGGAGGGAAGGCCCTCCGCGGTTACGGTCCAGGCCGTCGCGGCCAAGTACCTGATCAACGACGACAGGGATCTAGACTAGCCCGCCGCGCCGCCGGCCTAGGCCCAGGCGGCCAGCGCGCGGGCGACCGGGGCCCCGTCCCTCGACAATACCGACGCGAAGGCCTTATCGCCCGCCCCGAGGCCCGCCCCGGCGGCGTCGGCCTCGGCCCAGGAGGCCCGGAGCTCGTCGCCCGAGACGACCTCGGCCTTGAACTCGGCGCGCAGGGCCGACAGCCGCCTGCCCTCGCGGAGCCCGGGCGGGCTGGAGTCCGCGAGCCAGTCGAGGATGTGGGCGTTGTTCGCGTGGCCGTTCAGGTCGATGTGCCTGCCCCAAGCGCGTTGCGCGAACGAGCTCTCCATCCCCGCCGCCTCCGGGACGTCGAAGCGGTAGCCCTCGATCGGGTGGCCGTCGCGGCCCCGCAGGTCGCGGTCGCCGAAGACGGCCTGCGGGCGCGCCAGCTTCCGGGCCCCCGCGTCGACCACGAGGTAGGCGTAGACCGCGCGCGCGAGGACGCGGCCGTCCGAGCCGGTCATGACGAAGTCGCGCAGCGCGAAGAGCCGCTCTATTCCCGCGGGCCACGTAGAGACCGAGATCCGCTCCCCCTCGCGCGCGCTCTCGTCGACGCGGATATCGACGCGGGAGAGCATCCAGGTCATGCCCCGCGCGAGGAGCTCGGGGATGCCGACGCCGAGGGCGATCGCGTGGGCCCCGGCCGCCTCCTGCAGGAAGTTGGCTATCGCGAAGGGACGCAGGGGCCCGCCGTAGCCGCAATCGTAGCCGCGGACATCGTACTCCATGACGAGGGGATCGACGTAATCCATGCGGAGGAGTCTATCACGCCCGTCGGCCGCGCGTTTAGCGCCGGCGAGTTTAGCGGCCGCCAAGGCGCGCTCTTCGCGCCTTCAACCGCCTGCCAGGAACTCGTGCGCCTCGGCGAGCCTTTCCGGGATGTCGATCTTCTGCGGGCACTTGGGAAGGCATTCCCCGCAGCGGACGCAGCGGTCGGCGCCGTGCCCCGCGCCCATGATCCCGCTCTTGTACCACGAGCCGGACGCGGCTCGCGAATCGAACATCGCGGCCGAGTCGTAGCAGCCGAAGACCTCGGGCATGACTACGCCCTGCGGGCAGGG